>NZ_JBNPYB010000012.1:0-156605 GCF_050432985.1 Pantoea sp. AN62 | reverse complement strand
TTCGACTGAAGCGCCGGGAGCGGTTCAGGCTGATGCGCCAGCATCACCCGCAGGGCGTGGCCCCGGACGGGCCGCGGCTTATCCTGCACGACCCACCAATTCAGAATAAAGCGCCTTTAAGGCGCTTTTTCCGTTTCTGCTGCTCCCCCTTCCTCCTCCCCCACCTCCGCACTTCATCATTCGGGCCATTTTGCCCTCACCGCTCTTTTCGCCTTCTTAACATTTTTCTTCTCAAGTGATTTTTCCGCAGGCCGATAATCGTTAATGACTATTTGCAGGGAGAAAATGATGTCATCTATATCCGGAATTTTAAGCAGTGCAGTCAGTAGCGGTGACAGCAGCGGCGGCGGCAGTGTTGCGTCGCAGGTGGCCGCGCTAAGCAAACAGATTCAGAACATCACAACCCAGCTTAAAGAGTTGTCCAGCAATGCAGATCTGACGGACAAACAAAAAGCTGAGATGCAGCAGATGTATGAGTCGCAAATCACCATGCTGGAAGCGCAGATTGCCCAGTTAGAGCAGAAGCAGGCCGAACAGGCTGAGCAGAAAAATGACGACAGCAAACTGCCAGGCGAAATCAAAGCGGACGGCGTCAACCGTCCAACCGACACGAACCAGCTTGATGTCTATATCTAAAACGGTGGACTGACCGCGCGTTGTTGCGCCAGCAGCGCGGCCTGCTGGCGCACCTCCTGCCAGATCGCTTCGGCGGCTGGCGTCAGCGAGCGATTTTTGCGCTTAATCAGCATCAGGCTGCGATTTATCTCCGGATATAAGCGCCTCACCGTGAGCGCTCGCCCGGCCGGCAGCGGCAAGGCCAGCGCCGGCAAAATGCTGATGCCAATCCCCGCATCCACCATCGGGAACAGCGTGGCGGGATGCCCGATATCCTGCACCACGTCGACCTGAATCTGCTGCTGCTGCATCGCCGCATCAATCAACACCCGACTACCTGAAGCGTAATCCTGTAGCACCATGGTACGCCCCGCCAGCATCGACCACTGCGCCTGTTCCACCTGCGCCAGCGGATCGTCATCGCGGCACAATAGAAGAAATGGCTCATCCAGAATGGCGAGACAATCGAAATCGGTATCGCTGAGCGGACCGATGATGATACCGAAATCGACCTCGGCGTTGCGCACGCTTTGCAGTACCCACTGCTGGGCGCGATCGTGGAGGATGACTTTAATGTCGGGAAAATGGTTCTGACTGGCCGCCAGGCATTGTGGCATCAGATGGGCTGAAATAGTCTGGCTGGCTGCCAGCCGCACCGTACCGCTGCGCTGCTCGCCGTAACTGCGGATATCCAGCAACGTGGTGTTGATCTCTTCCAGCAATCGCTCCATGCGCGACGCCAGTTGCTGTCCGGCTTCAGTCAGTATCACTTCTCGCGTGGTACGGTCCAGCAGGCGTACGCCGGTCTCCGCCTCCAGCTCTTTTATGCTGTGGCTGACCGCCGACTGACTCAGACCGATCGCCTGCCCGGCCTGACTGAATCCGCCGTAATGCGCCACCGCGATAAAGGTTCGCAACTGTCGTAGGGTATAATTCATCGATTCAGCTCATAGATTAATTCAATAAATCAATTTTATTTCTAAACCCGCTTCGCGCACAATCATTGCTATTCAATATTTAACCGGATTTTAACAATGGGATTTTTACGGCTCGATCCGATGATGGTCAAACTCATCATCACCGTGTTGCTGGCGTCTTTCCTGCCTGCAAAAGGCATTTTCGTCGATATCTTTAGCTATCTGACCACGGCCGCCATCGCCCTGCTGTTTTTCATGCACGGTGCCAAGTTATCACGTGAAAAGATCATCGCCGGCAGCAGTCACTGGCAGCTGCATCTGTGGATTATGTTCAGTACCTTTGTGCTGTTCCCGCTGCTCGGTCTGCTGCTGGTCTGGTGGCATCCGGTGAATGTCGGCCCCGAAATCTATACCGGCTTTATCTACCTCTGCATTCTGCCTGCGACGGTGCAATCAGCCATCGCCTTCACCTCAATGGCGGGTGGTAACGTCGCAGCGGCGGTCTGTAGCGCCTCAGCGTCGAGCCTGTTGGGGGTATTTATCTCCCCGCTGCTGGTTAATCTGGTGATGGATGTGCACAGCAATGCGCCATCAGATGGCCTGGAGCAAATCGGTAAGATTATGCTGCAGCTGCTGGTGCCTTTTGTGCTGGGTCATCTCTCCCGCCGCTGGATTGGTGCCTGGGTGGAGAAACATCGCAGTCTGATTGGCAAAACCGATCAGACTTCCATTCTGCTGGTGGTTTATTCCGCCTTCAGTGAAGCGGTCATCAACGGCATCTGGCATCGCGTGGGCGTCGATACGCTATTATGGATTCTGGCAGGATGCGTACTGCTGCTGACCGCAGTGTTGCTGATCAACCTGCTGGCATCACGTCTGTTCCGCTTTAAACGTGCCGATGAAATTGTGGTGCTTTTTTGTGGCTCGAAGAAGAGCCTGGCGAACGGCGTGCCGATGGCGAATATTCTGTTTCCCGCCAGCAGTGTAGGGATGATTGTGCTGCCCTTAATGATCTTCCATCAGGTTCAACTGATGGTCTGTTCATTTATCGCCGGGCGCTACAAAAAGAGTGGCGAGAAGCTGCAGGCGCAGCAGGTTAAAGCGCCGGTGATGGAGTCGCAAAAGTAGAGACACTGCCCGCCAGCGCGGGCAGAATTAATTGCCGGCCTTAAGCGGTTTAACCAACCCTTCAAGGCCTTCAATTTTGATTGCCAGCGTCAGTTGCATCAGATCACCCAGCTGGCCTGACGGAAAATCCCCGCTGCGGGCAAACCACAGCAGGTAAGGCTCGGGCAGATCGATCAGCATCCGCCCTTTGTACTTACCAAAGGGCATCGCGGTATTGGCGATCGCTACCAGCTGATGTTTCTCCATCTCAGGCACCCAGCAGACGGATCATTTCCGCTTCATCGATCACCTCAATCCCCAGCTCCTGCGCTTTTGCCAGCTTGGAACCGGCCGCTTCACCAGCAATCAGCAGATCGGTTTTCTTCGAAACGCTGCCGCTTACCTTTGCGCCCAGCGCAATTAACTGCGCTTTGGCATCATCACGGTTCATCTGCGACAGCGAACCGGTCAGCACCACCGTTTTACCCGCAAACGGACTGTCGATCTCCTCGGCTCTCACCACCACCACCGCTGGCCAGTGAATGCCGATCTCCTCAACCAGCTGACGGATAACCTCGCGGTTACTCTCCTCTTCCATGAAGTTACGCACGTGAGTCGCCACCACTTTGCCGACATCCGGCACCGCAATCAGCGCCTCCAGATCGGCATCCATCACTTTTTCCAGTTCACCAAAATGGTTAGCCAGATTAGCGGCGGTCGCTTCACCGACTTCGCGAATGCCGAGCGCATAGAGAAAGCGCGCCAGGGTGGTTGATTTCGCCTTTTGCAGCGCATCCACCACGTTTTGCGCCGATTTCGGCCCCATACGATCGAGGCCGGTCAACACACCGGCGGTCAGGCGGAACAGGTCAGCCGGGGTTTTGACATACTCTTTTTCCACCAGCTGGTCGATAATCTTATCGCCCATGCCGTCCACATCCATCGCCCGGCGCGACACAAAGTGCTTCAGCGCTTCTTTGCGCTGAGCACCACAGATCAGCCCGCCGGTGCAGCGCGTAACCGATTCCCCTTCCACCCGCTCAACATCCGAACCACAGACCGGACAATGTTGCGGAAACACCACTTCACGGGCGTCGTCGGGGCGCTCTGTCGTTACCACATTGACCACCTGCGGAATGACATCGCCCGCACGGCGAATCACTACCCGATCGCCGATGCGCAAGCCGAGGCGCTCAATTTCATCGGCATTGTGCAGCGTGGCATTACTGACGATAACGCCGGCCACCTGAACCGGTTCGAGCCGCGCCACCGGCGTAATCGCGCCGGTGCGTCCGACCTGAAACTCGACGTCGCGCACCCAGGTCATCTGCTCCTGAGCCGGGAATTTAAAGGCGATAGCCCAGCGTGGTGCGCGAGCCACGAAGCCCAGCTGCTCCTGCAGCGCCTGTGAATCGACTTTGATTACCACACCGTCGATATCAAAACCGAGCGTGGGACGCTGCTGCTCAATCTCACGATAAAAAGCCAGCGCCTCTTGTGCATTATGCGCCAGACGGATCCGATCGCTGACCGGCAGTCCCCAGGCTTTGAACTGTTGCAGTCGCGCCATGTGGCTGTGCGGGATCTCGCCGCCTTCCAGCAGGCCGAAACCGTAGCAGAAAAAGGTCAGCGGACGCTTAGCGGTGATGCGGGGATCAAGCTGACGCAGCGAACCGGCCGCCGCATTGCGCGGATTGGCAAACACCTTGCCGTCGGTACGCCGCGCTTCCTCATTCAGTTTTTCAAAGCCGCGCTGGGTCATAAACACTTCGCCGCGCACTTCCAGTCGCGCCGGAATGTTGTCACCCTTCAGCCGCAGCGGAATGGCACGAATGGTGCGGACATTGGCGGTAATGTTCTCGCCGGTGGTGCCGTCACCACGGGTCGCCGCCCGCACCAGCAGGCCGTTTTCGTACAGCAGGCTGACCGCCAGGCCATCCAGTTTCAGTTCGCAGCAGTAGGTGATGTCTTCACTGTTTTTCAGCCGATCCTGCACCCGCTTGTTGAAGGCCAGAAAGGTGGCTTCATCAAAAGCGTTATCCAGCGACAGCATCGGGACTTCATGACGCACCTGCTCGAACACCGTCAGCGGCGCAGCACCGACACGCTGAGTAGGCGAGTCCGGGGTGATCAGCTCGGGATGTGCCGCTTCCATCTCACGCAGCTCACGCATCAGACGATCATATTCGGCGTCGGGGACTTCCGGCGCATCCATAACGTGGTAGAGATATTCATGATGACGCAACGTTGTGCGCAGTTCGGTGATTTGATCCTGAACGGATTTCATAAAGCCCCATCAGATAAAAAACCCCCGACAGGCGGGGGTTTGTTTTAACAATTCAGATAACCGTTAGCGCAGGTCTCAGACGCCGACCACATCGCGAATGCGCGCTTTGTAGGTTTCCAGCTTCTGTGGTGTCATCATGCGGCGCTCATCATCCAGCACCACACCGCCGACATCATCCGCGATACGCTGCGCCGACTGTAACATCAGCTTGAAGTTCTGATTCGCATCACCGTAGGAAGGCACCATCATAAAGATAGAGATGCCAGGCGTGCTGAAGTCAGTCATCAGGTCAGGATTGAATGAACCCGGCTTAACCATATTGGCCAGGCTAAACAACACCGGACCGCTGCCTGCCGGGCTGAGATGACGGTGGAAAATGTTCATTTCGCCAAACTGGAAGCCCGCCTGCAGAATCCCCTGCAGCAGCGCTTCACCATTCAGCTCGCCACCGGAGTGCGCGGCCACATGCAGTACCAGCACCGCCTCTTTCGGCTTCTCTGCTGGCGCTTTGGCTTCAGGCGCAGGTGCGGTAATCACCTCAGACTGCGGTTCAGGCTCAGCCTGATACTGCGGTTCCGGCTGTACCGACTCGAGCGGATCTAAATCGAGCAGCGGATCGGCCTGCACCGGCGGCGCGACAAACGTCGGCGCAGGTTGCTGCTGACGGACCGGCTCAGAACGCGGCTGCGGCTTAGGCTGCGGGGCCGTGTCGAACAGCGGATCGCTTTCAGGTTCTGACTGCGGTGCAGGTCGCGGCGCGGGCTGACGCACAGGCTCAGCGGTCGCGGGTTGACGCGGCGCTTGTGGCTGTGGATCGCGAACTTCATCGAAACGCGGTTCCTGATGAGTATGACGCTCAGGGCGTACACGAACCTCACCGACGCCGTCGTCCTCGTCGTCAATCAGGTCCTGCTCATCATGTTCATCACGTTGTTTAAGACGTTTGTGCGGGCGATCGCGGAACACTGACGAGCGCTCTTTTCGGCTGGTCCACAGCCCGTGAAGAAGGAGCGCTATAATGGCGATCGCGCCAACAACGATTAATATCAGACGCAAATCCTGCATCATTGTATTCTCTGTTGTTCCAATACCTTGCCACCGCGGCAAACTTTATCCTCTAACTGTATTTGCCCTGCTACACAAGTGCAAGTCTGTGCACTATTTTCTGACAAATAAGATAGGCGACCCACGCTTTTTCGCTGTTTTTTTACCCAAACGGCAGCTGGTCAGTGGAAAAAGCCAGGTTATAGTGGGCGCGGCTCAACATCTTCAGGAGAATTGGCTTTATGGCCCTTGAGAAATCCGTCTCAAATTTTAACGGTGTGCACTATTTCAGCCAGGGCTGGAAACTGGTGCGTTTGCCGGGCATCCGGCGTTTTGTGGTGATGCCACTGCTGATTAACATCGTGATGCTGGGCGGCGCATTTATCTGGCTGTTTTACCGGCTGGGCGACTGGATCCCCCGCCTGCTGGCCCATATCCCGGACTGGCTGCAGTGGCTGAGCTATTTGCTGTGGCCGCTGTCGGTGATAGCGATTGTGCTGGTGTTTAGCTACTTCTTCTCCACGCTGGCGAACTGGATCGCCGCGCCCTTCTGCGGACTGCTGGCCGAGCAGCTCGAAGGTCGTCTGACCGGCAAGCCCTTGCCCGACAGCGGTTGGATGGGGTTGATTAAGGATGTGCCGCGCATCATGAAGCGTGAGCTGCAAAAGCTGGGTTACTATCTGCCGCGCGCCATCGGGCTGCTGCTGCTCTACTTTATTCCCGGCTTTGGCCAGACCGTCGCGCCGGTGCTGTGGTTCCTGTTCAGCGCCTGGATGCTGTCGGTGCAGTATTGCGACTACCCGTTTGATAACCATAAAGTCCCTTTTCAGCAGATGCGCAACGCCCTGCGACAGCACAAAACCGCTAACATGCAGTTTGGCGCACTGATTAGTCTGTTCACCATGATTCCGATTCTGAACCTCGCCATCATGCCGGTTGCTGTTTGCGGTGCCACGGCGATGTGGGTCGATCGCTATCGACAGAACCTGGCGCGCACCGAGCTGCGTTAGAACCATCAGCCGGCCTTATGCTCTTTTTAACGAGGCTTATTGCCGGCTGACATATAGATATGCGATTTCTTTCCTTCCGCACCCAGGCAGAACAGGTATGCTCAGAGGGTTCCCAATAATTCATACAGTTAAGGGCAGGCTATGAGTAAGATCTATGAAGACAACTCTTTGACAATTGGTCATACGCCACTGGTTCGACTGAACCGCATCGGTAACGGCCGCATCCTTGCGAAAGTTGAATCCCGTAACCCGAGCTTCAGCGTGAAATGCCGTATCGGTGCCAATATGATTTGGGACGCAGAGAAACGCGGCATTCTGAAGCCGGGCGTTGAGCTGGTTGAACCAACCAGCGGTAATACCGGTATCGCGCTGGCCTATGTGGCGGCAGCGCGCGGTTACAAACTGACGCTGACCATGCCGGAGACCATGTCGGTTGAGCGTCGTAAGCTGCTAAAAGCGCTGGGCGCACAGCTGGTACTGACCGAAGGCGCCAAAGGCATGAAAGGCGCTATCGCGAAAGCGGAAGAGATTGTCGCCAGTAACCCGGATAAATATGTGCTGTTACAGCAGTTCAGCAACCCGGCCAACCCGGAAATCCACGAAAAAACCACCGGTCCGGAAATCTGGGAAGATACCGACGGTGAAGTAGATGTGTTTATTGCTGGCGTCGGCACTGGCGGTACGCTGACCGGCGTGAGTCGCTATATCAAGAACACCAAAGGCAAGAAAGATTTGATTTCGGTCGCCGTTGAGCCGACTGATTCACCGGTGATTGCCCAGGCGCTGGCCGGCGATGAAATCAAGCCAGGCCCGCATAAGATTCAGGGTATCGGTGCCGGCTTTATTCCAGGCAACCTTGATCTGAATCTGATCGACCGGGTTATTGCCATCAGCAATGAAGAAGCCATCAGCACTGCCCGTCAGCTGATGGAAGAAGAAGGTATCCTGGCCGGTATCTCATCCGGTGCCGCGGTCGCTGCAGCGCTGAAGCTGCAGGAAGATGAAGCCTTCGCCAATAAGAACATTGTGGTGATCCTTCCCTCTTCCGGTGAGCGCTATCTCAGTACCGCCCTTTTTGCCGACCTGTTCACTGAAAAAGAGCTGCAGCAGTAACGGCTGAAAGTCTGAAAATGTCGAAAAAAGCACCCGATTGGGTGCTTTTTTGTGGTGCAGATCTCACTTTCACCACCCTGCAGATTGATTTCAGTGACGCGGCTCTGGTATTTAGACTGCCAATTATTTCGATGCCTGAAATTAATCCCTCTTTGAAGTGGATCAAGCTGAATCGATTTACGGATTTGGCGAAACGGCGATTAACGGCATAATTACCCGGTGACGTGTAGAATCGTTTTTGACACGCAACGGAATTGAAAAATTCATTCATGCGCGTCGTTAGCCAGCATGATGCTATACCCGCGCACCTACACAGGCTAAAGTGACGGCTCCAGGCTAGACTTTAGATCCAAAACACTCATCCTGATAACGTTGGGGAAATAGAATGTTCCAGCAAGAAGTTACCATTACCGCACCAAACGGTCTGCACACTCGCCCAGCTGCGCAATTCGTAAAAGAAGCCAAAGCTTTCCAGTCAGAAATTACCGTGACCTCTAACGGTAAATCAGCGAGCGCAAAAAGCCTGTTCAAACTGCAGACGCTGGGTTTAACCCAGGGGACTGTCGTGACCCTTTCCGCGGAAGGTGAAGACGAGCAAAAAGCAGTTGAGCATCTGGTCAAACTGATGGCTGAACTGGAGTAATTTCCGCTCAGCTTTCCAGCAAATCGACTCCTCTGCGCCATTGAGTGCAAACATCTTGATCGCGGACAATCTGTCCGCGTTATTGCTTTCGTAAAGTACGTGTCCCGCGACAATGGCACCGCAAAGAGTCCAATCAGCCATCGTGATTAAAAGGTAAGGTTATGATTTCAGGCATTTTAGCATCACCAGGTATCGCTTTCGGCAAAGCACTGCTGCTGAAAGAAGACGAGATCGTCATCAACCGCAAGAAAATTTCTGATGACCAGGTTGAGCAGGAAGTTCAGCGCTTCCTCGATGGCCGCAGTAAGGCGGCAGTACAACTGGAAGCGATTCGCGTCAAAGCGGGTGAAACCCTCGGTGAAGAGAAAGCCGCCATCTTCGAAGGCCACATCATGTTGCTGGAAGATGAAGAGCTGGAGCAGGAAATCATCGACCTGATCAAAAAAGATCACGCCTCTGCTGACGCCGCTGCCTACTCTGTTATCGATGGCCAGGCGAAAGCGCTGGAAGAGTTAGATGACGAATACCTGAAAGAGCGTGCGGCTGACGTACGTGACATCGGTAAACGTCTGCTGCAGAACATTTTAGGTCTGCATATCGTTGACCTGAGCGCAATTCAGGACGAATCCATTCTGGTGGCCAAAGACTTAACGCCGTCAGAAACCGCACAGCTGAACCTGAAAAAGGTGCTGGGCTTTATTACCGATTTAGGCGGGCGCACCTCGCACACCTCAATCATGGCGCGTTCCCTTGAGATCCCGGCAATTGTCGGAACCGGTAACGTCACCGCCACCATCAAAAATGGCGACTTCCTGATTCTGGATGGCGTTAACAACACCATTTACGTCAATCCTTCTGAAGCGATTCAGGAAGAGCTGAAAGCTGTACAGACACAGTATCTGTCTGAAAAACATGAATTAGCCAAGCTGAAAGATCTGCCGGCGGTGACGCTGGACGGTCATCAGGTAGAAGTGTGCGCTAACATCGGTACCGTGCGTGATATCGCCGGCGCTGAGCGCAACGGCGCTGAAGGCGTAGGCCTCTACCGTACTGAATTCCTGTTCATGGACCGTGATTCGCTGCCAAGCGAAGAAGAGCAGTTCCAGGCTTATAAAGCCGTCGCTGAAGCGATGGGTTCGCAGGCTGTAATCGTGCGTACCATGGACATTGGCGGCGACAAAGATCTGCCGTACATGAACCTGCCGAAAGAAGAGAACCCGTTCCTCGGCTGGCGCGCGATTCGTATCGCCATGGACCGCAAAGAGATCCTGCATGCCCAGCTGCGTGCCATCCTGCGTGCCTCATCATTCGGCAAACTGCGCATCATGTTCCCGATGATTATTTCGGTTGAAGAAGTGCGCAGCCTGAAAGCGGAACTGGAGCTGCTAAAAGCCCAGCTGCGCGAAGAAGGTAAAGCGTTTGATGAGAGCATTGAAGTCGGCATCATGGTGGAAACCCCAGCTTCTGCCGTCATCGCGCACCATCTGGCGAAGGAAGTCGACTTCTTCAGTATTGGGACCAACGACCTGACGCAGTATACTCTGGCGGTCGATCGTGGTAATGATTTGATCTCGCACCTGTACAACCCAATGACGCCATCAGTGCTGAATTTAATCAAGCAAGTCATTGATGCATCTCACGCTGAAGGCAAATGGACCGGCATGTGTGGTGAGCTGGCAGGTGATGAACGTGCTACACTACTGTTACTGGGAATGGGGCTGGACGAGTTCAGCATGAGTGCCATTTCTATCCCTGGCATCAAGAAAATCATTCGTAATACTAATTTCGAAGATGCGAAGGCATTGGCGGAGCAGGCACTGGCTCAACCGACAGCGGATGATTTGATGAATCTGGTTAACAAGTTCATCAAAGAAAAAACGCTCTGCTAATCTGCGAGATGCTGGCCCCAAATTACTGCTTAGGAGAAGATCATGGGTTTGTTTTCTAAACTTTTTGGCGAAAAAACAGATAGCGCTGGGACAATTGACATCGTAGCGCCTCTGTCAGGCGAAATCGTGAATATTGAAGACGTACCAGATGTGGTGTTTGCAGAAAAAATCGTGGGCGACGGTATTGCGATCAAACCGAGCGGCAACAAAATGGTCGCGCCTGTTGATGGCACTATCGGCAAGATTTTTGAAACCAACCACGCTTTTTCAATCGAGTCTGATAACGGCATTGAGCTGTTTGTCCACTTCGGCATCGATACGGTTGAACTGAAAGGTGAAGGCTTCAAACGCATCGCTGAAGAAGGCCAGAAGGTCAAAAAAGGCGACGTGGTCATCGAGTTCGATCTGCCGCTGCTGGAAGAGAAAGCAAAATCAACCCTGACACCGGTTGTCATCTCCAACATGGATGAAATCAAGGAATTGATTAAGCTGTCTGGCCAGGTGACCGTCGGCGAAACGCCGGTGATTCGCATCAAAAAGTAAGCGTCAATGATTAAACATAACGGCACCTTCGGGTGCCGTTATTGTTTCTGCCAATCGGCAAGGCTCAGGGCTGCTGCCAGCGCGGTAAACGCAGCGTCAGCTCAAGCCCGCCATCAGGACGGTTGATCGCTTTGACCTCGCCATGATGCGCCAGCACTACTTTGCGCACGATAGCCAACCCAAGGCCATAGCCTTTGCCCATCAGCGGCGAATTGACCCGCACAAACGGGTCAAAGATGCTGGATAACTTCTCTTCATCGACACCCGGCCCCTGATCCCGCACCCGAATCGCCAGCCACTGCTGTTCCACACTTAAGCGTACCTCAATCTGCTGACCGGGCAGCGAAAAGCGCAGCGCATTGCGCAGCACGTTCTCGACGCCACGCCGTATCAGCTCCGCATTACCGCGCACCGTGTAGTCGGCCTGTTGATCCACCAGAAACTCAACCCTGACGCCGGGGATCTGCGCTTCATAGCGGACATCGGTGACCACCGCCTCAAGTAATCCGGTCAGGTCAAAATATTGCTCATCCGGAATGCTTTCATGTTCGGCGCGCGACAGGGTTAACAATTCACCGATCATTTTGTCCAGCCGGCGCGCCTCTTCATCAATCCGATCCAGTGAACTGCCGACGCTTTCCGGCGTCTGGCGCGCCAGTCCGGTGGCCAGCTGCAGCCGCGCCAGCGGGGAGCGCAGCTCATGGGAGATATCGTGCAGCAGCTCTTCGCGCGCCCGCACCAGCGTTTCCAGCCGTTCAACCATCGCGTCAAAGGCTTCCGCCACGTTGGAAATCTCATCGTGACGTTTGCGCATCATTGGAAACAGCCGCACGCTTAAATCGCCCTCGGCGACCCGGGAAAAGCCTTCGCGTAACTGACGCATCGGTCGTGTCAGGTTCCAGGCCAGCAGCAGGCTGAACAACAAGCCGACCGATCCGGCAAACACGAACATCGGCTCGGGAATATTGAGAAATTTGCGCGGCATCATGTTCATGCTGCTGTCTTCCCGCATGCCTTTAATGTTGTAGCGCAGCTCATACTCTTTGTTATCTGCGCCGCGCACCCAGCGCACAATCTGGTCGGGGATCCGGCCTTCAAACGGTGAATTTAGCCGCTCGGGCAGACTGGGCTGACCGGCCGGACGCGCATGCTGTATCACGGTAAAAAACTGGCGATCGTTAGGCTCCCAGCCCGCCATCATATCCTCCAGCGCCGCCGGACCGCCCCGCTCCAGCACCGACACCGCAGAGGCCATTTGCAAATCGACGGTCCGCCGGATGGCGACGATTTCAGGCGGCTCATGGCGTTTACCGGAGAGCGAAAAGCCCAGCCAGAGTAACTGGCTCATGATAACGAACACTATCCAGAAGCCGATCAGAATCTTCCAGAACATCCGTCCACGGTAGCTTTGCTTCATCGAATACGGTAACCAATGCTGCGCACGGTTTCGATATTCACGCTGTCAGCGGTTAAGGCGCTTAACTTCTGGCGGATATTACTGATGTGGACATCGACGCTGCGATCATAGGCTTCGCGAGGACGACCGAGCCCCTTTTCTGACAGCTCATCTTTCGATACCACCCGATCCGGCGCGCGCAGCAGCAGATCCAGCAGGTTAAATTCCGAGGCGGTCAGATCAAATGCTTTGCCCTGCCATTCGGTAATGCGGGTGGCAGGATTGAGCGTCAGCTCGCGCCAGCGCAGCGGCTCTTTGGTATCCGGCTGCGGCGCCTGCTCTTCAAACCGGCGCAGCACCGCACGCAGACGGGCCACCAGTTCACGCGGATAGCAGGGTTTCGGCATGTAATCATCCGCGCCCATCTCCAGTCCGATGACCCGATCAATATTGTCGCCTTTCGCGGTCAGCATAATCACCGGCAAACGGCTGTTCTGCCGCACCTGACGCAGCACATCAATACCGCTCATATCGGGCAGCATGATATCCAGAATCATTGCGGTGTATTGTCCGGACAGCGCCCCCTGAATCCCGGCGCTACCGGTTAACACCAGCTGCGCATCGAACCCTTCAGCGATCAGGTACTGGCTTAACATGGTGCCTAATTCAACATCATCATCAACAAGCAGGATTTTCATTTTTATCTCTCGTACAAAATTGCCGCTATTTTGTCCTGAGCCGCACCAGGGCGCAGCCTGATTTACGCGATCCTTACAGATTTAGCACTGCCGACGGCATAAGGCCACGCAAAAAAAAGCCTGCGGGCAGCAATAACGCGCACGCAGGCCGTTTCAGGCGGAGATGAAGTTACTGATAGAGGCCGGTCGAGAGATAACGATCGCCGCGATCGCAGGCGATCGCCACCACTACGCTGCCGGGATGGGCAGCGGCGATCCGCAAGGCGCCCGCCACCGCGCCACCGGAGCTTACGCCGCAGAAAATCCCTTCACGTCGCGCCAGCGCGCGCATCGTCTCTTCCGCTTCCTGTTGTGACATATCAATCACGTCATCGACCAGATTGGGTCGGTAAATGCCCGGCAGATAGGCCAGCGGCCAGCGACGGATCCCCGGAATGCTGCTGCCCTCACTGGGCTGCAAACCGATCACCTGCACCCCGGTATTGTGCTCTTTCAGGTAACGCCCGACGCCGGTAATGGTACCGGTGGTGCCCATACTGGAGACAAAATGGGTCATCCGCTGGTTTGACTGCTGCCATAACTCGGGGCCGGTGGTCTGATAATGGCCCAGCGGATTATCCGGATTATTGAACTGGTCGAGTACCCGGCCTTCGCCACGCGCTGCCATCGCCTGCGCCAGGTCGCGGGCACCTTCCATTCCCTGATCGCGCGACACCAGCACCAGTTCCGCGCCGTAAGCGCGCATCGCATCCTGCCGCTCCTGACTCATGTTATCGGGCATCAGCAGACGCATCCGGTAGCCTTTCAGCGCGGCGATCATCGCCAGCGCAATGCCGGTATTGCCACTGGTGGCTTCAATCAGCTGATCGCCGGGAGTGATTTCGCCGCGCAACTCTGCCTGATGGATCATCGACCAGGCCGCGCGATCCTTGACCGAACCCGCCGGATTATTGCCTTCCAGCTTGAGCCACACCTCACTGCCGTTGGCGGGCGTCAGGCGCTGCAGCTTAATCAGCGGGGTACTGCCGATGGTATCTTCGAGAGTCGTCACGGTGTCGTTCCTGGCGTAGTGCAAAAGAAAAATGGCAAAAAAAAGGCGGGAGTCACACTCCCGCCCGGTGTTGATGAGAAAATATCAGGCGCTCTGCGCAAAGGCAACTGCGCGCAGCGGGGTGTCGCCCTGATAGAGACGCGCCTGCTGCAGGCCGATAAACAGGCGTTCGCCGCGAATCGGTGCGGTCTGCTCGCCTTCAAATACCAGCGAGAACGGCTCGCTCTGCCAGCCGGCAGGCTGCACCACCAGCTGCCAGAAATGTCCGCGCGGACTGATCTCCAGCACCTGAACCGGCAGCGGCGTTTCCAGGCTGCTTCGGCGCGAAACATCAATCTCCCACGGACGCAGGAACAGTTCCACCGCGCCCTGATGCGCCGAGGTGTAGCCCAGCGGCCAGTGATGTGCACCTACATGGAACTGTGAACCCTGGATTTCGCCGTCAAAGCGGTTTACTTCACCAAGGAACTCCAGCACGAAGCGGGTCGCCGGATCGCGCCAGACGTCATCTGGCGTACCGACCTGTTCGATATTGCCCTGACTCATTACCACAACGCGATCGGCCACTTCCATCGCCTCTTCCTGGTCGTGGGTGACGAATACGCTGGTAAACTTCAGCTCTTCATGCAGCTGACGCAGCCAGCGGCGCAGCTCTTTACGCACCTGCGCATCCAGCGCGCCAAACGGCTCATCCAGCAGCAGGATTTGCGGTTCAACCGCTAAAGCACGCGCCAGCGCCACACGCTGTTTCTGTCCGCCCGACAGCTGCGCCGGAAAACGATTCGCCAGGTGCGCCAGCTGCACCATCTCCAGCAGGCGGGTCACGCGATGTTTAATTTCCGCCGTGGACGGACGCTCACGACGCGGCAGCACCGTCAGGCCAAAGGCGATGTTGTCGAATACCGTCATATGACGGAACAGCGCATAGTGCTGAAACACAAACCCTACCTGACGGTCGCGGGCGTGCAGGCGACTGACGTCATGGTTATGAAACCGAATCTGACCGCTGTTCTGATGCTCCAGTCCGGCAATAATGCGCAGCAGCGTAGTTTTTCCCGAGCCAGACGGACCCAGCAGCGCCACCATTTCGCCCGAGGCAATATCAAGAGAGATATCGTTCAGCACCGACGTGCGACCAAAGGATTTGTTGATCTTGTTAATCTCAATGCTCATGATTTCCCTCCTGTTGCAAGCGGTTGTGCTGATGCGCTAAGCGCCATTGCACAATGCTCTTCAGAAACAGCGTGACAATTGCCATCAGCGTCAACAGCGCAGCGGCGGTAAACGCGCCAACGGTGTTGTAATCCTGATGCAGTAATTCAACCTGAAGCGGTAAGGTATAGGTCTCACCGCGAATCGATCCCGATACCACCGAGACCGCACCAAATTCACCAATCGCGCGGGCGTTGGTCAGCACCACGCCGTACAGCAGCGCCCAGCGGATATTCGGCAGCGTGACCCGACGGAACATCTGCCAGCCAGAAGCGCCCAGCAGAACCGCCGCTTCATCTTCGTGACTGCCCTGGCTCAGCATCACCGGCACCAGTTCACGGACGACAAACGGACAGGTAACAAACACCGTTGCCAGCACCATGCCGGGCCAGGCAAACATAATCTGGATGTTATGTGCATCCAGCCAGCCGCCAGCCGGGCCGTTAACGCCCCAGAACAGCAGATACATCAGACCGGCCACCACCGGCGAGACGGCAAACGGAATATCAAACAGCGTCAGCAGCAACTGTCGTCCCGGGAAGGTAAAACGCGTCACCAGCCAGGCGAGCAGCGTACCGAACACCAGGTTGACCGGCACAGTGATCAGCGCGACCAGCACCGTCAGCCAGATCGCATGCAGCATGTCGCCATCCGCCAGATTGCCGAGCGCCACGCCTAATCCCTGGTTCAGTGCTTCCCAGAAGATCGAGGCCATCGGCACCACCAGCAGCAGGACCGACACCAGCGCCCCGATACCAATCAGCAGCCATTTGCCCCAGTTTACCGGCTGGCGGGCAGCATGATTAAGTTGCGAAACCTCTGCCATTAGTGGCCTCCCAGACGACGGCCAAAGCGGCTCTGTAATGTGTTAATCGCGAACAACAGAATCAACGAGGCGGCCAGAATCACCGAGGCGATAGCGCTGGCAGCCGGATAATCAAACTCCTGCAGCCGGACGAAAATCATCAGTGAGGTCACTTCGGTTTTCCAGGCGATGTTGCCGGCAATGAAGATCACCGCACCAAACTCACCCAGGCTGCGGGTAAACGACAAGGCGGTACCTGCCAGCAGCGCGGGCGCGACTTCCGGCAGCACTACGCGGCGGAAACTCTGCCACGGCGTGGCACCCAGCGTTTCGGCGGCTTCTTCATACTCCGGGCCTAACTCCTCCAGCACCGGCTGTACGGTTCGCACCACAAACGGGATACTGGTGAACGCCATCGCGATGGCAATGCCGATCCAGGTGTACGAAATTTTGATATCAAAATGGGCAAACCACTGTCCATACCAGCCGTTGACTGAAAACAGACCGGCCAGCGTCAAGCCCGCCACGGCCGTCGGCAGGGCGAACGGCAGATCCATCAGGCCATCCAGCAATGTACGACCAGGAAAACGGTAACGGGTAAGGATCCACGCCATCAGCATGCCGAACACCGCGTTAAACAGCGAAGCCACGCCCGCAGAGAGCAGCGTCACCTTATAGGCGGCAATCAGCTGCGGATTGGTGATCACATCCCAGTACTGTTGCAGCGTCATCTGCGACAGCTGCATGAGCACTGCACTGATTGGCAGCAGCAGAATTAAACAGGTAAACAGCAGACTGGTGCCAAGGCTGATACCAAAGCCGGGCAATACGCGTTTCTGGCTGGCTGCAAACATTATCCACGCCCCGCCGCTAACAATTTGTCGAGCTCACCGCCGCTGACGAAATGGGTCTGCATCACTTTATCCCAGCCGCCAAAGGCGTCTTCAACCCGGAACAGCGTGGTTTGCGGGAAGCGATCTTTCTGCTCCGCCATCAGTTGCGGATTATTCACCCGGTAGTAGTAACGGGTAATGATCGCCTGAGCAGCCGGGGTATAGAGATAATTAAGGTAAGCGCTGGCCGCGTCAGTGGTGTTGTTGTGGGCGACATTTTTATCCACCCACGCCACCGGAAACTCCGCCAGAATGTCGGTCTTTGGCACCACCACTTCATACTGGTCTTTACCGTACTGATTGCGGATGTTGTTAACTTCCGACTCAAAGCTGATCAGCACATCGCCGAGGCCACGCTCAGCAAAGGTGGTAGTTGCGCCGCGGCCGCCGGTATCGAACACTTCAACATTTTTCAAAAACCGGGTCATAAAGGCGCGGGTTTTGGCCTGATCGCCGCCATCGGCTTTGTCCGCAGCGCCCCAGGCAGCCAGATAAGTGTAACGGCCATTACCGGAGGTTTTTGGATTGGGGAAAATCAGCTTCACGTCGTTGCGGGCCAGATCTGACCAGTCATGAATCTGCTTTGGATTGCCCTTACGTACCAGGAACGCCATGGTGGAGTAAAACGGCGAACTGTTGTTAGGCAGTCGGTTTTTCCAGTCCGCTGCAATCAGGTTACCTTTATCATGCAGCACCTGCACGTCAGTCACCTGATTGTAGGTGACCACATCCGCGCGCAGCCCCTGCAGAATCGCCAGTGCCTGCTTCGAAGAGCCGGCATGTGACATCTTAATGGTCAGGGGATCGGCCGGATGGCTGGCATCCCACTGTTTAATAAACGGTGCATTCAGGGCAACAAACAGCTCACGCGACACATCGTAGGAGCTATTAAGTAATTCAGTAGCATGGACTGCGCCAGCCACGCTCAGCGACAAGGCGATACCGCTCACGATTTTTTTCATCGCTTGTAATGTCATTTGGCACCCTGAAAAAGTTTGATGCGGATCTCACCCGCTGAGGCACCAGTTTATTTATAACTGTGTGAAAACCAGTAACGGTTTTATATATCGTTTGATGATTTCAAAGTCGAAAAAAGCATAAGACGGCGGCGAAGTTTATGCTGTTTTCAGCAAAAGACGAGGCGGACGGCAGGTCGCGTCCGCTGGGGGATTGAGAGAGACGTACGGGGCAACGGCGGGCTTGCCAGACAGCCCGCCGCACGCGCCGCTGACAGTCTTAACGCTGCCAGACTATCTTGCTGATTTTCCAGTTTTTCAGCGTGTCGTCAGAAGGCATTAACCCTTCCGGACCGTGCCAGTCGCCGTGGTAAACGTAAGTCAGATGCTGACTGCCGGGCACGCGGCAGGCGACGTCGCGGGTATCGGTTCCGCTGGCCAGCGCGCAGTTATCGAAGGCTTTCGTGAATTTATTGCTGAACAGATCGCCAACTTTGCTGCCGTCAGCGCTGACAATATTGCTGTCCATCACTTCAATGCGTTCTGGCTGTGACTGACCGTACACCACCACTTTAACCTCGCCATCCTTCAGCGCCTGCCAGAAAGAAACCACCTGGCCGTTCTGACTGCGCATCCCCTGACGCAGGCTATAGTCGCCGTTCAGTCCGTCATTAATGGCGCTTTCGCTCATGGCAGTTGAGGCGGTTAAGCCGCCCACGCCCTGCTCGGTCACGGTCAGCGAAGAACCAAACCAGTTCCACGGCAGCGTTGATGACCAGTGATAACTCAGCGGATTCCACCAGCTTACCTGCTGGCTGCTGTCAGCGCCGGAACCGGCGTTGCTGGCGCAGCCGCTCAACACAACGGCGGCCATCAGTAGCGTGGAACGAACAGCTTTCATGAAAACTCCTGTTAATGCGATGCCGGAAAGGCGGAACTGATTGGAGTCGCAAAGCGGCAAAAAGTTTATTTAAGATGGTGTTCGGGCAGAAAGCAGTCGCGCAGACGCCGGTTGCTTTGCAGCCAGATCAACGCCAGCAGGTCAAACAGCGTCAGTAACAGCGGCAGCGGCGAGCTGAGCAGATCGCCCTGAATAAACTGCACGCCCTGCCAGAGTAAATTCACCAGCAGTGAAAGCGCCAGCACGCTGCGCCAGTGTTGCCACAGACGCGGCCAGCGCGTCCGGTAGCCGGTCAGCAGCAGCCCCGCCAGCGCCGGTAACCCGAGCGCGAGACCGATCCAGAACGCCTGCTGGTCAGGATAGAACAGCGCGAGCAGATCGTTGCCCTGCTGACGTGAAGCCCCGGCCATCACCAGCAGCAGCCAGGTGCGTGCCTGTAGCAGCAGGATCAGCCAAAAAAGAAATGGCAGCCGCAGCTGCCCTTTGCCATCATATTCATCCGGCAGATAGTCGGGTGACGGATTAATATTCACGATCTTCAATCAGACGCTTGCCGTACAGCAGCGCATCAACCGGCTCGTAATCAAGCTTCTCGTAAAACGCTACCACCTGATCGTTCTCTTCCCGGATCATCAGATGCAGTTTCGGACAGCCGCGGGCAATCAGCTTCTTCTCCAGCCGGTTCATCAGGGCATTGGCAAAGCCGCGGCCCTGATAATCTGGATGGACCGCCAGATAGTAAGCGGCACCGCGGTGGCCATCGTAGCCCCCCATCAGCGTGCCCACTACCACACCGCCCACTTCAGCGACCAGAAAAAGATCGGGGTCGTGATGCATCTTACGTTCGATATCCAGCTCCGGATCGTTCCATGGCCGTAACAAATCGCAACGTTCCCATAAGGTGATCACTTCTTCAAAATCTTCCTGGCGGAAGGCGCGGATTTCCATCTTCTTTACCTGCAACTAACCACAATTTGCTGATTATCACGCATTCTTCGACACACGCAACCCTCGCCACGCTGGCGACAAACAAAAAACGCAAATTTTCTGTTCGCGGACTGAAATACAAAGTAATGCCCTGAAATGTTTCAGAGATCGCAGCCGGCATAGCGTTACGCTATAACATCGGCAACATTCTTCTGAACGGACCCGCACATGCATTTGCTTAAACGTTTGATCCACCGTCGCCAGTTACTGCTTTCCGGGCTGGCGCTGGCCATTTTATCGCCGCGTGCCGTTCAGGCCAAAGAGGCGTCTGCTGGGCTGCAGAACAGTACGCGTCATCCGCGCCCTGCTCCACCAGCCAAAAATGGCAAGCGCATCGTCATGCTTGATCCCGGCCACGGCGGCGTTGACTCTGGCGCGGTGGGCGAAGAGGGATCGGAAGAGAAGCACATCGTGCTGGAGATCGCCGGCAATGTGCAGCGTCAGTTACAGAGCCATCCGCGCATTGAGGTACGACTGACGCGCGACAGCGACCATTTCATTCCGCTGTATCAGCGGGTCGAGATTGCCCATCAGCACGGCGCGCATCTGTTTATGTCGATCCATGCCGATGGGTTCACCAGCCCGGACGCTAATGGCGCTTCGGTGTTTGCGCTCTCCAATCGCGGCGCCAGCAGTTCAATGGCACGCTATCTGTCGCAGCGGGAAAACGATGCCGACAAACTGGGCGGCGTGAAGGTGCAGCAACAGGATCACTATCTGCAGCAAATTCTGTTCGATCTGGTGCAGACCGATACCATCAAAAACAGCCTGACGCTCGGTAAGCACGTGCTGGACCAGATCCGGCCGGTGCACCATCTGCACAGCCAGCACACCGAACAGGCGGCGTTTGCGGTACTGAAGTCGCCGTCGATTCCTTCGGTGCTGGTTGAAACCTCGTTTATTACCAATCCGCGTGAAGAACAGTTGCTCGGCACCAGCGCGTTCCGCCAGAAGATTGCCGCTGCCATTGCCAGCGGTATCGTCAACTACTTCGATGAATTCGATCGCCACAACGCCTGATTGTGGCCAGCTGTTCAGCGCACTAGCACCGCCGCAGCCATGCAAGCCGCCAGATTTTGCGTATAATCGCGGCAGACTTTGACCAACAATAAGCGAAGAGATGGCTGATATTTCCCGCGTAAAAGCATTCCTGCTATCCCTGCAGGATGAGATTTGTAGCCGCCTGGCGGCAGAAGATGGCGGCGCACAGTTTGCCGAAGATAGCTGGCAGCGTCCCGGCGGCGGCGGCGGGCAGAGCCGTGTGCTGCACAACGGGGCGGTATTTGAACAGGCGGGCGTCAACTTTTCGCATGTGCATGGCGATCAAATGCCGGCCTCGGCAACCGCGCACCGGCCAGAGCTGGCGGGTCGCAGCTTTGAAGCGATGGGCGTCTCGCTGGTGATCCACCCACATAATCCTTACGTGCCCACCAGCCATGCTAACGTCCGTTTCTTTATTGCTGAGAAACCGGGAGCCGATCCGGTGTGGTGGTTTGGCGGCGGTTTTGACCTGACGCCGTTTTACGGCTTTGAAGAGGATGCGCTGCACTGGCATCAGACCGCCTTCGATATTTGCCAGCCGTTTGGCGACGATATCTATCCACGTTATAAAAAGTGGTGCGACGACTACTTCTATCTCAAACATCGCGATGAGCAGCGCGGCATTGGCGGCCTGTTTTTTGACGATCTTAATACCCCTGACTTTGAGCACTGCTTCAGCTTTATGCAGGCGGTGGGCCGCGGCTTTATCGATGCCTATTTACCGATTGTGGCACGACGTAAAGATCATCCGTGGGGCGACCGTGAACGACAGTTCCAGCTCTATCGTCGCGGCCGCTATGTGGAGTTCAATCTGGTGTGGGATCGCGGCACGCTGTTTGGTCTGCAGACCGGCGGCCGTACCGAATCGATCCTGATGTCGATGCCGCCGCTGGTGCGCTGGGAATATGCTTACCAGCCGGTTGAGGATTCGCCTGAAGCCGCGCTCTACCGCGATTTCCTGCCGGTAAAGAACTGGCTGAATCTTCCCGCCTGATCGCATGACTCCGCAGCGCGGCCTGCGCTGCGGAGTCACGATCGTCGCCCCCTGAATACACTCTTTCACTGTAGCTGCTAATAAAGTTATTCCATTTGCCACAATCACTCATAAATAATATCAGAATAGCGTTCATTTCTGTTTGATGCTCATCCGTTAGCGCCTGACCTTTAATTGATATAATAAGTAATCTCGCGACAAGGATAACAGCAATGGCACTTTTTATAGATCCCGACGAAACACTACAATCGCTTAATTTTGCTGAGATAGCTGAGCGTCTTAATATCGAAATATACAGCGGCTTCAAACCCGACCTTACTCCGTGGCTGGGTAAAAACATTATCTTCGATGATCTGATTGCAAAAAGAAACACCGGCACCGGCAACGACCATTATGAAGACCAATGCTCAGCAAAATATTACTATGACATCTTCAATACGATTAAATCGTCTCTGGGCGAAGCAAACAGAATCGTTGAAGTCGGGGTATTTATGGGCGGAAGTACCTCAATTTTAGCGGGGTGTGCCCATTATCTGGGTATTGAACTCGACTTAATCGATATCAACCGTAATTTTTTACAGTTTGCCCACGAGCGCGCCAGAAGAAGCTACCCTGAAGCCGTTGAAAGCCGGGTCAGAATGTTTCACGGTACGCTGCCGGAATATGTCAGAGATGTGCTGATGGGCGAAGAGAATGTCAAAATCATTATTCATCATGATGGTTCACACTCGTTTGAACAGGTGATTCGTGATCTCGGCAGCCTCTATTATTTAAAAGATAAACTGCACAGCATCCTGATTCAGGATACCCATTTGCGCGGCATACCTAAGTATTTTAATTTTGTTGATGCGGCAGTGTATTCCATTTTTGGACGGGATGTCACCTACGCGCCTATCGGCAGCGTTTATAATGATAGCCGACTTTTCGAACCCAACAAATGGGAAGGTAATTACTTCATGCCCGGCGAGCCTGAAGGAATGTATATTCCACTGAGCCATAACAAGTTTCACTATCCTCATCCAAAAATCGGGTTCTCAGAATTTTTTGAAAGTGTTTAACTGCGCTCCGATTCAATAAGTTTCCCCGGCAGCCCGTATTCATCCTGATGATATAACACGCCACTCAACGGTTATCGGCTATTCCCCTCCGGGGAAGAGGCCGATTTCCCGCCGTCTTTCCACAACGCACTTACTCTGCACTCACCACATCAAAACCCCGGTCCCGATTACAGATCAACTTAGCGGACCAGCCGCTGCTGTCGCCCTTCGCCGACGCTTCCTTTATTGCCGCCTGACTGACGGCAATGCTTACGCGTGTCACTCCCGCCTCAACCGTCGTGCGCTGCCGGTGTCGCTGATACGGCACGGATTGCTACAGTGTTGCCTGCGTCATTTATCCTGGCTGCTATGCTTAGAGGTGGAATATGGCGCACCCCACGGTTAACACCGCATGACGGCTCCTTCGCACCGCCTCGCAGCGCAACAATCAGAGAAACCGCATTTTCATCGGAAAGTGTCTGTTGCAATGTTATGGGTTCGCGTTCCCGGTAGCAGAGCACGCCACAGATTGGCTACGAGGCCTGAGGTGCTCCCTTTTCGCTTTCATGTTTTCTTTTCAAGGAGTTTAGAAATGAACCAGCTAGAAGCCCTAAAACAGTTCACCACCGTGGTGGCGGACAGTGGTGATATCGAATCAATTCGCAATTACCATCCGGAAGACGCCACCACCAACCCGTCACTGATCCTCAAAGCCTCCAGTCTTGATGCCTATAAACACCTGATTGATGATGCGATCGACTACGCCAAAAAACAGGGCGGCAGCAAAGAGACGCAGATCATCAACGCCAGCGACAAAGTGGCGATTAACCTCGGTATGGAGATTCTGAAAAGCGTACCGGGCCGTGTCTCGACCGAAGTGGATGCGCGCCTCTCTTTCGATCGTGGCATGTGTGTGACTAAAGCAGAGAAACTGGTTCGCCTGTACGAAGAGCATGGTATCGACCGCTCACGTATTCTGATCAAGCTGGCCTCAACCTGGGAAGGCATCCGCGCGGCAGAAGAGCTGGAGAAAAATGGCATCAACTGTAACCTGACGCTGCTATTCTCCTTTGCCCAGGCGCGAGCCTGTGCCGAGGCGGGCGTGTTCCTGATCTCGCCATTTGTTGGCCGTATTTATGACTGGTACAACAGCCGCAAACCGATGGACCCTTATGTGGTCGATGAAGATCCGGGCGTGAAATCCGTTCGTCGCATCTACGACTACTACAAAAAGCATCGCTACAGCACCATCATCATGGGTGCCAGCTTCCGTAAAGTGGAGCAGATTGTGGCACTAGCCGGCTGCGACCGTCTGACCATTTCGCCTAACCTGCTGGAAGAGTTACAGAACAGCGATGCGCCGCTGGAACGTAAACTGGAACCATCAACCGAAGGCTTCCATCAGCCGTCGCCGCTCTCTGAAGCTGAGTTCCGCTGGGAGCATAACCAGGATCCGATGGCGGTGGAAAAACTCTCTGACGGTATCCGTCAGTTCGCGGTTGACCAGCAGAAGCTGGAAGATGTGCTCGCCGCACGCCTGTAGTGTTCATTTTTAGTCGGGCGGGAATTTCCCGCCCTGATTCTTAACAAGGGAGAACTTTATGTCCTCACGCAGAGAGTTGGCAAACGCGATTCGTGCACTGAGTATGGATGCGGTACAGAAAGCAAACTCAGGTCACCCGGGTGCGCCAATGGGCATGGCAGATATCGCTGAAGTCTTATGGCGCGACTTCCTCAAACACAATCCGACCAATCCCGCCTGGCTCGACCGCGACCGGTTTATTCTCTCCAACGGTCACGGCTCAATGCTGCTTTACAGCCTGCTGCACCTGACCGGTTATGATCTGCCGATTGAAGAGCTGAAGAATTTCCGTCAGCTGCATTCAAAAACCCCGGGCCACCCGGAGATCGGCTACACCCCTGGCGTTGAAACCACCACCGGCCCGCTGGGTCAGGGACTGGCGAATGCTGTCGGCTTAGCCATTGCCGAACGCACCCTGGCGGCGCAGTTTAACCGCCCGGATCACGACATCGTTGACCACTTCACCTATGTCTTCATGGGCGATGGCTGTCTGATGGAAGGGATCTCGCACGAAGTCTGTTCGCTGGCCGGTACGTTGGGCCTCGGCAAACTGATCGGCTTCTACGACCACAATGGTATTTCGATTGATGGCGAGACCGAAGGCTGGTTTACCGACGACACCCATAAACGCTTTGAATCCTACAACTGGCATGTGATTGGCGACATTGACGGACACGATCCGGAAGCAGTCAGCCAGGCGATCAAAGAAGCGCAGAGCGTGACTGACAAGCCGTCACTGATTATCTGCCGCACTATTATCGGTTTCGGTTCGCCGAACAAAGCCGGTAAAGAAGAGTCACACGGTGCGGCGCTGGGTGAGGAAGAAGTGGCGCTGACGCGTAAGCAGCTCGGCTGGAACTATCCGCCGTTTGAAATTCCGGCAGAGATCTACCAGCAGTGGGATGCCAAAGCCGCCGGTGCGGAACGCGAAAAAGCCTGGGATGCTAAATTTGCCGCCTATAAGCAGGCCCATCCTGAGCTGGCTCTGGAATATGAGCGCCGGATGAATGGCGAAATGCCGTCTACCTGGGAAGCGGAAGCCACCAAATTCATCAACGATCTGCAGGCCAATCCACAGAAAATTGCCAGCCGTAAAGCGTCGCAAAACTCGCTGGAAGCCTACGGTAAATTACTGCCCGAGTTCCTCGGCGGATCGGCTGACCTGGCCCCGAGTAACCTCACCATCTGGTCAGGCTCGAAGTCGATTAAAGACGATCCGGCCGGTAACTACATCCACTACGGCGTGCGTGAATTCGGCATGACAGCGATTGGTAACGGTATCGCTCACCATGGTGGCTTCGTGCCTTACACCGCGACCTTCCTGATGTTCGTTGAGTACGCGCGTAATGCGGCGCGTATGGCGGCACTGATGAAAGCGCGGCAGATTCTGGTCTATACCCATGACTCGATTGGTCTGGGTGAAGATGGCCCGACGCACCAGCCGGTTGAGCAGATCGCCAGCCTGCGCCTGACGCCGAACATGAGCGTCTGGCGTCCGTGCGATCAGGTTGAGACGGCGGTGGCATGGAAAGCGGCGGTAGAACGCCATCACGGCCCGACGGCGCTGATCCTGTCACGTCAGAACCTGCTGCAACCGGAGCGCACGCCAGAGCAGATTGAGAACATCAAGCGCGGCGGTTATGTGCTGAAAGACTGCGACGGTACGCCAGAAGTGATTCTGATCGCGACCGGTTCAGAGATTGAGATCACCCTTGGCGCCGCGGAGAAACTGACCACCGGTGGCCATAAAGTCCGGGTGGTTTCTCTGCCATCTACTGACCTGTTTGATGCACAGGATGCCGCTTACCGTGAATCGGTACTGCCGAGCGGCGTGAAAGCGCGCGTGGCGGTTGAAGCCGGTATCGCTGATTACTGGTTCAAGTATGTCGGACTGGATGGTGCGATTGTCGGGATGACCACCTTTGGCGAATCAGCGCCGGCCGGTAAGTTGTTCCCTGAGTTTGGCTTCACGATTGAAAACATCGTCAGCCACGCTGAAGCATTACTCAAGCCAGTTTAATGGTTTTGCCCTTCCCGGCCGATCGGGAAGGGCCATTTCTGCTCATAGCCTGAAACAGAAAAAAATCTGCTTACCCCTCTTCCCGCCTCGCGCAAACTGATTACTATAGACTCGTCCTATTTTACGCTGCCTGTCCGCTGGCCGCCCGCCTCTTCCTGTCTGATGGAATGTTGCGGTTTGCTGTCGGCGACTTCCTGAAGTATTAAGGCAGCCATTTTCCGCCGATTTAATAGCGAAGCCCTCTCCGTTGAACATGCGCACATCATATTTACTGGCCTTAATGGTTTCTCTGCTTCCATTAAAAAGCATGGCGCAGGTCGCGCCCGATCCGTTGCTGGCGTCACAGATTGTCGATCGCTATGCGGAACATATCTTTTACGGCAGCGGCGCGACCGGCATGGCGCTGGTGGCCATTGATGGCAATCAGCGGGTGTTCGCCAGCTTTGGTGAAACCCGGCCAGGCAACAATGTGCGTCCGCAAAAAGATTCGCTGATTCGCATCGCCTCACTCAGTAAGCTCATGACCAGCGAAGTGATGGTAAAGCTGGCGGAGCGCGGCCAGATCCGCCTCGACGATCCGCTCAGTAAATATGCGCCGCCGGGCGCGCGGGTACCGGGCTACAACGGCCAGCCGATTCGTCTGATTAACCTGTCGACTCATACCAGCGGTCTGCCGCGTGAGCAGCCCGGCGGTAAACCTCATCGTCCGGTCTTTGTCTGGCCCACACGCGCTGAGCGCTGGGACTGGCTCTCTGGTGCCACGCTTAAATCAGCACCGGGCAGCGATGCCGCCTATTCCAACCTGGGATACGATCTACTGAGCGATGCGTTGTCGCGGGCAGCGGGTACGCCTTATCCGGCGCTGTTTCAGCAGCTGATTACCCGACCGCTCGGCATGAAAGACACCACGTTTACCCCGTCGCCAGAGCAGTGCAGCCGGTTAATGGTGGCCGAGAAAGGCGCCAGCCCTTGTAACAATACGCTGGCCGCGATTGGCAGCGGAGGCGTCTACTCCACGCCGGATGATATGGGTCGCTGGATGCAGCAGTTCCTTAATTCATCGGTCAACCAGCGCACGCCGCAGATCGATCGGCTGCAGACGCTGATCTATCGCCGCGACCAGTTGCATAAAGTTGAAGGCATGGATGTGCCGGGCAAAGCCGACGCGCTGGGAATGGGCTGGGTCTATATGGGACCAAAATCCGGACGTCCTGGCATCATTCAGAAAACCGGCGGTGGCGGCGGCTTCATTACCTATATGGCGATGGTGCCGCAGCATAATGTGGGAGTGTTTGTGGTCGTCACCCGCTCACCGCTCACCCGCTTTACACCGATGAGCGATGGCGTGAACAACATGCTGGCTGAACTGGTCGGTAACCAGCTGGGATCACCGATGATGGTGCAGGCGATTCGTTAACGTTGCTGCACCGTACTGGCGGACTGGCTTACCCACAGGGTGGGCCAGTCATCGCTGCTGTGCCAGGCGTCACAGGTCGATTCTTCAGCATACTCCGCCAGCACAAAACGCGTGCCGTCAAACTGCCAGCGTGTCGCTCTGCCGCAGTCGCCTAATCCGCGTCCTTTGCCAAAGGTATAGAGCTGGCCGGTAGCCGCATCGTAATCCGCATTAATCAACTCAAGCTGGCGTTCGCTGGTACCCGGTGGCGTAAATGGCAGGGTCAGCGTCACCCCTCTCGCCACGTAAGGCTGACTGCGCGTCACTTCAAACGCCAGATCGATCACGTTGTAAGCGCCCATTTCGCAACTCACCAGCAGCAGCGCTTTCTGATCGGTCAGCGGCGCCACGCTCACTTCGCGCCGCATCGGGTCCAGCGAACAGGAGTCGGTATTGATGCGCCAGGTGCCGTAATCGATCAGTCCGCTGGTCTCTTCGCGGGTCAGCGCAGCAGGCTGAGGCGGCGCGGGCGGTAATGGCGGCAGAGTCGGTGACGGCGGCACATCCCAGCTGGCCCGGTCGCCGCGCTTAACCCAGGCACTCATGCCATTCACCCTGCCCTGCACATCATCCATCAGCAGCAGTGCCGCTTTCATGCCGCGCAGCGAGATCAGGGCATTGGGATCGTAGGTGAGCTGCACGGTTTTTGCGTCCAGTACCAAATCAAGGAATTCATCGATGGCGATGGCGTTGCTGGTGGCGAGATGATGGGGTTCTACCGTCCAGTGTTTCAGATCGGGTTTGAGGCGACGCTGGTCGAGCAACAGATTATCCTGCAGCGGCCCGCCCTTCAGCTCACCGCTGTAGGCGCTGCCATAGTCGATACGCAGCAGCGGGCGGTCATTGACCCCCGCATGACGCGAAATCGTCATTACTAATCCTTTGTCGCCCGGAATATTGCGTGCCACGCAGAATGCCGCGTTGTTACAGGTCATTTGCCAGTCGTTAAACGACTTCTGCAACGGTTCGGCCTGCACAGAGGCAACCAACAGCGAAGACGACAGCCACAGCGATTTCATCCAATACGACATTAAGAAAATCGATCCCCGAATACTCAGAGTGGAGATGATAGCGCATCAACGGGCCCGACGGCGGCCGCATTCTGTGAACCCGTCCAGAAAGCGCGATTAACTGCTTAAAAAGCAGCCATGGTTCAGTGAAAAGTAACGCATCAGCCACCGCTACTCAGGATAAAATCGGATCGGTTCGCTGCGCGCGTTACGGCTTTAACCAGCCCGCTAACTGCGCATGCTGTAACAACATCACGGTTTTACCGTCGCAGATGCGGCCATCTTTGACCATCGCCAGCGCCTCAGGAAAAGCGATCTCCAGCACCTCGATCGATTCATCCTCAACCCCGCCGCCCGCATTGTCGCGCAGCGATTCATTATACTCAGCAGCGAAAAAGTGGATAAGCTCGGTCACTCCGCCCGGCGACATGTAGCAGGCATAGAGTTTTTCTACCTCGCCTACCGCATAACCGGTCTCTTCAATCGCCTCTTTGCGAATGCAATCTTCGGGTGAATCGTCGTCGAGTAAGCCAGCGCAGGCTTCGATCAGCATGCCGCTGTGGTTACCGTTGACGTAGGTGGCGATGCGGAACTGACGCGTCAGCACCACGTTGTTCTTTTCGCGGTTATACAGCAGGATAGTCGCCCCGTTGCCGCGATCGTAGACTTCGCGTTTATGGCGAATCACTTTGTCACGCCGGTCGGTGATTTCATAGGTGAAGTTGCGTAGCACAAACCAGTTATCAGACAGCAACTTATCTTTGATGATATTGATCTTAAACGACATGCGCGCTCCGCTACAGCATAAAGGGAGTCTGCCATCATAGGATGAAGCCGCCGGGAAAACTATCTGAATTCGCCTGCCGCCGCGCTGGATAAACGGCAATAAAAAAGCCAGCCCGCAGGCTGGCTTATTCACGACGCGCTGAGATTAGTGCGAGCTTTCATCTGCCAGTCGGGCTGGCTTCGGCTCTTCTTCATGGTGATCGTGTTCGGTTTCCGCAATAGCGCTGACGCGCTTACGGACCCCAAACCAGCCCAGCACCAGAATCACCGCAATCAGCGGGATTGAGGCGATGGTGTAGGTGCCGTTCGGATAATCAAACGCCATCAACACCAGCACGCTGAACAGGAACAGCAGCGTCAGCCACGAGGTAAACGGCGCGCCTGGCAGCTTAAAGCTGACGTCATCCGCTTTGCCTTCTTTGATCGCCTTACGCAGCCGCAGCTGGCATACCACAATAAATGCCCAGGAAGAGATAATTCCCAGCGAAGCGACGTTCAGGACAATCTCGAATACCTGCGAAGGCACATAGTAGTTAAGCACCACGCCAATCACGTAGACGCCGATGGTGACCAGAATACCGGCATAAGGCACCTGCTGACCGTTCATCTTTGACATGAATTTTGGTGCCGATCCGCCCATCGACATGGAACGCAGAATACGTCCGGTCGAGTAAAGGCCGGAGTTCAGGCTGGAGAGCGCCGCGCTCAGTACCACGATATTCATGATGCTACCAATGTAAGGCACGCCCAGCTTCGAGAAGAAGGTCACAAACGGACTCTGACCTGCCTGATAGGCATTCCACGGCAGCAGCATCACCAGCAGCACCACCGACCCGACATAGAACAGGCCGATACGCCAGATCACGCTATTGATCGCTTTTGGCAGCATGGTTTTCGGGTCTTTACATTCGCCGGCCGCAGTGCCGACCAGCTCAATCGAGGCGAAGGCAAATACCACCCCCTGAATCAGTACCAGCGCCGGCAGTAAGCCATGCGGGAACAGGCCGCCGTTGTCGCTAATCAGATGGAAACCGGTACTGTTGCCATCCAGCGGTTTGCCGGTGCCGAGGAACACCACGCCTACCACCAGAAACAGCACAATCGCCAGCACTTTGACCAGCGCGAACCAGAACTCCATCTCGGCGAACCACTTCACGCCAATCATGTTCATGGTGCCTACGATGGCCAGCGCGCCAAGCGCGAAGACCCACTGTGGCACATCGCCAAACGCGCCCCAGTAGTGCATGTAGAGCGCGACGGCGGTGATGTCGACGATACCGGTCATGGCCCAGTTCACGAAATACATCCAGCCTGCGACGTATGACGCTTTTTCACCGAGGAATTCACGGGCATAGGAGACGAAGCTGCCGCTGCTGGGGCGATGTAATACCAGTTCGCCCAGGGCACGCAGGATAAAGAAGGAGAAGATGCCGCACACCAGATAGATGATAGCCAGCGCCGGTCCGGCCGCCTGCAGACGGCCACCGGCCCCCAGGAACAGACCGGTGCCGATGGCGCCGCCGATAGCAATCATCTGTACGTGACGGTTGCCCATCGCCTTTTGATAGCCGCTGTCGTGCGAATTAAGCCAGCGTCTTTTTGCAGCGCGCATCTCGGCCGCAGATTTTTTATTCGATTTCATAGCTTTCCTGTTTGTCCTGACCATCAGTCGCAGTACATCCAAACGATTGCGTTATGCCATGCGAAATGGGGTATTTTCCTCTGTGCGTCTGCCTGTGAGTTAGCGAAAGCAGCGCGGGAATTAACGGCGATGAATCCTACCCGTTCTGCAAGAACGAAGCAAAATATAGTGGGAGGCTGCACGGGTTGATTTGTAAGAATCGGTTCTGATGCACAAAAACAAAAAAACCGGCCGCAAACGGGCCGGTAAAAGCTACAGGGATGGAAACCGGGAGGGTGGGATTAGCGGTAGATCTCTGCGGTGCCGGTCCACAGGCTGGAGTCACCCGGGTTGTCGACACCGATAACGCGATAGTGGCTGGCGCCCATCTCTTCCGCTTTTTGTGACAGCTGGCGATTCGCATCATCCAGTGAGCCACGGACATTAGAGACGGAAACGTTGCCGATGCTCTGCATACTCTGCGCCTGGTCACGGTCAACCGGCAGCGCAGCGAAGGTTGAAAATGAGGCGGTAGCCAGCAGGGCACCAGCCAGAACTGCATTCAGTCTTTTCATCAGATGCTCCTTAAAATGTGATCCGCGAGTGTTTTAATGACTGGATGAATTATTAACGCTGCAATGAAAGGCAACCTCTGCCGGGCGTAAAGCTGGTTATTTTTTAAACGCCTTTGTCTGTGCGTTCCTGGGAACGGTCAGTTGCGGTCATTTTATGTACATTATGTAACGGCTTGTGTAATAAACAGGGTATTGGGACTTTGCGTTGTGCCACCGCTCTCTTATAATCCCGCACTCCCTACAGGGCTATTGATGTGATTGTTAAACGTTCCGTTACCCACAGCATTGCGCAGGCGTTAAGCGCCATCGTGCTGCTTTCACTGCTGACCACCGGTCTGGCGCTAGTCACCCTCTTCAGTAGCCAGCGTGATGCCGAAGCGATCAATCTGGCGGGATCGCTGCGGATGCAGAGTTACCGTATGGCCTGGGATGCCAGCAGTCAGCCACAGCAGCTGCCTCAACATCTGGTGCTGTTCCGGCAGACGCTCGACGCTCCGGTGCTGCAAAAGCTGGATCGCCCCTGGGTGCCGCGCGAAGTTAAGCTGCTCTACCAGCGGTTACGCGCAGGCTGGCCGTCATTGCAGCAGCGGCTGGAACAGGGTGATGCGCTGGCTTATCAACAGCAGGTACCGCTTTACGTCGGCGAGATCGACCGTTTCGTGCTGGGCTTGCAGCGCTATGCTGAACTGAAAATGCGGCTGGTGGCGGCCAGCAGCCTGGCCGGGGTCATCGCCATTGTGGCGCTGGCGCTGCTGACTATTCGGTTCACCCGGCAGCAGGTGGTGCGCCCGCTCAATGCGCTGGTCACCGCCAGCCGCTATGTTGAGAGCGGCAATTTTGATTTTCCGCCGCTCAGGGTGGAGCAGCAGAACGAACTAAAGGTGCTGTCGCAAGCGTTTAGCGGCATGGCGACCCGCCTGCATTCACACTATCAGCTGCTGGAAAGCACGGTGCGCGCCAAAACCGAAGATCTTACTCAGGCCAACCGCACACTGTCGCTGCTGTACGACAGCTCACAGATGCTGACCGCCAGCCCGCTGCATCCGGCCCTGTTTGAAGCGGTGCTCAATAATGTCCTGACCCGCGAGAAACTGACGGCGATTCGGCTCGACAGCGACCAGTTTCATTTTCATGCCGGTGAATGTGATGCCACCACGGACTGGCAACGACTGCCGCTGCAGCAGGGCGACCAGCAGATTGGCGAACTGCGCTGGCGGGCGCGCGCCCCTGCCCCGGCGGATGAGTTAATGCGCAGCCTGGCGGCGATGCTGGGACGCGCCATCTGGATCTGGCAGGCCCAGAAGCAGCATCAGCAGATGCTGCTGATTGAGGAACGCACCACTATCGCTCGCGAACTGCACGATTCGCTGGCGCAGTCGCTGTCATTTTTGCGCATTCAGCTTACGCTGCTGCGACGGACCGTCGATAAATCTGACCACGCCGCCCACGGCATCATTGCCGACTTTGATCAGGCGCTGGCCGATGCCTATCGCCAGTTACGGGAACTGCTGACTACCTTTCGCCTGACCATCGAACAGGCGGATCTGGTGGCGGCGATGCAGGCGATGATCGCCTCGCTGCAGGAACAGACCGGCGCGCAGATTCTCTTCAACTATCAGCCAGGCTTAGAGAGTCTCGAAGCGCAGCAGCAGGTCCATGTTTTACAGATCGCCCGCGAAGCGTTGCTGAATGCGATTCGTCACGCCAGCGCGCAGCGCATCAGCATTGATTATCAGCACACCGAACAGGGTGAGCACTTACTGACGATTACCGATGACGGCGTTGGCATCAGCAACACCGATGAACCGCCAGGCCACTACGGACTGACCATTATGGCGGAGCGCGCGCAGCGCTTAGACGGCAAGCTCAGCATCAGCGCCCAGCCACGCGGCACCCAGGTCGCACTGCGTTTTCCACCGCGTCCGGCGCGTCAGTTCGAATAGCGTGCCGGTGCGGGTTAACAGATTATTGATAAGCGATCGCCAGCCTGCTTCAGGCGAATGGCGACAGCAGAGCCGCTGCGGCGCAGAATTCTGTGTCAGCAGCAGGTGACATCTTTCACGCATAACAGCCTGAAACAGTTCGGGGAAAGGAAAAGAACATGCAACAGCCCACATTAACTTTGATGATTGTTGACGATCATCCGCTGATGCGCCGGGGGATTCGTCAGCTACTGGCGCTCGATCCCCGGCTGGTCGTGATCGCAGAAGCCAACAACGGCACGGAAGCGCTAGCAGAGGCTCGCCAGCATGAGCCGGATGTGATCCTGCTCGACCTGAATATGAAAGGCATGTCGGGACTGGATACCCTTAAAGCCCTGCGCCACGAAGGCATCAGTTCGCGCATTCTGGTGCTGACCGTCTCTGACGCCCACAGTGATATTTTCACCATGGTGGATGCCGGTGCCGATGGGTATCTGCTGAAAGACAGCGAGCCGGAGATCCTGCTGGGACAGATTCTGCAAGCCTCCCAGGGCGAAAAAGTGTTCAGCGAAGGCGTCGCCCGTTATCTTGCCAATCGCCAGCACAGCGCCGATCCTTTACGCCAGCTGACTGAGCGTGAGCGTGATGTGCTGCAGGAGGTGGCGCGCGGTCTGTCGAATAAAGAGATTGGCACCATTCTGCATATCTCAGAAGAGACGGTAAAAGTGCATATCCGCAACCTGTTGCGGAAACTGGATGTGCGCTCGCGCGTTGCCGCGACCGTGCTCTGGCTTGAAAGCCGCCATCGTTAAATAATCGGAGAATTTACACTTTCTCCACAATTTCTCCACGATTCTCTAATTGACCGCACGTAGAGTAAGTGTCGGCAGGAAATCGTGGAAGAGATCATCCGGTTGCTCTGCCGGTGCACCCTTTCCTGGGCTCTCATTCCTGATAAAAAAGCACTGAGGAGTGTCGATTTAATGTCGAATTTCTTTATCGACCGACCCATCTTTGCATGGGTTCTGGCGATTTTGCTGTGTCTTTGCGGCACCCTTTCCATTATTTCGCTGCCTATTGAACAGTATCCCGACCTGGCACCGCCCAACGTGCGGATCACCGCTAACTATCCTGGCGCCTCTGCCGAAACGCTGGAGAACACCGTTACCCAGGTGATCGAGCAGAATATGACTGGCATCGATAACCTGATGTACATGTCATCCAACAGCAGCAACACCGGCCAGGCGCAGATCACCCTCACCTTCACCGCTGGCACCGATCCGGATGAAGCGCGCCAGCAGGTACAAAACCAGCTGCAATCCGCGCTGCGTAAATTACCCCAGGCAGTGCAGTCACAGGGCGTGACGGTCAACAAAACCGGTGACAGCAACATTCTGATGGTGGCCTTTGTCTCGACCGACGGCAGCATGGATAAGCAGGATATTGCAGATTATGTCGCCAGTAACATCCAGGATCCGCTAAGCCGCATTGATGGCGTCGGCCAGGTAGATGCTTATGGTTCACAATACGCGATGCGCATCTGGCTCGATCCCAACAAGCTGATCGCCTACTCCCTGACCACCGATGATGTGGTCAGCGCCATCGAATCGCAGAATGCCCAGGTCGCCGTCGGCCAGGTTGGCGGCCTGCCATCGGTAGACAAGCAGGCGCTTAACGCCACGGTGAATGCCCAGTCGATGCTGCAGACGCCGGAGCAGTTCCGGGCGATTACCCTGAAGAACAATCCTGATGGCTCGGTGGTCACGCTGGGTGATGTTGCCAGCGTGGCGCTCGGTGCCGAAAAATATGACTACCTCAGCCGCTATAATGGCCAGCCCGCTTCCGGTCTGGGGGTCAAACTGGCCTCGGGTGCCAATGAGATGAATACCGACAAGCTGGTGCGGGCGCGTATTGAGGAGTTATCCCACTATTTTCCGCACGGGCTGGAAGCCAAAATCGCCTATGAAACTTCGCCATTCGTCAAAGCGTCAATTACCGATGTGGTGAAGACGCTGCTGGAAGCGATTGTGCTGGTGTTTGGTGTGATGTACCTGTTTATGCAGAACTTCCGCGCCACGCTGATCCCCACCATCGCCGTCCCGGTGGTGCTGTTTGGCACCTTCAGCGTGCTCTACGCCTGCGGTTTCAGTATCAATACCCTGACGATGTTCGCCATGGTGCTGGCGATCGGCCTGCTGGTGGATGACGCCATCGTGGTGGTGGAAAACGTTGAACGCCTGATGAGTGAAGAGGGATTGTCGCCGCGTGCCGCGACACGCAAATCGATGGGCCAGATTCAGGGCGCGCTGGTCGGTATCGCACTGGTGCTGTCGGCAGTCTTCGTGCCGATGGCTTTTTTTGGCGGCACGGTCGGGGCCATTTATCGCCAGTTCTCAATCACCATTGTGTCGGCAATGGTGTTGTCGGTACTGGTGGCGATGATCCTGACGCCCGCGCTGTGCGCCACGCTGCTCAAGCCGGTGAAGCCCGGCGAGTCGCACGGGCGTGGCGGCTTCTTCGGCTGGTTCAACCGTCACTTCAATAAAAACGCGGACCGTTACCAGCACGGCGTGGCAGGTATTCTGCGTAAGGGCGGCCGCTGGCTGCTGCTCTATCTTGCGCTTATCGGCCTGATGGCCTTTCTGTTTCTGCGTCTGCCCACTTCTTTCCTGCCGCTGGAAGATCGCGGCGTGTTTCTGACCCAGGTCCAGCTTCCGGCCGGTGCCACCTTAGAGCAGACTGCCGCCGTGGTGGCAAAAGTCGAAAATTACTATCTGACCGAAGAACAGGCCAATGTGCTGTCGGTGTTCTCGACCATCGGCGCCGGGCCTGGCGGTAACGGTCAGAACGTGGCGCGGCTGTTTGTCCGACTGAAAAACTGGGAAGATCGTCCCGGTGCCGATCGCACCTCGTTCGCGATTATTGATCGCGCCACAAAAGCGTTTCAGAAGATTAAAGAGGGTCGGGTGATCGCCAGCAGTCCGCCGGCCATTACTGGCATGGGCAGTTCGTCGGGCTTTGACCTGCAGCTGCAGGATCATGCCGGGCTCGGCCATGCCCGGTTAATGGCGATGCGCGATAAGCTACTGGAGATGGCCGCCAGCGATAAATCGTTATCGCGGGTGCGCCACAACGGACTCGACGACAGCCCACAGTTACAGATTGATGTCGATGAGCGCAAAGCGCAGGCGCTGGGCGTCTCGCTCGATACCATCAACGACACCCTGACCACCGCCTGGGGCTCAAGCTATGTGAATGACTTCCTCGATCGTGGCCGGGTGAAAAAAGTCTATGTCCAGGCGGCAGCCGAATTCCGCATGCTGCCGGGCGATATCAATAAGTGGTACGTGCGCAACAGCAGCGGCGGCATGGTGCCCTTCTCCGCGTTCGCCACCAGCCACTGGGAGACCGGTTCCCCCCGGCTGGAGCGCTACAACGGTTACTCCTCGCTGGAGATTGTCGGTGAAGCCGCCAACGGCGTCAGCAGCGGCACCGCGATGGATGAGATGGAAAAACTGGTCAACGCCTTACCGCTGGGCGTCGGCTTCCAGTGGAGCGGCGCTTCGTACCAGGAGCGTCTGTCCGGCTCGCAGGCACCGGCGCTGTATGCTATTTCGCTGCTGGTGGTGTTCCTCTGCCTCGCCGCGCTGTATGAGAGCTGGTCGATTCCGTTCTCGGTGATGCTGGTGGTCCCGCTCGGCGTGGTCGGCGCGCTGATTGCCACCTGGCTGCGCGGTCTGGAGAACGACGTTTACTTCCAGGTCGGGTTGCTGACGGTGGTGGGCCTCTCCGCCAAGAACGCCATTCTGATTGTTGAGTTTGCCAATGAGATCAACAGCAAAGGCGGCGAACTGGTGGCATCAACGCTGGAGGCCGCCCGCCAGCGCCTGCGGCCGATTCTGATGACCTCGCTGGCCTTTATCTTCGGGGTACTGCCGATGGCGATCAGCAGCGGTGCCGGCTCCGGCAGTCAGCATGCGGTCGGTACCGGCGTGATGGGTGGCATGATCTCCGCCACGCTGCTGGCGATCTTCTTCGTACCGCTGTTCTTCGTGCTGGTACGCCGTCGTTTCCCGCTGAAAGAGAAACCGCACGATTAAGCAGGCTGACTCAGCGGAGAGTCGCGCCAGAAATAAAAAGCGGCCACTGATATCAGTGACCGCCTTATTTCTGTGTGTGGTAAGAATTGCAGCAAGAGGGGAAGCGCCCTGCTTTTCTCGTCACGTGTTACTTGTTGCGTAACATCGCTTCGATAAATTCTTTCCAGTTCCCCATTTCAGTGTCAATCATAATGCCCTCTCTTATTGTGATGGCAATGTTACGCGCTTTTTTTCATCAGGTGAATACGTTTACACCTGTTATCACTATCGGCAGCGGTGAATAAAACCTGAGTTTTATCGGATTTGGTAGCTGAAGCACATTTCAGCAACTGCTTAACCCGCCTGCAATTATTAATTGATAACCCCAGCGGTAGCTTATTTTCTCAACATGGCGAAATTCTTAATTATCCAATGATAAGCCAGGTAATGATTACGGCTGAAATTGATAACGTTTACCTGATGCCTGCCGGTAACGATTATTGACAGCTCTGGCCCGCCTGGTGAGATGCCGCAACGGATCGCACTATGCTAAACTCGCGCTTTGGCTGCTTTTTTCAGCTTCAACGTTTCACAGGACAATAAGGATCAGGCAATGAGCGCGCAGTGGGTGATGTACGGGATTAAAAATTGCGACACGATAAAAAAAGCCCGGGGCTTTTTAACGGCTGCTGGCATCGACTATCGGTTCCATGACTACCGTGCTGATGGCCTGAGTGACGCGCAGCTGCAGGAATTTATTGATGCGCTGGGCTATACCACCCTGCTCAACACCCGCGGCACCACCTGGCGCAAATTGCCCGAGGCAGAGCGCGAGGCCGTCACCGATGCAGACAGCGCCAAAGCGCTGATGCTGGCCCAGCCTGCGATGATTAAACGCCCACTGTTACGCACTCCGGATGGCACTTTGCTTGCCGGCTTTAGTGAGACGACCTATCAGAATGCTATCCAGGAGAAGTCATAATATGTTTTGCCCGGTCATTGAGCTGACGCAACAGCTTATTCGTCGCCCCTCTCTCAGCCCCGATGATGCCGGCTGTCAGGCTCTGCTGATCGCCCGCTTACAGGCGATTGGCTTTCACATCGAGACCATGAACATCGGTGACACCCTGAATTTCTGGGCGACCCGTGGTGAAGGCGAAACGCTGGCGTTTGCCGGTCATACCGATGTGGTCCCGGCGGGCGATGCCAGCCGCTGGATCAATCCTCCTTTTGAACCCACCATCCGTGACGGCATGCTGTTTGGCCGTGGCGCGGCCGATATGAAAGGCTCGCTGGCGGCGATGGTGGTGGCCGCCGAACGTTTTGTCGCCGTCCATCCTCACCATAAAGGCCGGCTGGCGTTTCTGATTACTTCCGATGAAGAGGCCAGCGGTGCTAACGGTACCGTTAAAGTGGTTGAGCGCCTGATGGCACGCCAGGAACGGCTTGATTACTGCCTGGTTGGCGAACCGTCCAGTACCGAAGTGGTGGGCGACGTAGTGAAAAATGGCCGGCGCGGCTCGATCACCGCGAATCTGACGGTGCATGGGGTTCAGGGTCATGTCGCCTATCCCCATCTGGCCGATAATCCGGTGCATCGGGCGATGCCGGCGCTGAATGAACTGGTGGCCGTCGAGTGGGACCAGGGCAATGCCTTCTTTCCGGCGACCAGCATGCAGATTGCCAATGTACAGGCCGGAACCGGCAGCAACAACGTCATCCCCGGCGAGCTGTTCCTGCAGTTCAACTTCCGTTTCAGCACTGAGCTGACCGATGAGATGATCCGTCAGCGGGTTGCAGAACTGCTGGATCGTCATCAGCTGCGCTACACCATTGAGTGGAAACTCTCGGGTCAGCCGTTCCTGACCGATCGCGGTAAGCTGGTCGATGCCGTCGTAAAAGCGGTGGCGCACTATAATGAGATTAAGCCGCAGCTGCTGACGACCGGCGGCACCTCTGATGGCCGGTTTATCGCCCGGATGGGTGCGCAGGTAGTAGAACTGGGTCCGGTGAATGCCACCATTCATAAAATCAATGAGTGTGTGAAAGCCTCCGACCTGCAGATGCTGAGCCGGATGTATCAACGCATCATGGAACAACTGATCGCCTGAGTGCGATATTAAGGAGCGGGAAATGGAGTTTATTAAAGACTACTGGTGGATCCTGGTGATCCTGCTGATGGTTGGCGTGCTGATGAATGTGTATAAAGATCTGAAACGCATCGATCACAAAAAATTTATGGATAACAAACCGGACCTGCCGCCGCATCGTGATTTTAACGATAAATGGGACGATGACGACGACTGGCCGAAGAAAAAGTAATCGCGGATGCCCTCGCCGTGCGAGGGCATTTTTACATCATCACAATCACATCGTCATCACCGGGTTTCGCCCCGCTTAACGCTTCATCAAAGTAGCGTTTCGGTACCGTATAGCGCAGATGATTAAGCGCCAGCTCCATACTGCGATGGTCAATCGCGTGGGCTAAATCATCAACAATATCCAGCGTCACATCACCGCCTAATGCCGTCAGTCGTTGCTCTGCCTGTTGCGCATGATGCAGCGGGATCTGCTCATCATAATCGCCGTGGATCAGATGCACCGTGGTACGGGTGCTGGCTTTCTCTGGCAGGGTAACGAAACGGCCATTAAACACCACCGCGCGCCCCGCCAGGTCGGCATGGGCTTTTACCCCTTCCAGCACCATGCTGCCACCCTGCGAAAAGCCGATCAGCGCCGTAGCTTCCGCCCGGACACCACTCTGCTGCTGCCAGTGACGGACCGATTCGACAAACTGCGGCATGGCGGCATCTACCCGCTGCTGGACCGTCTGGTCGTGTAATTCCGCTTCAGTAAACCACTGACGACCAGCGGCAGGCGATCCTACCGAAACCACCAGCGCTTCAGGAAAAGTGCGGGCAAACCAGCTGCCGATCTCGCCCATTGAATCCGGATTGTCGCCCACGCCGTGATAAAGCAGGAACAGCTGGGCCGCCGTAGCAGGCTGTTGAACGATTACATATTTCAGTGTCATGTTGACCTCCTGTTGTCACTCTACGCCGCCGGGCGCGGAATGATATGAGGAATATTTGAAGCCGCCGGTCGAATTATTTCAACGACTGACGTAAGACGTCGGCATCAACGTCCTGCAGCGTTTCAAGTGCGATAGCGGCTTGCTGACGCAGTGCGGCAATTAACGCTTTACGGCCGCTCAGCCCCGCCTGCCGGGCCAGTGCAGTCAGCGCATCAGGAGCAGCGATGGCAGCCTCGATCAGCGGTAACGGCTGAGCAGAGACCCCAGCCAGCCGCTGCAACACCGGCAAACTGGCCTCCAGTGGCCGCTGCGCCCAGGCAAAACCGGCCGCCAGTCGGGCATCCTGCGGCGTGAAACCTGCCTCACGGCACGCAGTGATGTCCGGCTCCAGCGCGATATGCTGACGCAGCACCGGCCAGTCACGGGCCAGATGGTGTGCGGCCCGCCGCTGTAACGTCTCACCGGCATCAGAACAGGCCAGCATCGCCATTGCGGCGTAGCAGCCGCTGCTGGCTTCGCGCTGGCTGCCGATACGCACCAGGGTAAAACCACAGCTGCGCCAGAAAGCCCAAAGAGATTCAGTGTAGCCGAAGCTGACAGAAAGATAGTCGTAATCCGCGGCGGCATGACGGGCTGCCGCCACCAGCTGCTGACCGATGCCACGACGACGACTCTCCGCCGCCACGGCAATGCGGCTGATACGCAGTGAGCGTAACGTTGCCGCTTCAGCGAATCCGGCGTGCGCCGCCAGCGACTGAGCCACCAGATTGCCACGCGGCCGACGAGTACCGGCCCATACCGCCTCTGCCAGGGCAGGATCAAGCCCGCCCTCTTCCACCAGCCATAACGCGCCCTGCAACGCTAACGCGTTACCCGCCAGCCACAGCTGCATGCCGGGCGCATCCAGCAGACGGCGTAAATCAAGCGGAGAGGTGCGGTAATGGGCGCTGGTCAGCAGCCGATAGGCCGCCTGCAACGCCGTAAAATCGTTGCGCGACGCCCGATGCGGAATGGCTGAGGATGACGGTGCGACGGCAGCAGCATCGTCAAACAGCAGCGCCTGGTTGAGCCAGCGTTCCAGCGGATCGCTGCGCGACCAGCGGAGTGGTTCATCAAGGGTGAAATAGCGAACCTGCGGCAGTCCGGCGCAAAATTTCAGGATAAAACCGCGTCCGCTGCCTTCGTAACCCTGCACCGTGGTGGTGAGTAATACCCGGGGAAAACGACTGATCAGCGCCTGCAGCAACGGCGCGGGAATGGCGGCGGCTTCATCAATAATCAGCCAGGCAGCGGGCGGCGGCGGCATCAGCGCCAGTAGCGCATCCGGGGCCATAAAATGAAAATGATCGCCGGCAAACGCGGCCAGTACCCCGGTGGACGCCCTGGCCGGCGCAGTCACCAGACAGTTTCCCTGCTGGCCCGCCAGCATGCCCGCCAGTGCCGACTTTCCGCGTCCGCGGGCGGCAGTCAGCACCGCCACGCCTGACGGCAGCGCCAGCAACTGCGCCAGCATCGCCTGCTGCTGTTGCGGTGCCCGACACTGCCACTGTGGCCAGTCTGTATGCGGCGGAAGACGGCAAGGCTGATGCTGCTGCTCCAGCAGCACTTCTGCATCGTTCAGAATCTGCTGTTGCAGATGCTCAACGAAGCGTGGCGTGGCGATCGGCTCGGCGACGTCCGCCCAGCGCAGGCTATCAGCATCAGGTTGTTGCAGCCACCGGTCCCAGGGCGGGACCAGCAGCAGCAGCCAGCTACCGGCGGTTAAGGTGCCGGCCAGCGCGGCGAAGGCTTCAGCATGGAAGCCCTGCCGGGCATCGAAAATCGCATGATGAAATTCGCGTCCCAGCAGGGTGCGCACCGCCCCCGGCACGCAGTGCGGACCGGGAAACAGTGCGTTGTCGCTTAGCGTCAGCCAGTCACCCGCCAGCGCATCACGCCATGCCGTCGCCCGCATCAGGCACCACGCCGGATCGCCGCTGATCACCGCCAGCCGTCGAATCCCGGCCTGCTGCATCTGTGCGGTGAGGCGTTGCAGGGTCACTGGTTGCTGGCGAAGGTGTTGCACTGTCCCGGATTGCCACCATCAAAGCCGCGCTTGAACCAGCTGTATCGCTGCTGCGAGGTGCCGTGGGTAAAGCTGTCCGGCACTACCCGCCCCTGACTTTTTTGCTGCAGTCGATCGTCGCCAATCGCCTCAGCGGCATTCAGGGCTTCCTGCAGATCGCCAACCTCAAGGATATTTTCCTGCTGCATATAGTGTCCCCAGACGCCAGCGAAGCAGTCAGCCTGTAACTCCATTTTGACCGACAGCTGGTTTACCTGAGTCTGGCTGGCACCCTGCTGCATTTCGCGAACTTTCGGTTCGATACCCAACAGTTTCTGGACGTGATGGCCCACTTCATGCGCAATCACATAGCCCTGGGCAAAGTCACCACCGGCACCGAGTTTGGTTTTCATCTCATCATAAAACGAGAGATCGATATAAACCGTCTGATCGGCAGGACAGTAGAACGGCCCCATCACTGACTGGCCGGTACCGCAGCCGGTGCGGGTGGCACCGCGATACATCACCAGCTTCGGCGCGACATACTGTTTGTTCATCTGCTGGAACAGTTTCCCCCAGGTATCTTCGGTGGTCGCCAGCATCACTTTGGTAAATTTCGCCGCTTCATCCTCATTCGGACTGACGCTACGCTGCTGTTGCTGACTGGTCGGTGCCACTTCACCGCCGGTCAGTAAGGCGGTCAGGTCATAGCCATAATAGCCGGCCACCGCCACCACAATCAGCAGAACAATCCCGCCTTTGCCGCGCGGCAGACGAATCTGGCGGCCTCCTCCACCAAAACCGGATGATTGATCGCGACGGTCCTCTACATTGTCGCTTTCGCGACGCCCTTGCCAGCGCATGCTGTACTCCCTTAGCGGTTTACTCAGATGGCATGATTTTAGTTGTGTGCCGGGGCAATCACCAGCTTTATGCCAAAATGAAAAAAGGAGAGCCGGGGCTCTCCTTTTTCTGCGGTACGGCGCGACTTAGTCGAGCTTCACGCCCAGTCGCTGGGCAACCGCTTCATAGGCTTCAACCACGCCACCCAGGCTCTGGCGGAAACGGTCTTTGTCCATTTTATCCAGCGTCTGTTTGTCCCACAGGCGCGCGCCGTCTGGCGAGAACTCATCGCCCAGCGTCACTTCGCCGTTAAACAGACCAAACTCCAGCTTGAAATCGACCAGAATTAAGCCAGCGTCATCAAACAGCTTGCTCAGCACTTCATTGGCTTTGAAGGTCAGTTCCTGCATCCGCGCCAGGTTTTCTTTGCTGACCCAGCCAAAGGTTTCGCAGTAGGATTCGTTGACCATCGGGTCATGTTTCGCATCATCTTTCAGGAAAAGATCGAACAGCGGTGGATTCAGCACCATCCCCTCTTCCACGCCCAGACGCTTAACCAGTGAACCCGCGGCACGGTTGCGGACGACACACTCAACCGGCACCATCTCCAGCTTCTTCACCAGCGCTTCGTTATCAGACAGCAGCGCTTCCATCTGGGTCGGGATACCCGCTTCCTGCAATTTAGTCATGATGAAATGGTTAAACTTGTTGTTTACCATTCCTTTGCGATCAAACTGCTCGATTCGGGCGCCGTCACCGGCTGACGTATCGTTGCGGAATTCGAGTATCAGCAGATCCGGATTGTCGGTGCTGTATACGGTTTTCGCTTTACCGCGATACAACTCAGCTCGCTTTTGCATCTTGTTAACTCCAGACTTGAAATAACGGGTGTTCAACGGCCTGTGCCGCTGCGGCGATTGGCGGGACGCAATCGATTACTTCGCCGCGCGCTATTATGCCAAAAACAAAATAAAAATGCCGGAGAATCTCCGGCCGTTAATCACTTTATTTGTTCAGCGCGCCCTGGAACACCGCCACCAGCGCATCATTTTGCGACTGGGTCAGCACATGCCCTTTCGGATCGATGAACTGCAGGCTGGTACGGTTATCAAGATCGCCGACCTGCACTTTGTAATCACCGTTTGGCAATTCCGGATCTTTCGCGCCCACTTCATCCCAGCTGCTGCTGCCCGGTGATTTATAGGTCACCTTCATGCTGCCGGTTGAACGGGTGGTGTCCGTCACTTCCATGCCGACGCGTTTCATCGCCTCTGGCAGACGCTGCCACGCCACGTTGTAAGGCGTACGCAGGATCAGCAACGGCAAGCCGGTATCATCTGCGCCACTCTGCACATCAATCGCACCATTCACCCGACCTGAAGCGGCGTTTTCGCTGGCGGTTTCGATCTTATCCAGACCGGTGCTGATGTCGTTGAGCATCTGCGCGGTATAACGCTGGATTTGCGCCGGCGAAGTGATGGTTTTGCCATCCTGTTGCAGTTCCAGCAGACGAACCGTCAGCAGCTGCTGATAGCTCTGCGACTGTACGCTGATCTGGTAGCGGCCACGGTACTGCTGGTCTTCATCAGCCCGGTTCCACTGCACCCAGTCAGTGGTCAGCTGCTGTCCCGCGTCATTGCGTGAAGCAATCGGGAATTTGTAAGACTGCACCACATTAACCACCTGCGACCAGACGGAGCCACGGCTGTTCTCAATCATCAGCGCGCCGGTATTATTGCTGTATTGCGCGCGCGTACCGTTCAGCAGCGCCAGTGGCTGGGCCGGTGGACGGATATCGAGCTGCTTGCCGGTCGGCGCCTGACTGCTGGTGCGCGGCACGTCAAAATCACCACGCTGAACCGGCAGGATCATTCCGGCAGGGGCTTTCAGTTCATGTAATTCGCTGGCTTGCAGGTAAGATTCATCACCGCTGACCTGGCGCTTATAGCGCTGGTCGCTCGAACAGGCCGACAACAGCATCAGGGTGGAAAGCCCCACCACGGTAGCTACCGTTGACCGCTTTACTGAGTAATTCATTCAAACTCCCTAAATTATCGCAAACCCGCTTTCACCAGCGCCTGCTCCACTTTCGGCTGGCCGGCTGCAGTCAGTGGCGTCATTGGCAGACGCAGCGTGTCGTTAGCGATTAATCCTAGCTGTTTCGCAGCCCATTTTACCGGGATAGGATTGGGTTCACAGAAAAGCGTCTGGTGCAGATGCATCAGACGCTGATTCAGGCGGCGAGCCTCGACGAAATTGCCCTGCTGCGCCAGTGTGCACAGCTCGGCCATTTCGCGCGCGGCCACGTTCGCAGTCACCGAAATGACGCCTTTGCCGCCCAGTTGCATAAAGTCCAGTGCGGTAGCGTCGTCGCCACTCACCAGAATGAACTCTTCATTAACCAGCTCTTGGATCTGACTAACCCGCGATAAGTTCCCGGTTGCCTCTTTGATTCCGATAATATTTTTTATTTCAGCCAGACGGGCAACGGTTTCCGGCAGCATGTCACAACCGGTGCGCGAGGGTACGTTATACAGCATTTGCGGCAGGCTGGTGCTGTCGGCGATGGCTTTAAAGTGCTGGAACAATCCTTCCTGCGTCGGACGGTTATAATACGGCGTGACGGTCAGGCAGCCGACAACGCCGGAGTGTTCGAAACGTTTAGTCAGAGAGATGCCTTCTGCGGTGGCATTCGCCCCGGTTCCGGCGATCACCGGGATCCGGCCATCGGCCAGCTCCAGGGTCAGCATCACCACATCGCCGTGTTCTTCATGGCTCAGCGTGGCCGATTCGCCTGTGGTGCCGACGGAAACAATCGCCGCGGTGCCGCTGGCGACATGATAATCAATCAGTTTTTTCAGACTCGCACGGCAGACATTACCTTTGTCATCCATTGGCGTAACGAGTGCAACAATACTTCCCGTAAACATTGGCGATCCCCTCGACAAACAAGTGCTTCATGGTACGTTTTACACTTAGGGAAAAGCAAGCAAGCCACGCTATTCCCGCGCTTGTCAGCAGTTTTTTTTATGTTTACCTTATGGTTATTAGCGAATGCACAGGAAAAGCCATTTTGCCGCAATCTCAGCCCCATCATCTGGTGATCACCGCGCTCGGTGTTGACCGTCCGGGTATCGTCAATACTATCACCCGACACGTCAGCAGCTGCGGTTGCAATATCGAAGATAGCCGTCTCGCCATGCTTGGGGATGAGTTCACCTTTATCATGCTGCTATCCGGTAGCTGGAACGCCATTACGCTGATTGAATCCACTCTGCCGCTGAAAGGTGCCGAACTGGAACTGCTGATCGTCATGAAGCGCACCAATGCCCGTCAGCGTCCGCCGATGCCGGATACCGCGTTTATTCAGGTTGAGGTGGCGGATTCGCCGCACATCATTGAGCGCTTTACCGATCTGATCGATAAACATCAGATGAACGTTGCCGAACTGGTGTCACGAATTACGCCGGGGCAACACGATTTACCCCCAACGCTCTATATTCAAATGACGGCCCACAGTCCAACGCGTACCGAAGGCACGTCGTTTGAGCAGGCTTTTAATACGCTGTGTCAGGAGCTGAATGCCCAGGGTTCGCTGCGTCTTTACAGCGCGTCGGATGCCGACAGCAGTGAAGCCGTCAGCCCGGCACGCTAACGGCGCAGGTCACAATACCGGAGCTATTTCTCCACATTACTGTCACCGAAACGTGCCCGGCTATGTGGTGAAATACCCCCTGATGGTAATTTTCCGTTTGGCAGTTTCCGGCCGGATGGTGTATTACCGACAGCCTGAATAAAAAAATGGAGAGATGTGATGAATCCACTGAAAGCCGGTGATACCGCACCGAAATTTAGCTTGCCCGATCAGGACGGCGAACAGGTTAATTTGACCGACTTCCAGGGACAGCGCGTTCTGGTGTATTTCTATCCGAAGGCGATGACGCCTGGCTGCACCGTCCAGGCGTGTGGTCTGCGTGACAATATGGATGAGTTGAAAAAAGCGGGTGTCGAGGTGCTGGGCATCAGCACTGACAAACCGCAAAAACTGTCACGCTTTGTCGAAAAAGAGCTGCTGAATTTCACCCTGCTGTCGGATGAAGATCATGAGGTCTGTAAGGCATTTGGCGTCTGGGGTGAAAAGACCTTTATGGGTAAAACCTATGACGGCATCCATCGCATCAGCTTCCTGCTGGATGCGGATGGCAAGGTGGAAAAGGTATTCGATAACTTCAAAACCTCAAATCACCACGACATCGTGCTGGATTACGTTAAGTCCGCCTGATGTCTGTCGGGCGCGGCAGTTTACTCGCCGCGCCCGGCTTATTACGCCGTCCGGTGCTCGTCCGGCCAGGCATGCACCACCGCTTTGACCAGCGTCGCCAGTGGAATGGCAAAGAACACGCCCCAGAATCCCCATAGCCCGCCAAAAATCACCACCGATAAGATAATCACCAGTGGATGCAGATTAACCGCTTCTGAGAACAGAATCGGCACCAGAATGTTGCCATCCAGCGCCTGAATCACCAGATAGACGATAAACATGGTCCAGAATTCGCTGCCCATCCCCCACTGAAACAGTCCTACGCAGATTACCGGCACGGTAACCAGCATCGCGCCGATATAGGGAATTAACACCGAAATCCCCACCAGTACCGCCAGCAGGAGCGCATAGTTGAGGCCGAGAAACAGGAAGGCCAGCCAGCTGGCGATGCCGACCACCACCATCTCCAGCACCTTGCCGCGAATATAGTTGGTGATCTGCTGATTCATCTCCAGCCACACTACCCCAGCCAGACCGCGATTGCGTGGCAACACCCGGCGCACCGCGTTCAGCATCTGTTCTTTATCCTTTAACAGGAAGAACACCATCAGCGGCACCAGTACCAGATAGATCATCAGCGTCATCAGGCCGACCAGCGACGCCAGAGAGTAGCGGACCAGCGAATCGCCGACGCCGCTCAGCCGGCTACGCAGGTTCTCCGCAATCAGATCGATGATGCCGGCATCCATCAGCGCCGGAAAACGCTTCGGCAGCCCGGCGGAAAACAGGTAGAGCTTGTTGAGCATGTTGGGCAGGTCGCGGGTCAGATTGATGCCCTGTTGCCAGGCGACCGGCGCCACAATCAGCACCATCACCAGCAGAATACCGGCGAACAGCACCAGCACAATTGAGGTGGCCCAGCTTCGGCTGCAGCCAACGCGCTGCAGTCGCGCCGTTGGCCATTCCAGCAGATAGGCCAGCACCACGGCCAGCAGCAGCGGAGCCAGCAGATCGCTTAAGAAAAACAGGATGCAGAAGCCCGCCAGCAGGATCACCAGCAGGGCAATAGCCTGCGGATCGCTGAAGCGGCGTTTGTACCATTGAAATAATAAAGCCAGCATAACTTCCGATCCAATACAGCAAAAAAGGAGGACGATTGTACCTGATATAAGCAGCCTGAAAAGGGCGTTGCCTGCTGGCGCGCGGTTAGCTGACGGGTGCCGCAATCACACAGTTACGTCCGCTGTTTTTCGCCTGATACAGCGCGGCATCCGCCTGCTTTAAGCTGGCTTCCAGCGACACATCCTGCTGACCGTTCCATGCCGAGACGCCAATTGATAAGGTGATGCGGCCAACGTCGGTAAGCCAGGCTTCGGCAATCCCGAGCCGTACCCGCTCCGCAATGATCAACGCCTCTTCCAGCGGGGTGCCCGGCAGCAGCATCAGGAACTCCTCTCCGCCGTTGCGGCAAACCACGTCGGACTGGCGCGCGCTGGCCCGCAGGGTACTCGCCACCTGCTGGATCACCCGATCGCCGACGTCGTGTCCCCAGCTATCGTTGACGTTTTTAAAGTGATCGATATCCAGCGCCAGCACCGAAAACGGCTGGCGCAGCGTCTGGTAATAGTCCAGCACCGCGTTGAGGCCGCGACGGTTCAGCAACTGGGTCAGCGGATCGGTTTGCGCTTCCGAGTTGAGTCGGCCAATTTTGTCCTGCACCAGACCAATGCCGGTCAGTAGTGCGCGTTTGACCTGAGCGGCCTCAAAATACCAGGCGCTGATGCCGCCAATCTCCATTGACACACCCTGTGCATCCATCCGGCTGGCTTTACGGGCCAGTTGCCACAGCGGCAGCGCAATCAGCCGGGCCAGCACCACCGCCACCAGCAGCGTCAGCAGCGCAAACGGCACGGAATTTTTCAACACCTTGAGCAACAGGCCGGAGAGCGGTTTCAGCGTGACGTTAATCGGCTTGAGCGCCACCACCATCCAGCCGGTGGTCGGCACCACGGCATACCCCGCCAGCTGCTTAACCTCACCCGACTGCGAGAGCATTAGCGAGCCATTGCTTTGATCCTCACGCGGCCCGATGATGGCGGGCAGCATTTTGCCAATCAGCTGGCGATTCTGGTGATAGAGCACCTGATTATTGCTGTCGAGCACGTAGACGCTGGTGCCATCGCGATAAAACTGCTCGCCCAGCAGCGCATTCAGAATGCTCTTTTTCTTCAGATAGATGGTGCCGCCGACATAGCCCAGATAGTCGCCTTCGTGGCTCCAGATTGGCCAGGAGACAAATACCAGTAAGTTGTTCGCTGCAGAAAGAGTGGGTTTACTGATGATCGGCTGGCGCATCTCCAGCGCTTCGCGTGATGCTTCGCTGGTCAGATGCATCCCTTTCAGCGTCAGCGACTCCGGCGAGATGGCCTTTACTATCCCCTGCTCATCCACCACTGCTACCGAGTTAAAACTGGTGGTCTGCTCGCGCAGGCGGTTGACTTCGTTTTGCAGCAGCGTCTCGTTATTAAAATTATCACTGAGTTGGTTAGCGCTGTAATGCAACTGTGACTGCGCCAGCTGGAAGAAAATCTCGCTGGTGGAGGCCAGTTTAGCGGCATAAGCGCGATTAGCCTCAAGGGTACTTTCAATCAGTACCTGACGCTGTACCCGCCAGGTCGCGTAGAGCGTATTGGCAAGCGTAATAACGATGCTGACCATAACCAGCAGTGCGATTAGATTGCGTAGATCGGTTTTGGGCCGAAAACGCCTTAGCATGGCGTTGCCGCCGCAGGAGAAAAAATCATGTCTTACGTGCCCGATTATTGTTTTTAGCGTGTGCCGGTTACCCTGGTGATTCCGGGCGTAAGTCTACACCCTGGCGGAGGATTTGAGCAGGTTTAAGGCCGCCGACAGTGGACTAAATTCAAATTTACCTGGCCCTAATCGATTAATTCCTGCTGATTATAAAACGGCCACAACCCAGAAATGCGGTCAATGGCGTACTGATGCGGCACCATCCGCTGCCCCGGCTGCCAGCGCTGCAGCAGAAATCGGGGTGGTTCCAGCACGAAGTGGGCCGGGTCGTCAGGTTGCAGGTCCAGCACCACCTGATGTGATACGCCGGCCAGCTGCTCTATCGCCTGTAATTGCCGGGCAATACCGGATGAAGCAGCGAAGGCAGCAACCTCCACAACGTGGTGAGGTACTGAGTCGTAACTGACGGACAATATGATGCGGGCGTAATCCGGGTTACGCTGAGGCGGCCAGCCCCTTGTGCAGCGTGTCGGGGTTCAGCAGAGGAGGAGCAGAAAAGGCGCGTGCGGCGGTGTCGCGCGAAACGCCCGCCAGCGTGGCTACACGGCGTAAATCGGTCATCACGCCCTCGCTTACCGTCGATGAGATCGATCTCATTGAGGCGGAAGCTAACGGCATGATACGACAGAGGCAGGGTGGGAACCTGACGAAAAGAGAACAGCGGCGGTGTCGCCGCTGTCAGGATCACAGCATCAGGAAAGCGTACCCTTCATTTTGCAGCGTGGCGACGGTGGTGCCGCTGGAGATGGTGTGGGTGACCATCGGGTCAATCCATTCGCGCTCTAGCTGATGGAACGCCACCGACTGATCGCAAATCGACACTTCAACACCGGCTTTTTTCAGTTCACTGATCAATTTAAGGTTCGGATTGTCGACGCCATAGGCTTTATGAAACTGCGCATTGTTTAAGGCAGCCGGGACCGCATCGCTGTTAATCGATACCACGAATTTCAACTGGTCGAGCGGGACGCCCGCCGCATAATAGAGGTTAGTGACGCGAGCAACCCGCTCCAGACCCAGGTTCGGCTGGCGAATATCGCCTTCACTGCGGTTGATCTGGAAAACAATTTTATTACTCAGGCCTGGCGTTGTGCCCGGTTTAAAGGCTGGCGTATCGACATAATGTATTTTTCCGTAGCCTTCAATGGCTGGGGTACTCCAGAAATCAGCCGGCTGGGTTTTATTATCCGCCACTTTGCCACTGACCTTATCGAATAATTCCGGCAACTGTAAAACATTACCACCAATAAACCCCGCCACGGCGGCGACCACAATAAAGGCTGCTGGACGCATCACTTATTCTCCTGATGTTTTAGACAAGGTATTAATTACATTGCCAGCCACGCGTAACCCTGATTTTGCAGGGTCGATACCGTGGTCGGACTGGAAAGCGCATGCACGACCGATTTATCAATCCAGTTATTGGGATAGTGATGGAAGGCCACCGACTGATCGCAGACCGATACTTTTACGCCCGTTTTATTTAGCTCATCGATCAATTTCAGGTTCGGATTATCAATGCCATAGAACTGCCTGAAATGGGCGTTATCCAGCATCGCCGGGGTGGCGTCACCGGTCACTGAGACCACAAATTTCAGCTGGTCAGCCGGAACGCCTGAGGCAATATAGAGATTAACCACCCGCGCGACCCGCTCCAGCCCCAGATTGGGCGCAGTCATCGCTCCGTCGCTACGGGTAATCTGGAAAACGATTTTATTGCTCAACCCCGCCACCGGTTTAAAAGCGGCGTCGGCCTCATAATGAATTTTGCCATAACCTTCAATCGCTGGCGTACTCCAGAAACCTTCAGGCTCCTGCGGCTCAGACGAAAAATGCTGCGCGACTTTGTCATAAAGAGTGCCGCTTTGTGTGACAACCGCGCCGACCACACCACCCATAATGGCAATTAACACGTAAGAAACCGCTGAACGCATAACACTCCTCTCCGGCAAATAACGCGCTACAGATCCATATTCTGAATCGGGGCAATATCTATATCACAGCGCATCGATATTCAGCGCCTGCGTAAATGTGTGTCAGCTCAGATTTGGTTACGACAGAAATAATGATCGTGCTTTACCAATCGAAAATTTTCATCAACATCTGACTTAAAGCAAATAATCAATGGCCTTTAATATTTTTATTAATTGCCCGTATCAATGATCACTTCAGGTTAATTTAATGCCACTATTTTCTGGAGCTTGCAATGACTATCCGATGAGGAGGAATTATTTATTTAATCGTGACGACGGACATAAAACGCGCGAAATGGCCTTTTTTTCGGAGTAAACCTGGAAAAATTCATGCCATATTCAATTTTTTTGAGTGAATTTACATAACTTTAAACTAAGCGCGTAAAGCGTTTTATTTCAACCTCAGCATAATCTGCTTTATTTCCCGCGACCACACCGGGAAAACCTGAATAAGCCAGTTTCTCCTCGCCCATTACCCTCAGCTCAGGCGGCTGGCGTTTTTTCGTTTAACTCCGGTTTAGGTTTTTAACATATTCAATTTTTTTCGCCAGAAAAGGCGATCTTGCACAAAACAGACGCCATCCGGCGTAGATAACCCCATTCCTTTCTTATCATGCTGTGGTTAAGATAGTTGCGAACCGTTGTTAGCTGCGAAAAAACGGAAGCTTACCGCTGCGCACCTGGCCAGTTTCAGGGCCTCTCTACAGGATTAAGGCATGTTGAACCGGTTAAAAAAAACGCTGATCGCCGCACTGCTCCCAACGCTGATGTTCACCAGTCTGGCACCTGCCTGGGCCGACGTCAGTGATTCACTGCCCGATATGGGGACCACAGCGGGCTCAACGCTGTCGATTAATCAGGAATTACAGATGGGCGACTTCTACGTTCGCCAGTTGCGCGCCAGTGCTCCCCTGATCAATGACCCGTTGCTTAACCAGTACATCAATCAGCTCGGCCAGCGGCTGGTGTCACACGCCGATTCGGTTAAGACGCCGTTCCACTTCTTTCTGATTCAGAACGATGAACTCAACGCCTTTGCCTTCTTTGGCGGCAATGTGGTGCTGCACTCTGCGCTGTTCCGGTTCACCGAAAATGAAAGCCAGCTGGCCTCGGTAATGGCGCATGAAATTTCGCACGTGACGCAGCGCCATCTGGCACGCGCCATGGAAGATCAAAAGCGCAATGCCCCGCTCACCTGGGTCGGCGCGCTGGGCTCAATTCTGCTGGCGATGGCCAATCCGCAGGCCGGTATGGCGGCGCTGACCGGTACGCTGGCGGGAACCCAGCAAGGCATTATCAGCTTCACCCAGGGTAACGAGCAGGAGGCGGATCGCATCGGGATTCAGGTGCTGCAACGTGCCGGTTTCGATCCCCAGGCGATGCCAAATTTTTTACAGAAGCTGGCCGATCAGAGCCGCTTCTCGTCTAAGCCACCAGAAATTCTGCTGACGCACCCGCTGCCGGACAGCCGTCTGGCAGATGCGCGCAACCGCGCCAACCAGATGCGACCGGTGGTGGTGCAGTCCAGTCAGGATTTCTATCTGGCGAAGGTGCGTGCGCTGGGGATGTACGCCACCGGCCGCAATCAGCTGACCGATGAACTGTTGAACCAGTACGCCAGCGGTAACACCCGCGAACAGCTGGCGTCGCAGTACGGTAAGGCAGTGCAGTTTTTACAGGCGAAAAGCTATGCCGATGCGAAGCGGATCATCACTCCGCTGCTGGCGAAGCAGCCGGATAACGTCTGGTTCCTCGATATCATGTCGGATATCGACATCGGACTGAACCAGCCGCAACAGGCGATCGCCCTGCTTACCGGCGCGACCGGCGCGAAGAACAGCCCGGTAGTGCAGCTCAACCTGGCAAACGCCTACGTTGAAGCGAAACAGCCGGCCAACGCCAGCCGCATTCTGAATCGCTACACCTGGACCAACAAAGATGATCCTAACGGCTGGGACTTACTGGCACAGGCATCAGCACAGCAGGGACTGAACGATGAAGAGCTGTCGGCGCGCGCTGAAAGCCTGGCGCTCAACGGCCAGCTTGACCAGGCGATCACTACCCTTAGCAGCGCCAGCGCCCAGGTGCCGCTCGGCAGCCTGAAGCAGGCGCGTTACGATGCCCGTATCGATCAGCTGCGGCAGTTGCAGCAGCGTTTTAAACAATATCAGAAAGGCTAACCGGCCCGTTATCAGAGGAGATCGCCTGAAATGGTGACGATTTATCACAATCCGCGCTGTAGCAAGAGTCGCGAAACGCTGGCGCTGTTACAGGAACGCGGCATTGAACCCGAGGTGGTGCTCTATCTGCAAACCCCACCAACCCGCGACACGCTGCAAATCCTGCTGCAAAAGCTGGGGATGCAGAGTATACGCCAGCTGATGCGGACCAAAGAGCCGCTTTATCATGAGCTGGGGCTGGCGGAGGAAACGAAGAGTGAGGCTGAACTGATCGCCGCGTTGGTTGACCATCCCAGCCTGATTGAGCGACCGATTGTGATTAATGGCGACCAGGCGCGTATCGGCCGCCCACCGGAGGCGGTACTCGGGATTATTTAAAGGCCGAGCGTCTCTTTAACAAAGGGGATGGTCAGTTTGCGCTGGGCACTGATCGATGCACGATCGAGGCGATCCAGCGTATCAAACAGCGTGCGCATTTCGCGATCGAGTCGCTTCAGCAGGAAGCGGCCAACGTCTTCCGGCAGCTCAAAGCCGCGCAATCCGGCGCGCAGCTGCAACGCCTGTAGCTTATCTTCATCAGAGAGCGGCTGCAGACGGTAGATCTGGCCCCAGTCGAGACGCGAAGCCAGATCGGGCAACTGCAGATTAAGCTGACGTGGCGGACGATCGCCGGTGATAAACAGGCGGGTATTGCCGGTTTCCAGAATGCGGTTGTAGAGATCGAAGATCGCCATTTCCCACTCCGGCTCGCCGGCAATGCACTCGATATTATCGATGCATACCAGTGACAGTTGCTCCATCCCTTCCAGCACTTCCGGCACAAACCAGGTGCGCTTATCCAGCGGCACATAGCCGACCGCCGCACCGCGCGCTGACATTTCTGCGCAGGCTGCGTGCAGCAAATGGCTCCGGCCTCCGCCTTCGCGCGACCAGAAGTAGAGATAGCTGCCATGTTGTTGGTTGAGAGCACCTTTCAGCGCGGCAATCAGCGACGGGTTCTCCCCCGGCCAGAAGCTGGCGAAGGTTTCGTCGTCAGGCAAATAGAGTGGCAATGACAATTGTGCCGGCGTGTTCAGAAGCACCTCAGCAAGAGAACAAGCAAAAAACCGGGGAAGTCTACCACAGTTTTCAGAAAGAGATGAATGGAGCGTCCCTGCCCCGTTCTCAGGAAGCGGCTAACGATCAGCTATCCTGGCGTTCGTCAGCTTCCAGCACTACCTCTTCCGGGCGCAGCAGTGAAATCACGCGGAAGATCAGCGCTAATCCCACGCCAACGAGAGTGGCCAGCGCCATGCCTTTCAGTTCCGCCGCGCCGATATGCACCTTCGCGCCGCTGACGCCGATGATCAGGATTACCGAGGTCAGGATCAGATTCTGCGCTTTGTTGTAATCCACTTTGGATTCGATCAGCACCCGGATACCGGACGCGCCAATTACCCCGTACAGCAGCAGCGAGACGCCGCCCATCACCGGCACCGGGATCGCCTGAATCGCCGCCGCCAGTTTACCGACGCAGGACAGCAGAATGGCGAGGATCGCCGCGCCGCCAATTACCCAGGTGCTGTAGACGCGGGTAATCGCCATCACGCCGATATTCTCACCGTAGGTGGTGTTGGGGGTCGAGCCAAAGAAACCAGAAATCACCGTTGATAAGCCATTGGCGAACATCGAGCGGTGCAGGCCAGGGTCGCGGATCAGATCTTTCTTCACGATATTGGCCGTGACCACCAGATGGCCGATGTGTTCGGCAATCACCACCAGCGCCGCCGGCAGAATAGTCAGCATTGCCACCCACTCGAAGCGTGGCGTATAGAAGGTTGGCAGCGCGAACCACGGCGCGTTCTCTACCCCGCTCCAGTCGACGATGCCCATAAACCACGAGAGCGTATAGCCGACCAGCACCCCGATCAGAATCGGGATGATCGCCAGAAAGCCGCGAAACAGCACCGAACCAAACACCGTCACCGCCAGCGTCACCAGCGAGATAATCACCGTGGTGCTGTCGGGCGAACTGCCCTCAGCCGGCAGCAGACCGGCCATATTCGCCGCCACGCCAGCCAGTTCCAGGCCGATGACTGCGACAATCGCGCCCATCGCCGCCGGCGGGAACATCACATCCAGCCAGCCGGTACCGGCCCGTTTCACAATCAGCGCCACAATACAGAACAGCACGCCGCATAGAATAAATCCGCCGAGCGCCACCTCGTAGCCCAGTGGCAACAGCAGCAGCACCGGCGAGATAAAAGCAAAGCTTGAGCCAAGATAGGCAGGAATTTTACCCTTACAGATAAACAGATAAATCAGCGTGCCGACACCGTTGAATAACAGTACGGTAGCCGGGTTGATGTGGAACAGAATCGGCACCAGCACCGTGGCGCCAAACATGGCGAACAGATGTTGCAGGCTGAGTGGAATGGTTTGCAGTAACGGCGGTCGTTCACTGACGCCAATGGCGCGACGAGTCATCATTTATCCCCTTGCGTTAGTTTTCCCCGTTGGTGACACCCGCGCCGACGCAGCGTCACGCAGAGTGCGGGAAGCTGATGCCAGACGGCGGGTGTTATCCGATTGGGGATGATGCTTTTTTTGCCAAAAAAAAGCCGACTCTCCGGCCGGCTATGCGATTTATTTGGTTCCGAAAATCTTATCCCCGGCGTCACCGAGCCCAGGAATGATGTAACCTTTGTCGTTCAGTCCCTGATCGACCGACGCGGTATAGAGCTCTACGTCAGGATGCGCTTTTTCCAGAGCGGCAATCCCTTCTGGCGCGGCCACCAGCACCAGCACTTTAATGCTGCTGCAACCGGCTTTTTTCAGCAGGTCGATGGTGGCGATCATTGAACCACCGGTCGCCAGCATCGGGTCTACCACCAGCGCCAGGCGCTCTTCAATGTTCGAGACCAGCTTCTGGAAATAGGGAACAGGTTCCAGGGTTTCTTCATCACGGTAGACGCCCACCACGCTGATGCGTGCGCTGGGAACATGCTCCAGCACGCCTTCCATCATGCCGAGACCGGCACGCAGAATCGGGACCACCGTGATTTTTTTACCTTTGATTTGATCGATCTGCACCGGGCCGTTCCAGCCCTCAATAGTCACTTTTTCGGTTTCCAGATCGGCGGTGGCTTCGTAGGTCAGCAGGCTGCCCACTTCTGATGCCAGCTCGCGGAAACGCTTGGTACTGATATCATGCTCACGCATCAAGCCCAGTTTATGTTTGACCAGCGGGTGTCTGACTTCCACGATCTTCATTGGTGTTCTCCCGGAATGAGTTGAGCTAAAAAAAAATCGCGGGATTATACCGCCTTTTCGCCTTCGCGCCACTTATCCTTGCGCAAGGCGGCAGCATTTACCGGGACAAAATAAGGATTGATGAAAATCGCCTGGTGCGCAATCCCGGACTCGCAAACGTTTGCCTGCGCTGGTAGAATTGCCGCGCTTTATTTAAACCACCAACCGCAACTCGCGTGGGGACCTCGCAGTGACCGACAAGACCTCTCTCAGTTACAAAGACGCCGGTGTTGATATTGATGCTGGTAACGCCCTGGTTGACCGTATTAAAGGCGTAGTGAAAAAGACGCGTCGCCCGGAAGTAATGGGTGGACTGGGCGGCTTCGGTGCGCTTTGCGCGCTGCCGCAAAAATACCGTGAACCGGTGCTGGTCTCCGGCACCGATGGCGTCGGCACCAAGCTGCGTCTGGCGATGGACCTTAAGCGCCACGATGCGATTGGCATTGACCTGGTCGCGATGTGCGTCAACGACCTGGTGGTTCAGGGTGCAGAGCCGCTGTTCTTCCTCGACTATTACGCCACCGGCAAACTGGACGTTGATACCGCTTCTGCGGTGATCACCGGCATCGCCGAAGGCTGTCTGCAGTCAGGTTGTGCGCTGGTTGGCGGCGAAACCGCTGAAATGCCAGGCATGTACCACGGTGAAGATTACGACGTAGCCGGTTTCTGTGTCGGCGTGGTTGAAAAATCAGAAATCATCGACGGCAGTAAAGTGCAGGACGGCGACGTGCTGATCGCGCTCGGTTCAAGCGGTCCTCACTCTAACGGCTACTCGCTGGTGCGTAAGATTCTGGAAGTCAGCAATACCGATCCGCTGGTTGAACAGCTGGAAGGCAAACCGCTGGCTGACCACCTGCTGGAACCAACCCGCATCTACGTAAAAAATATCCTCAGCCTGATTGAGCAGGTCGATGTGCATGCGATTGCGCACCTGACCGGCGGCGGCTTCTGGGAAAACATTCCGCGCGTCCTGCCCGACAACACCCAGGCGGTGATTGACGAGAAGAGCTGGCAGTGGCCTGCGGTATTCAGCTGGATGCAGCAGGCGGGCAACGTCAGCCGCTTTGAGATGTACCGCACCTTTAACTGCGGCGTCGGGATGATCATTGCCCTGAGCCCGGATGAGGCGGATAAAGCCGTCGCGCTGATGCAGGCTGCCGGTGAAAAAGCGTGGAAGCTGGGCGTGATCAAGTCTTCCGATGCGGAAGAGCGTGTGGTCATCAACGGATGAAAAAGCTGGTTGTACTGATTTCCGGCAACGGAACCAACCTTCAGTCCATCCTTGACGCCTGCGCCAGCGGGCGGATTAACGGCAGCGTCGCTGCCGTTATCAGCAACCGTGCTGCGGCCTATGGCCTGACCCGGGCGCAGGAAGCGGGCGTTCCTGCCAAAGCGCTGGCCGCCAGCGACTTCGCTGACCGTGACGCCTTCGACCGTCAGCTGATCGCTGAAATCGAGGCCTGGTCACCGGATCTGGTGGTACTGGCAGGCTATATGCGGATTCTCAGCAGTGCGTTTGTCGCCCATTTCCATGACCGCCTGCTGAATATTCACCCTTCTCTGCTGCCGAAATACCCCGGCCTGCATACACACCGTCAGGCACTGGAGAACGGCGATAGCGAACACGGGACCTCAGTGCATTTTGTCACCGATGAACTGGATGGCGGCCCGGTGATCCTGCAGGCCAAAGTGCCGGTATTCCCGGATGACAGTGAGGCGGAGATTACTGAGCGGGTGCAGCATCAGGAACATGCGATCTATCCGCTGGTGATTAGCTGGTTTATCGACGGACGGCTCAGGATGCGTGACGGGAAAGCCTGGCTGGACGGTGAACCCTTGCCGCCGCAGGGCTATGCAAACGACTGACATGGAAGGTGAAGCCATCATTTCTTCTGAAGTGATGGCCGAGTAAAGGCTCAGAGAGCCTGTGCCCTCCGTAAAGACGCAAAAAACGCCATCCCTGGCCGCTCAGCGCGGGCGATTACGCACCTCATCCCTGAGGTGCGCCCGTAGCCGGGCCAACGCTTTGCGTTGTTCAAAAACGCTCCCGACGTTTTTGTCGATGGCCCGCGATGCTTTACTCCGGGCATCGGCTCCCATCGCTTTAAGTTTATCAGTCGTCTGACTAAACCCCGCTCTTATCCCTTTCCTTAACCGTAGCGGCCGGTAATGTAATCTTCGGTGCGTCGTTGTTTCGGCGCAGTAAAGATGCGATCGGTATCGTCAAACTCCACCAGCGCGCCCTGATGCATAAAAGCGGTATAGTCCGATACGCGTGACGCCTGCTGCATATTGTGGGTGACCAGCACCAGCGTAAAGTGCTGCTTCAGCGTGGTCATCAGCTCTTCAATCACCAGGGTAGAGATGGGGTCCAGCGCCGAGGTCGGTTCATCCAGCAGCAGAACCTCCGGTTCGATAGCAATCGCCCGCGCAATCACCAGCCGCTGCTGCTGTCCGGTCGAGAGCGTCAGCGCATTCTGCCCCAGTTGATCCTTCACCTCACTCCATAACGCCGCCGCCCGCAGCGCACGTTCGCAGGCTTCGTTCAGCACCCGCCGATCGCGCACGCCCTGTAATCGCAGGCCGTAAACCACGTTTTCATAGATCGACTTCGGAAACGGATTGGGCCGCTGAAACACCATCCCGACCCGCCGACGCAGCGCAGAAAGATCCTGATCCGGCCGCATGATCGGCACCGCGCCCAGCAGCACCTCACCGTCGATCCGACAGTGATCGATCACATCGTTCATCCGATTGAAGCAGCGCAGCAGGGTCGATTTACCGCAGCCGGACGGGCCGATCAGCGCGGTAATGCGGTTTTTTGGCACCCGCAGCGAAATGTCCTGCAGCGCCTGGCGCTCGCCGTACCACAGAGAGAGATGGTTAACGGTGAGCGCAATGTCAGTGTCGGGCGTCATAGTCATAGCCTGTTATTGAGTCATAAGGCGATAGCGTTCACGCAGGCGGTGACGCAGGCTCATCGCCAGCAAATTGAGCGACAGAATAATCAGCACCAGCAGCAGCGCGGTGGCGAACACCAGCGGCCGGTCAGCTTCAATATTCGGACTCTGAAACGCCAGATCGTAAATCTGGAAGCCAAGATGCATAAATTTGCGGTCGAGGTGCAGATAAGGGAACACCGCATCGATCGGTAATTCCGGCACCATTTTCACCACCCCGACCAGCATCAGCGGTGCGGTTTCGCCCGCTGCGCGTGCCACGGCGAGGATCAATCCGGTCAGCATTGCCGGCACCGCCAGCGGCAGCACCACATGCCACAGGGTTTCCGCCTGCGTGGCACCAAGCGCCAGCGATCCCTGACGCAAACTATCTGGAATGCGGGAAAGTCCCTCCTCCGTCGCCACGATCACCACCGGCAGCGTCAGTAACGCCAGCGTTAACGCCGCCCACAGCAGGCCCGGCGTGCCGAAGGTCGGATTGGGCAATGCGCTGGCGAAGAACAGCTGATCGATCGTGCCGCCGACCAGCCAGACAAAAAAGCCAAGGCCAAAGACGCCATACACGATTGAAGGCACCCCGGCCAGATTAACCACCGCAATCCGCACCAGCCGGGTCAGTACGTTGCGCCCGGCATATTCGTGCAGCCAGATTGCGGCGATCACCCCAAGCGGCATCACCACAATCGACATCAGCAACACCATCAGCACAGTGCCAAAGATCGCCGGGAAAGCACCGGATTCGCTTCCACCGTCGGCCGGCGAGTCGCTGACAAAGCGCCACAGCTGATGCAGGAAATGGAGACTCTTTTCGCCCAGCGTCATTGCGTTGGGTTTCCAGCTATCGACAATTTCCGTTAGCGGAATCGCGTGGTCGATGCCGTGCACATCCCGCAGGATCAGCACGTCGCGCTGGCTCTGCTGTTGCAGGCTGGCCAGCGTCTCGCTGAGATGATCGAACCGACGCTGCAAGGCCGCCTGATTCGCCTGATATTCCGACTGGGTCTGTAGATCAAAGCGACCGGCGGCGCGCTGCTGCGTGGCCTGTTCATCCAGCTGCTCACGCTGGCTGTTGACGCGTGCCATCTCTACCCGGCGAATCTGATTGGCCTGCCGCACCAGCAGTTGTACCTGCGCCAGCCGCTGATGCAGCAGCGCATCGGGATTGCGGGCGGTTAAGACCTCATTATCTTCGCGCAGGCCGATAAACCAGCCGTAAGCCTGGCCGTGACTGCGACGCTGCAACACCATGATCGCTTTCGGCTGGCTGACGCTGGCCGCTTGCCGGCTGTAGACCACGCGGAAATCGGGCGCGTCCCAGTCGCGGTTGCCGGTTTTAATCAGGTAGCGATGAACCTGTCCGCCGCTGTTGCCCTGCTCGTCAGCCGGGGCGGGAAAGCGCGGCTGATGCTCAAGAGTTTCGCCCAGCAGGCGCACCTCACGCCCGTCGGGCTGGCTGAAACTGTAGAGGTCAACCCGCTGCGGCCAGAAAGCCCGGACGCCCTGCCAGGCCAGCAGGCCAATCAACAGCGTAAAGGCTAACAGGCAGACCGCCACGGCACCGGCGGTTAACCAGCGCCAGCGATCGTTTTGTCGCATCACCTTCATACCTGCTCCTCATGCTGGCTGTAGCGCTGGCGCAAACGCTGACGGATCAGCTCCGCCACGGTATTGATCACCAGAGTGAACAGCAGCAGCATCAGGGCGCTGAGAAACAGGATGCGATAATGGGCGCTGCCAGCGGCGGCTTCCGGCATCTCGATGGCGATATTGGCTGACAGGGCGCGCAGTCCGCTGAACAATCCGCCCTGACTTTGCGGTGTGTTGCCGGTCGCCATCAGCAGAATCATCGTTTCCCCCACCGCGCGGCCCAGGCCGATCATCAGGGCGGCAAAGATCCCGGCTGAGGCGCCAGGCAACACCACTCGGGTCAGGGTTTGCCACGGCGTAGCACCCAGCGCCAGCGAGCCCTGCCCCAGCGATGCGGGCACGCTGAACAGCGCATCTTCAGAGAGCGTAAATATCAGCGGCACCAGCGCAAAGCCCATCGCCAGCGCCGCCACCAGCAGGTTGCGCTGTTCATAATGTGGCAGCCAGTCGCCTGCATCAGGGATAAACAGCGTTGGCAGCCACAGCGTCAGTAAGGTGACCAGCAGCAGCAGCGGCAGCAGAATCAGCACCTCGCGGCCCGGCTGTCGCCAGCGCGCCGGTAACCGCGCGCTGAGCACGCCGCACAGCAGCAAACTGGCGGCCAGCGTCAGCGGCAGCAACAGCACTCCAATCAACGCCTGACTAATGTGCGGTGCCAGCCAGACACCGGCAATCAGCCCCACCACCACGCTCGGCAGCGCGCCCATCATTTCGATAGCCGGTTTAACCCAGCGACGCAGGCCCGGTGCCATAAAAAACGCGGTATACATGGCTGCCGCCAGCGCCAGCGGCGTGGCAAACAGCAGCGCTAAGCTGGCGGCTTTCAGCGTGCCGACCACCATCGGTACCAGGCTGAACTTGCCCTGATAGCTGTCGCCCGCCGCGGTCGATTGCCAGATCCAGTCCGGTGCCGGGTAATTTTCGTACCAGATTTTTTGCCAGAAATTACGCCAGGTGACGTCAGGCCACGGGTTATCCAGCCGCAGGGTTTGCCAGCTGCCTGCTCGCTCAACCAGCAGACTGTCGCCACGCGGTGAGAACTGCGCGTCAAGAATGCCTGGCGCCAGCTGGCGCTGCAGAATCGGGCCATCCTGTTTGCTGGCGAACAGCCGCAGCAGGCCATTTTCACTGAGGGTGGCGAACACCCGACGTTGCGGCTCGGTGACCACTTTCGCCACTCCCGCGCTGTGCGCGAACGTCCGGATGCGTTGAAGACGCGGTCCCTGTGGGCTGGCGATCGCAAACCACTGGGTAATGCCGCTCTGATCCTGAATCAGCAGGCTCTTACCGCCCACCAGCAGATGCAGACTTTGCGGGCGCTGCGGCAGCGTCTGGGTTTCACGCAACCGCGCCTGATCCTCGTCGAGTTGCCAGACCCGCAGCACGTTGCCTTCGGTGGTATAGAGCAGATCGCCTGCCGGGGAAAGTGCCAGCAGGTCCAGCTGTTGCTGTGGCAGATCGACAGTGGCGGCCTGCTGATCGGTGCCGAGCGTCAGCACCGTCAGGCCGCGGTCGGTCAGCGCCGCGATACGCCACTGGCCTGGATGGCGGCTCGCCAGAGCCATTTTTGTCACCGCGCCGTGCGGCAGGTGAAACGGTTTGTCGCCCAGCGGAAAGCGCCACTGCTGTTCCGCTGTCGGTTGCATCAGCATCAGCGCACCCTGCATATTCAGCAGCAGCGTCTGGCCGTCGGCACTGCGCACCACCTGTTGCGGTGGCGGCGATAACGCCAGCGCCGGTTCCGCCGGTTGTCCATCCAGCGGAATAAACCGCGCCGCGCCGTGCGCGCTGATACGCCAGCCGATACGACCATCATTGCCGAGGGCTAACGCCGGCGCGCGATCCCATAGCTGCTGATTACTGGCAATCTGCAGACCCGGTGCACTGAACAGCGGCAATACCACGCCAATCAGCCAGCAAAACAGCAGCAACATCAGCAGCAGAATCGCAATGCCACAGGACGTGACCAGCCGCCGCGTCAGGCGGTCAACGGCACGACGCTTACGGTCGCTGAACTGGACTGGGATGTGGTTTACGCTCATGCGGTTCCGGTAGCAGGCAAAAACAAGCCGCTATGTTGCCCGTAGCCGGTTGATAAGACAACTATTGACGTTGGACAACGCTGCCATACTCTCGCCATAATGATCAGGGACACTGGATCTTCAGTCCTGCAACCGCTATATGGAGTGAGAATGGGTCAGGTAAAGCTTTATATTGAAAAAGAATTAAGCTGGTTATCCTTTAACGAACGGGTTTTGCAGGAAGCGGCGGACAAAAGTAATCCGCTGATTGAGCGGATGCGTTTTCTCGGTATCTACTCCAATAACCTCGACGAATTCTACAAGGTGCGTTTCGCCGACCTGAAACGCCGCATTCTGATTGGTGAAGAGCAGGGTTCCGCCAGTACGCCACGTCATTTATTCAAGAAGATCCAGCAGCGAGTCCTGAAGTCTGACCAGGAGTTCGACGCCCTGTATAACGATCTGCTGCTGGAGATGGCGCGTAATCAGATCTTCCTGATCAACGAGCGCCAGCTCTCGCCGAATCAGCAGGCGTGGCTGCGCCACTATTTCAAACATGAACTGCGCCAGCATATCTCGCCGATTCTGATCACCCATGAAACTGACCTGACCGAATTTTTGAAAGACGATTACACCTATCTGGCGGTGGAAATTATCCGCGGCGATACCATTCGTTATGCGCTGCTGGAGATCCCGTCCGATAAAGTGCCGCGTTTCATTAATCTGCCGGCTGAGCCGCCGCGTCGTCGTAAGCCGATGATCCTGCTGGATAACATTTTACGTTACTGCCTGGACGATATTTTCAAAGGCTTTTACGACTACGACGCACTGAACGCCTACTCAATGAAGATGACGCGTGACGCCGAGTACGATCTGGTGACGGAGATGGAATCGAGTCTGCTGGAGCTGATGTCGTCCAGCCTGAAGCAACGCCTGACCGCCGAGCCGGTCCGCTTTGTCTACCAGCGCGACATGCCCGATTCGATGGTGGAACTGTTGTGTCACAAGCTCTCCATTTCTAACTTCGATTCCATATTGCCCGGCGGACGCTACCACAACTTTAAAGACTTCATTGGCTTCCCGAACGTCGGCAAAAACAACCTGGTGAACCGGCCGCTGCCGCAGATTCGCCATATCGGATTTGATGGCTTCCGCAATGGCTTTGATGCCATTCGCGATCGCGATGTGCTGCTCTATTATCCTTACCATACCTTTGAGCACGTGCTGGAACTGCTGCGTCAGGCGTCGTTTGACCCCAGCGTGCTGGCGATAAAAATCAATATTTATCGCGTCGCCAAACACTCACGCATCATGGATGCGATGATTCATGCGGCCTATAACGGTAAAAAAGTGACGGTGGTGGTTGAACTGCAGGCGCGCTTTGATGAAGAGGCGAACATCTACTGGGCTAAGCGCCTGACCGAAGCGGGCGTGCACGTAATTTTCTCTGCGCCGGGGCTGAAGATCCACGCCAAGCTGTTCCTGATTTCCCGCCGTGAAGGTGAAGAGATTGTGCGGTACGCGCATATCGGTACCGGCAACTTCAACGAAAAAACCGCCCGCCTCTATACCGACTACTCGTTGCTGACCGCCGATGCGCGTATCACCAACGAAGTGCGCCGGGTGTTTAACTTTATCGAGAACCCTTACCGGCCGGTCACCTTCGATCATCTGATGGTGTCACCGCAGAACTCACGCCGGATGCTGTATGAGTTGATCGATAACGAAATCGCCAATGCGCAGCAGAAAAAGCCGTCCGGCATTACTCTGAAAATCAATAATCTGGTGGACAAAGGACTGGTTGACCGGCTTTATACAGCCTCCAGCGTGGGGGTTAAGGTCAATCTGCTGGTGCGCGGCATGTGCTCATTAATTCCCGATTTGCCGGGGATCAGTGAAAATATTCGCGTCATCAGTATCGTTGACCGTTATCTGGAGCACGATCGCGTCTATATTTTTGACAATGGCGGCGATAAAAAAGTGTTCCTCTCCTCGGCTGACTGGATGACGCGTAACATTGATTACCGCATCGAAGTGGCGGTGGCGATTCTCGATCCACGTATTAAGCAGCGCATACTCGACATTATTGCTATTCAGTTAAGTGATACGGTAAAAGCCCGCATCGTCGATAAAGAGTTGAGTAACCATTACGTCCAGCGCGGCAATCGTCGCAAAGTGCGATCGCAGCTGGCCATTTATGATTACATCAAGAACCTGGAACAACCTGAATAAATCCTATGCCAATTTCCCATAAAAGTACGCCAAAACCCCAGGAGTTTGCGGCGATCGACCTCGGATCGAACAGCTTCCATATGGTCATCGCCCGGGTGGTAGATGGCGCGATGCAGGTATTGGGTCGCCTGAAGCAGCGCGTCCATCTGGCTGACGGGCTGGATGCCAGTAATCGCCTGAGCGAAGAGGCGATGGAGCGGGGATTAACCTGCCTGGCGCTGTTCGCGGAACGCCTGCAGGGATTCAGCCCGAGCAATGTCACCATTGTCGGCACCCATACGCTGCGCCAGGCGGTCAACGCCGAAACCTTTTTGCAACGGGCCGCCGAGGTGATCCCCTATCCGATTGAGGTGATTTCAGGCCATGAAGAGGCCCGTCTGATCTTTATGGGCGTGGAGCATACTCAGCCGGAGAAAGGTCGTAAGCTGGTGATCGACATCGGTGGCGGGTCAACCGAACTGGTGATTGGCGAGGATTTTGAGCCGCAGCTGGTGGAAAGCCGCCGCATGGGTTGCGTCAGTTTCGCGCAGCTCTATTTCCCCAACGGTGAAATCAGCCGCGAGAATTTCCGTCGCGCCCGCTTAGCGGCCGCACAGAAGCTGGAAACGCTGGCGTGGCAGTATCGTCTGCATGGCTGGCAATATGCGCTGGGTGCGTCCGGCACCATCAAAGCCGCCTGTGAAGTGCTGCAGGCGATGGATGAGAAAGAGAAGCTGATTACGCCTGAGCGTCTCGACAAACTGTATGACGAAGTGATCAAACATAAATCGTTTGCCGCGCTGAGTCTGCCAGGCCTGTCGGAAGAGCGTAAAGGGGTGTTTGTACCGGGACTGGCGATTCTGTGCGGCGTGTTCGACGCGCTGGCAATTCGCGAGCTGCGCCTCTCCGATGGTGCGCTACGTGAAGGCGTGCTGTACGAAATGGAAGGCCGCTTCCGTCATCAGGATATCCGCAGCCGCACCGCGCAGAGTCTGGCGAACCATTACGCCATCGACAGCGATCAGGCGCGACGCGTGCTCGACACTACCGAACAGCTCTATCTGCAGTGGCGCGATCAGAATCCCAAACTGGCGAATCCGCAACTGGCGGCGCTGCTGAAGTGGGCGGCAATGCTGCATGAAGTCGGACTGACCATCAATCATAGCGGTCTGCAGCGCCATTCAGCCTACATCCTGCAAAACACCAATATGCCTGGCTTTAATCAGGATCAGCAAATGCTGCTGGCGGCGCTGGTAAGATTCCACCGGAAAGCGGTGAAACTCGATGAGTTGCCGCGGGTGACGCTGTTTAAGAAGAAGCAGTTCGTGCCGCTGATTTTCCTGTTGCGTCTGGGTACCCTGCTGAATAATCAGCGCCAGGCCACCACACGGCCGGATACTCTGGTGCTGAAGTGCGACGACGGCCACTGGACGCTGATTTTCCCCGCGGGCTATTTCAGTCAGAACACCCTGGTACAGCTCGATCTCGAGCGCGAGCAGGGTTACTGGAATGATGTCACCGGATGGAAACTGATCCTCGAAGAGGCCTGATAACGTGGGTGCCTGGCACCCATTTAACTGAACTGATGACCATGACACAACATACCGAACGTCTGCGTGACGAACACTATTTTGCCGAAACCTACGGCCTGACGCCGCCTCACTCTGAAGTCGTGGCGGCGCTACCACAGCTCAACGTCGGGAAAGCACTCGATCTCGGCTGTGGCGGTGGGCGTAACACGCTGTATCTTAATCAGCACGGTTTCGACGTCACCGCATGGGATCATAATCCGCAAAGCCTGGCGCGCCTGCACGATATCATCGAGCGGGAAGGTCTGAGCGGCATCCATACCGAACAACGGGATCTGAACCAGACGCGCTTTAACGGTGGCTACGATTTTGTGCTGTCGACAGTGGTGATGATGTTTCTGCAACCGCAGAGCATTCCGCAGTTGATTGCTGATATGCAGGCCTGCACGGTGAAAAACGGCTACAACCTGATTGTGGCAGCGATGAACACCGACGATATGCCCTGCCCGAGCGATTTTACCTTTGCGTTTAAATCGGGCGAGCTGAGCAATTATTACCGTAACTGGCATATCGTGAAGTACAACGAAAATCCTGGCCAGCTGCACCGTAAAGATGAACACGGCAATCGCATTAACTGCCGCTTCGCCACGCTGCTGGCGCAGAAAGCCAGTTACTGATCTTTGTCTGCTGTTTTTTTCAACCGCGATTGATTTCGTCTGGCGACTGTGACTAAATGTTGCGGTCGCCCAGCTTTGGGTCATTACAGGAACCACCCCGCGTGAACAGCGCTATTTCTCCCCGAAGACGTCAAAAAACCGGCACCATGACCCGTATCGTGTTGCTGATCAGTTTTATCATTTTGTTTAGCCGCCTGATTTTTATCCTGCCTGCTGCCTTCGAACATCATCAGCAACAAAAATCGCTGCCTGAACCGGTTGCCGTCAGTTCTGGCGATACGCGTTAGCGAACACGACTTTTTCGCCTGAAAAACTGCCCCGCCGTCCGGTTGACTGCGCCATTTTTTGCATCCCTTTTTCAGGCGAAACGCTACACTTCGTGCTGGTGCTTTCAGACTAAAGGGATTCAATGTGTCTGCCTCACACTCTCAACGTTTAAGTGAAATACGTCATCGCATTCTGACGCTGCTGCTCAACGAGCACGATCTGGTTGATGCTTTGCTGGATAAATCCAGCGACCTCAGTCCTGAACAGCAACGTGAAAATGCGGCCCAGCGTGACGCGCTGGAGCAGGATATTCGTCAGCTGCACGCTGCCGACCTTGCCGACATCCTCGAAGCCTTACCGGAAGAAGAACGTCAGGCGCTGTGGCGACTGGTGCCAAACGAACGGCGCGGTCTGGTGCTGGTGGAAGCCTCGGAAACCGTCTGGGCCAGCCTGACCGAAGAGATGAGCGATCGCGATATTCTGCGCGCCATCGAACCGCTGGATATTGATGATCAGGTGTGGCTGGCACGATATCTGCCTCGTGACCTGACGGGCCGCCTGCTGGCGACCGTGGAACCGGGCCTGCGCGCCCGCATGCTGAGCATGGTGGAGTTTGATCGCGATCGCGTCGGTCGGGTGATGGATTTCAATATCCTGACGGTACGCGACGACGTGACGCTGGCCACGGTGCAGCGATATCTGCGTAAGCACAAAAGCATGCCAGGCGGCACCGATAAAATCTTTATCACCAATGACGATAATCTGCTGCTTGGCGAACTGCTGCTGACCGATATTCTGCTGAACAAGCCGAAAACGCTGGTCAGTGAGGTAATGAATGCCCGCCCCACCACCTTCCAGCTTAACGATAAGGCGGAAGATGCCGCCAGCGCCTTCGAACGTTATAACCTGATCTCCGCGGCCGTTACTGATGCAAAGGGCCGCCTGATAGGCCGTATCACTATTGAAGACATTATCGATTTGGTGAATGCCGAAAACGAAAGCAATATCCGTAAAATGGGCGGTATCAGTCAGGAAGAGGACGTGTTTGCGCCGGTGCGGAAGTCAGTGCGTAAACGCTGGGCATGGCTGGCGATTAATCTCTGCACCGCCTTTGTCGCCTCGCGAGTGATTGGGCTGTTTGAAGGCACTATCTCGCAAATCGTGGCGCTCGCCACTCTGATGCCGATCGTCGCTGGCATCGGCGGCAATACCGGTAATCAAACCATCACCATGATTGTGCGTGCTCTGGCGCTACATCAGGTTGAGCCGGGAAACTTCTCGTTCCTGATTGTCCGTGAACTCGGCGTGGCGCTGATCAACGGCCTGTTCTGGGGCGGGATTATGGGCGGCATCACCTGGCTGATGTATGACAACCTCGCGCTGGGCGGCGTGATGATGCTGGCGATGGCGCTGAATCTGCTGCTGGCAGCGCTGATGGGCGTGCTGGTACCGCTGGTGATGACCAAAATGAAGCGCGATCCCGCCGTCGGCTCCAGCGTATTGATCACCGCCATCACCGACACCGGCGGTTTCTTTATCTTCCTGGGACTGGCTACCCTGTTCCTGCTGCCGCACTGAGCCTCAGGCGCGGCCCGGGTTGCATTGTAATGCTCGCTTGAGATTACGCTGGCGCGTCACCTGCGCCAGTTCACCGATGGCGGCTGGCAGCGCATAGGTGCCGCGCTGGCTTAACCACTTCAGCACATCGTCCAGATGCCAGATGGCGGTTTTGCCGTCATGCACCGGCAACGGAAACGGCGGGCGGTGGCTGAGCATCAGTTTGCGCATATTCTGCCGCGACATGCCGGTTAATTCCGCCACATCCGTCAGTCCGACAAAATCGGGCGCGGCTTCCGCCAGCATGGCACCGGGTATGGCGCCGATGACCTCCGCTTCGGCGCGCATCAACGCCTCACTGGCAGAAGAGGCTTCACGGCTAAACTCCAGCGCAATTCTGCCAGGTACGCCGAGCCCGACCAGCGCATCATCACAGCCCGCCAGTGCCAGATTCTCCAGCATCTCATCCTGCGTGGCGTGCTCCGCTGGCAGGCTAAATCGTAAAGTAAAACGGTATTCCATGAGCCGCTCCTTTTGCTGTGTCAGGCCGTAAGAAAGTGACAATGATCAACCACGCGGCGCAGGGCATTGGCATGGTTTTGCGCACTCTTCGGCGTACTCCAGATGCAGGTCAGACAAAACTCGCCGCACCGACAGGTCATCAGGTTTTTCGGACAGTACATCTTGCCCCACGCATGATGGCCGCCCGGTACTACCCGCCATCCATGGGATTCGGCGTAACATAAAGCCGATTCAATCTCTTTACTGTGATGTCGCTTTCTGACCATTTGAGCCTCTAGCGTGACGTGAAACCAGTGGGTTGTCAACTGACAACTTGTTAAAGTGGAGATTATGCGGCTCAGCATGGGCAGACTTTTTCTCGCGGTAAAACAGTCAGGGTATAAACTGGAAAACGGCACGCAAAAAATCATCAACAGTGGATTTATGCGACCAGAATGAACAACAAACTATGGAGGCAACATGTTTAAACCGGATGATTTTGTCCAGTCAAAGACCGGCGGTCCAAAAATGCAGGTGCTGCGGGCAGAAGGCGATACTCTGTGGTGCGCACGCACAGACGATGCGACCAAAAAAGAGATTGAAGTGAAGGCTGATAGCGTGAATCTGTATCACGAAGAAGGCGACTTCGGCGTCTGCTGATGAAAACTGGCCCCGACGAACGGGGCCGGACTGTTACGGGTTATTCTGTTGAAGGTTGTCGTGGCCGAGGCCGCCGATAAACGGCAGACGTAACCGGAAAGGGGTGAAATCCAGCCCCATGTTTAATCCCAGCAGGTTCACTTCAAAGCCCTCTTCTGCGCCGAGCGTCACGCCCGCCACGCCCAGAATCGACACCTGTAATCCACGTCCCGATGGCGGCAACCCAATCGGACGCCACAGCGGTCGGTAATCTTTGCCCAGCGCATTAGCGGGCAGATCAAGCTTCAGTGCCGGTACTTCACGGCCAATGTGTGCCAGAAAGGTATTACTGTTGGGTCCCGGCCAGGCATGATAGGTGGTTGGCCACGGGTAAGATTTAATTGCTGCCTCAATCTGCGGAATCATCGCTTCCGCCGCCGGGCCGCGATGCTCCACCAGCAGCCGTGGTTTCGCGCCGTACCAGTACCCGTCAGGAATATTGGTGTTGCGGCGGACTTTATCGCCGCTGCCCCAGCTAATCACCTCATAACGGTTATAACGGCTTTCGCCAGCGCGTTTGAAAATGATCCACGGATGAACCGCTACCGCACCTTTCCAGCCATAGGTCGGTGCGGCATAGACCTGAACAATAGCCAGGTTGGCTATGGCGCGCGGATCGGGCGCGATACCGGCCGAATCACGACGGGCCGACCACCAGCCGCCCTTTTCGCTGTTATCGCTGTGGCGAGTGGCCTGCGCAATACTGGCCCCCAGCGATAACAGTAAGACGGCAACAAAAAACAGGCTGAACACTTTAAGTGAAAGCATGACAACATTCCTGAAGACAATAAATGGCAACGTCTGCTGAGCAGTCGGATTTACACGGGGCGGCTTTGGGATATTGAGCAAAAGCGGCGGGTAAAGGCTGGCGACAAGTGTGGCGCGCGTCTCTCTACTGCAGAGCAGAATAGCGCAATTCTCGTCAAAGTGAACAATAAAACGCCAGCGGCGGCCGGGGATGCGCTGAAAGGTTAAAACCGCGGGCAGAATGGCACGGTTTGTTTCGTCCAGTCTTCATCTGTCTGCCTTGCCGTAAAAATTGCGGAACAGCGGCGCTTACTCTGGTTACTGGCTTGATGGCGGCTGTCAATCGCTCCATTTCGCCAGACGGCTCCCAGCAAAAACCCAACACCACGCCGAACCGGACTTGACCATTCGGCCTTACAGAAACGCCAAAACAGCGAGCTGCGATCGTAGGCTTCTTAGCCTGAGCCTGAGCCTGAGCCTGAGCCTGAGCCTGAGCCTGAGCCTGAGCCTGAGCCTGAGCCTGAGCCTTCAGGCTGATGCCTGACACCCCATTTAACAACATTGCTGCTATATAAAAATCCGCCATCTCTCTTTGGGATGACGGATTTGTTATCCTTGCCAGCCAGGTATCCGGGCACCGGTCTGCTCCGGGCCCGGACTCTCCTTCCTTACGAGTGACGAGGAGGTTTATAAGCTAACTCAGAACCACGCCTCAAACATGCCGCCGACATTCAGCGAATCCAGTTGCTCGTTGCTGGTGGCATCGGCTCTGGCGATATGCGCGTTGTCCACCTGACCGCCGGTCACATAGAAGCGCAACATCGGACGGAACTCAGGCCCCATGCCAATGGCGATGTTCTGCGATAACGTTAGTTTCCAGCCTTTGTTATCTCCGCCCTGATCGTAATCCACACGCTGGTAGCCGGCTTCCAGCCAGGTTGAGTGCACGTCGTTCCAGAAATACATCGGTCGCACAATCGCAGCATAGTTTTTACGGTTGTCGGTGTTGTCCTTACCGTCATCGTAGTCATGGAAGGCCAGCAAATAATCGAGCTGCGCCTGCTGGGTAAACTTATGACTGCCCTCGAAGCTGGCGTAGACCGTGGTCAGATCGTCCGTTTTGTTGTAGACGCTGTTATCCGAGTTGTCGGAATAGCGCAGAATGACTTTGTTCACCCCGCTGTCGTTGGTGTGGCTCAGTACCAGACCGCCCTGCCAGGCATCGAGCTGCTCATCGTTGTCTATCGCTTTCGAGTCAAAGCCGTAGTTGGCGTACACTTCGACATCAATCGGCCCGGCCTTGATGCCGTGGGTTTTGGTGGTCAGCGCATAATGGCCATCATCACCGGTGTCGGAGCTACCGGTACAGGTGATACGTGATGGATTAGTCTCATCGGCCGACACTTCCGGGCTACAGGATTTCACCTGCGACACCGTTGCCACGTCAAACTGAATGCCGCCAATAGCCAAGTTTTTCACCCCGGCCCCCTGGCCGTCATGGTTCATCCAGAAGTAGTCGTTGATCCCCTGCTGCGGACGTTGATGGAAATCGCGGCCAGCCCAGATATAGGCATTTGGGTTTGATTCGAAGACGTTAGTGACGCCTGCATAGGCCTTTTTCAGGTTCACTTCATCGCTCCAGTGGTCAAACATGACGTTAATGTCCCAGATGGCCCCTCTGTCGCTTTTGAAGGCTTTGCTCAACTGGAATTCACCGCCGTTACTTTCGTTACCCAGACGACCGATCGCCGAGGCACCGTTATAGGATCCCTCGACGCCAACATATTTCTGATCGCCCGCCTGGAAGTGGCTGCCGTAGCGGGCGTAGCCACTGAATTTAAGACCAAATGGAATGGCTAAATCCGGAGAGGCAGCAGTGGTTTGCGGGTCGGTAATAACGTCGACTTTTTTATCGGCAGCAGCAGTGATTTTCGCCTGCCTTTCGGCCAGGGCTTTATCAACCGCTTTAGCGACAATGGCGTCAATCTGTTCCTGAGTGAATTCCTGTGCCAGAACGGAAACAGAGCACAGTGCGGTAATTATCGCCATTGCTAAAGGGATTGTTTTTACAGTTTTCATGGCTATCTCAAATTAATTAATTATATCTTTAGAAAATAACCATCCTGTTTCGGTGTGAATAGAAACAACGTCACCAAAACAAGTTGATTTTATTTTTATTTCGTAGAGGTACAGTTAAATAATTAGCGTAATGAGTGTCTCCGTAGTCAGGGTGAGTAAATATTACTGGGGTCAAAAGTGAATAATCCATTCCACTAATTCAAATTGCAGCAAGGATTGCATCCGATAATTCGGTGCTAAGACTCCTTCACGGTCAGAGGCTGGTGCGCTTATCCGGCGCAACGCCATCCTTAGCATTAAGGCTGGCGTTGCACTTATTACCTGAATTGACACTTAGTATTTAATTAAATCGTGATTCACTGGCATCCCAGCTATAAGTGTTATTTTCAATTAGAAAATCACCCAACTCCTGATAACTGAAGTGATAAAACTCTGCGCTGGCAGCATAACCAGAATAGTCAACGACCGCGAGGCCAACAAATGCTCCGGTAAAGAATCCTCCATAGCTTTGCAGTACATAATCATCTGAAAGGATGGCTGAATCTAATTTGACAGGGATTTCAGTGAAATTGATTCCGTCAAAACTATATTCATAACTATAGGTTTCCTTCCGAACTTTGGTGCGAAACCAGACATATTGCGTTTCCTCCGGAATCTTAATGGCCTCATCTTTCAGATAGGAGGTGTATTTCCCACGATTATTCTCACCAATTTCGATAACGGCTCCATTAATTTCATTCCAGGTAATGAAAACAAAACTCCAATGGCGGTCGTTGTAATAATGGGTTAACCCTGCCATTTGCTGGTAATTAAATGGCTCAAATTTAACTTTAACCTGCGCATCAAAATAAAAGGCTTGCCAGCGTCGGGCAATCAGCGAGAGGTCATGGGTATTCGCTAGCGATCCCTGCCCTGTCAGGGTTAACTTTCCATCACCCGTCGTTCCCATTTTTTCGGTGAACGGGACCCGGAGCGTATTCCAGTTGAGATTAAGTGTCGCCGTTATAAAATCATCGTGCTGGCTATGATCTTTTGCGCTTTCGGTATAAATCGCATCTGCTGGCCCTTCGACAAACGTTCGTCCACCGTGGCCTCCTGCAATACGTGGCCAGCCATCTTTATCCCAATACACTTTCTGGATAGAGGTTTCTCTCCCCAGGGTAGACCAACCACGAGGGTCGTAGGCGGACTCACCGGCACGGTTCCACGGACGCGCGCAAAGCGAAGCATAATACCATTCCCCTGTCGGGGTTGAGACCAACGAGCCGTGCCCCTGCTTTTGAATATAGCTGTCTGGCGTATCCATATTGGTTAAGAACACTTCCCCTGGCTGTGTTTCAAAACTATTGGCATTCAATGTTTTTGAACGCGCCACGACTTCCTGGTGAGTGAAAACGGTTCCGCCTTGAGCGGCAAAAAGATAATAATAGCCGTTCAGTTTGTAGAGATGTGGCCCCTCGACCAGGGCGACGGCAGTACCGCGATAAATCGTTCGCGCAGTTTCTGGTTTTAATTTCAGCGTCTGTGTATCAAGCTCAGTTAACGTAATGCCATCAAAAGGATGATGATACTCGCGATGATCCCAGGTTTGTTGAATGAGGTATTTACGACCATCGTCATCATGGAAAAGTGAAGCGTCAAAACCGACACCATTAAGTTTAATCGGATCTGTCCATGGGCCACGAATGTCAGTGGCTGTAGTCAGATAATTCGTCATGTCTTTAAAGGCACCTTCGGTGACTTTCACATCGGTATAAACTAACCAGAATTTACCATCAGCATACGAAAGCGCTGGTGCCCAAATCCCGCCGGATGAAGGATTTCCTTTCATATCTAAAAGTGCGGTTGTTGATAATGGGGCCGGGAGAAGATTCCAGTGTTCCAGGTCTTTTGACTCATGTAAACGAACACCCGGGAACCACTCAAAAGTAGAGTTTGCAATATAGTAGGTGTCTTCTACACGGATAATGCTCGGATCGGCATTAAATCCAGGTAAGATAGGGTTTTGAATCAGAGACATATAATCATACCTTTTAAGTTTAAGCTGGCTATTTTTTGAGTTTTATCGCTAATTTTTCAAACTACACACGTACCTCATCAAGCTGACGATTGATGTCGGTGACATGTTTGTCTGAGATGGGATAGACCTGAATGATGATCATCGAAATGGCGGCTAACATTATTGGAGCCCAAATCGCTGTAATAATTATTCCGTCGATAGCATTTGCACTTTGCTGAACCCCTTTTTCGTTAAAGCCATAGGCAGCCAGTAACCAAAGTGGAATCGCGCCACCCAGCGTGAAACCGATTTTGAAAAACAGTCCCATAATGGCATTAATAATGGCGGCGTTTCGTTTTCCTGTTTTTAATTCGCCATAAGCGACAACTTCAGGGACAAGTGCCCACATGAAGCCGGTTGCAGAGCTTAAGCCCCACTGTTTGATGAATGTTGAGATATAAGCCAGCCAAAGGGCATCGTGCATTGCTTCACGTGACCATACGTAGGTCAGTAGTTCACCGACAATAAACATGCCAAGGAACAGATGGAAGAAGCCTTTTTTGCCAAAAATTTTCTTCAGTCTGGGCCAAAAAACAGGGAAGACAATACCGGGAATTGAGGCGACCAGGCCGATAGCGCCCATCCACTCTGAGTGGCCAACGACGTACTGATTGAAAAAGCCATTTACGGTATTCATGAAAAACATGAAGGTGAAGGCCAGCATGAAAAACAATCCGAGAATGACAAGCGGCCGGTTATGTCTGAGTTCATGGAACAGATCTGTCGCTTTTACGTTGGCTGTTTGTTCTGCCGTCGCAACGACACGTTCTTTAGTAAATTTATAACAGATGAAAAGTGCAACTGCGCCGATCAGCATATAGATTGAGTAAACACCAAACCACGCGTAGTTAGCTGAGGGATCGGTGTAGTTACCCATATTGAGTTCAAGGCCAAAAAAACCCGTATCTTTCAGGCTTCGATCTTTTGGAGAAGCCATTTGTACAAACATTGGAAAGAGCGTATAGACAAGAAGATTCGCACTATTAGCCAGCATCATACGTGTGCTGGTCAGTTTATCAATAGATTCAGGATCTCTTGTCAGTGAAGCATTCAGTGAACCATACGGGATATTCACTACTGAATAAATCAAATCCAGGGCTAAATAAACCACAAATGCAAAAGGAACAGAACCCTGGATACCCGGGATAGGAGCAAACAGTAAAGCAGAAAGGATAACAAGAGGAACACCTGCTCTTAAAAGCCAGGGACGGTATTTTCCGGCAGGAGAGCTTCTTTTATCAACATACGTTCCCACCATCGGGTCCCATAACACGTTAATAATGCGGACAAAAAGAAATATAAATCCGGCTGTTGCTGTACTGATTGTATTTACAGTCAACATGTGAAGCGCCAGAAAACCGCCAATGGTACCGAATACCAGGTTTTGCGCAAAGTCGCCCATCCCATAACCAATACGCTCTCCACGGGTTAATTTATGATATTCATCATGCCGGCTTTGCATTATGTTATTGCTCATTCTAGTCAGATCTCCGGTTCTTTTGTCTGGGAGGAACACTTTCTGACACAAGTAACCCATGAGAATCTATTATGTTTTTAAATTAATTAATTATGTTTTTTTATTTATGTGATCATTGAGACAAAAGCCATTTAAAGGCCCGGAAGGGTTGATTAACCGCGCACAGACGATATTCTCAGCAAATGAACTACCATACTAAACAGGCTTTTAATTTAGACCCTTGCCTGCTGTCGGTGACAAAGCAAACTCAATATATAAGCGTAATTTTGCGGGATGGCTCACACTTGATAATTATCTCAATACGAGAGTGAAATAACGTAATTGAGCAACCGGCGATGAAAAGAGAGGATAGGTAACAGTGATTTATTTTGCGCCGCCTAAATTATGGAGTTCTTTATGCAAGTTCAGGCCACGGCTCGCCTTCTTTCTATGCCAAACGAGATGTCAGCATCAAAAGCAGGTTTTGACTAGCGCTACTCACTGGCGCATCGGAATCGTAGGCGAAGGAAGGATATAATCAGAGCTACCGGCAAAGATTTTGAGAGCAATAATAATATTCATTGCCAGTCTGGAAAGAAAAAACCAATCTGGTCTACGTTGTTTCATCCTCTCCTTTAGTTTCGTCCATAATGCTTCGCTAAATTTCAGCTCGTCGCGCTTGCGCAAGCGTAATCCCACCGACGCCCTAACGGTCAAAGCTAATGGTCTCTTGTGTTCGATTTATTGAATAGTGGTAGCGAAATGAGATTGAACCCGCCGGAGTTACCACAACATAAAGGTCATCACGGTCATTAACGTTATAGCGTTTCTCGTGAGTTCCATTGAAAAAACTGTGCTTCCCGTTGCCAGAAAGTGCCAGATACAAAAAAGCCCGCAGTGATGCGGGCTTAGAGGGATTTTACTGCTTAACCGTGCAGGCTGTTGCCAGACGTTAAATCATTCCCATTCAATGGTCGCCGGTGGCTTGCCGCTGATGTCATACACCACGCGGGAGATGCCGTTGACTTCATTGATGATGCGGTTAGAGACCCGGCCGAGGAATTCATACGGCAGGTGCGCCCAGTGCGCGGTCATGAAGTCGATGGTTTCCACTGCACGCAGTGAAACCACCCAGTCATATTTACGGCCATCGCCCATCACACCGACCGAACGTACCGGCAGGAAGACGGTGAAGGCCTGGCTGACCTTGTTGTAGAGATCGGCTTTGTGCAGCTCTTCAATGAAGATCGCATCGGCACGGCGCAGCAGGTCGCAATACTCTTTCTTCACTTCGCCCAGCACGCGCACGCCCAGACCCGGACCCGGGAACGGATGGCGATAAAGCATATCGTACGGCAGGCCCAGCTCCAGACCGATCTTACGCACTTCATCTTTGAACAGCTCTTTCAGCGGTTCAACCAGCCCCATCTTCATCTCTTTCGGCAGGCCACCCACGTTATGGTGCGATTTGATGACGTGCGCTTTACCGGTGGCAGAGGCGGCTGATTCAATCACGTCCGGATAGATGGTGCCCTGCGCCAGCCACTTAACGTCCTGCAGTTTCAGCGCTTCTTCGTCAAATACTTCCACAAAGACGCGACCGATGGTTTTACGCTTAGCTTCAGGTTCATCAATACCCGCCAGTGCATCCAGGAAGCGCATCTCAGCCGGCACATGGATGATGTTGAGACCAAAGTGGTCGCCAAACATATCCATCACCTGTTGCGCTTCGTTCAGGCGCAGCAGACCGTTATCCACGAATACGCAGGTCAGACGATCGCCGATGGCGCGGTGCAGCAGCATCGCGGTCACAGAGGAGTCAACGCCGCCTGAAAGGCCAAGGATTACCTTGTCATTGCCGACCTGCTCACGCAGGCGCTCAACTGCATCTTCAATGATCTTAGCCGGGGTCCACAGCGCTTCACATTCACAGATATCGATAATGAAACGCTCAAGCATCCGCAGCCCCTGACGGGTGTGGGTCACTTCCGGGTGGAACTGCACGCCGTAGAAACGCTTCTCTTCGTTGGCCATGATGGCGAACGGACAGGTTTCGGTGCTGGCAACGGTGACGAAGTCAGCCGGAATGGCAGTCACTTTGTCGCCGTGGCTCATCCAGACATCCAGCAGCGGTTTACCGGCGGCGCTAATCGCGTCTTCAATACCGCGTACCAGCGCGCTTGGGGTGGTCACTTCAACCTGCGCATAACCGAACTCACGCTCGCTGGAACCGGAGACTTTACCGCCCAACTGCATCGCCATGGTCTGCATGCCGTAGCAGACGCCCAGCACCGGCACACCGGCGCTGAAGACATATTCAGGCGCACGCGGGCTGTTCAGCTCGGTGGTGCTTTCCGGCCCACCGGAGAGGATGATGCCGCTCGGATTGAACTGGCGAATCTGCTCTTCGGTCACGTCCCATGCCCAGAGTTCACAGTAGACACCCAGTTCGCGCACGCGACGTGCCACCAGCTGAGTATATTGAGAGCCGAAATCGAGAATCAGAATGCGATGCTTATGGATATTTTCCGTCGTCATTGAGGGGTTTCCAGAACGGTGACTTGATAAATAAAAGCGCCCGGCTGAAGCCGGGCGGGAAATCTTACGGGATTACGATCCCATGCGGTAGTTCGGTGACTCTTTGGTAATGGTCACATCGTGGACATGGCTTTCGTTGATGCCGGCACCGCTGATGCGGACAAATTCCGCTTTGGTGCGCAGGTCATCAATGGTCGGGCAGCCGGTCAGGCCCATACAGGAGCGCAGTCCACCCATCTGCTGGTGTACGATCTCTTTCAGGCGGCCTTTATAGGCAACGCGGCCTTCAATGCCTTCCGGCACCAGTTTGTCGGCGGCGTTATCGGTCTGGAAGTAACGGTCAGATGAGCCTTTCGACATCGCGCCCAGTGAACCCATGCCGCGATAGGATTTGAACGAACGCCCCTGATAGAGTTCGATTTCGCCCGGGGATTCTTCGGTGCCGGCCAGCATAGAACCGACCATCACGCAGGATGCGCCCGCAGCAATTGCTTTGGCGATGTCGCCAGAGAAGCGGATACCACCATCGGCGATTACCGGAATACCGGTGCCTTCCAGTGCAGCCACCGCATCAGAAACGGCGGTAATCTGTGGCACGCCAACGCCGGTGACGATACGGGTAGTACAGATGGAGCCCGGGCCGATACCGACTTTAACTGCACTAACGCCGGCGTCTACCAGCGCCAGTGCGCCAGCACCGGTCGCCACGTTGCCGCCGACGATTTCAAGATCAGGATATTTGGCGCGGGTTTCACGAATACGTGACAGCACGCCTTCGGAATGGCCATGCGAGGAGTCAATCAGCAGCACGTCAACGCCGGCCGCAACCAGCGCATCGATACGCTCTTCGTTACCGGCGCCCGCACCAACGGCGGCACCGACACGCAGACGACCCTGCGCATCTTTACAGGCGTTTGGTTTACGTTCGGCTTTCTGGAAATCTTTTACGGTAATCATGCCAAGCAGATGGAAGCTGTCATCCACCACCAGCGCTTTTTCAACGCGCTTTTCGTGCATTTTGTGCAGCACTACGTCGCGCGCTTCACCCTCTTTCACCGTCACCAGACGATCTTTCGGGGTCATCACAGCGGATACCGGCTGGGAGAGGTCAGTGACAAAGCGAACGTCACGACCGGTAATGATACCGACCAGTTCGTTGTCGCGGTTCACTACCGGGTAACCGGCAAAACCGTTACGCTCGGTCAGCGCTTTCACTTCGGCCAGCGGTGTAGTTGGCAGCACGGTTTGTGGCTCAGTCACCACGCCGCTTTCATGTTTCTTCACCTTGCGCACTTCGTCCGCCTGGCGCTCAATTGACATGTTTTTGTGAATGAAGCCAAGACCGCCTTCCTGCGCCAGCGCAATCGCCAGACCCGCTTCGGTCACGGTGTCCATTGCAGCGGAAAGCATCGGAATATTTAAACGGATATTTTTGGTCAGCTGAGTGCTGAGATCGGCCGTATTCGGCAGGACGGTGGAGTGTGCAGGAACGAGTAAAACGTCGTCGAAAGTGAGTGCTTCTTTAGCGATTCTTAACATGGCAATACTCCACCTCGGGTGAATGAGAATAGATAAAATATTGCCGCGGCATTATACAGGCCGTAACCGATTGCCTCCAGCATTATTTCAGAAAAACTCTTGATCCGCGCTATCAGCCCTGTAGTATCGGTGAATTAACCTGCTGATTTGGAATTTGATCTTCGTCACATGTCGCTGCCACCCGTCGCCAATATTTTTACCGTCAGCCGTCTCAATACCACAGTGCGTCAGCTGCTGGAAAAAGAGATGGGCCTGGTCTGGCTGAGCGCCGAGATCTCCAACTTCACCCAACCCGCTTCCGGTCACTGGTACTTCACCCTGAAGGATGACGGCGCCCAGGTGCGCTGTGCCATGTTCCGCAACAGCAACCGTCGCGTCACCTTTCGTCCGCAGCATGGTCAGCAGGTGCTGGTTCGCGCCAACATCACGCTGTATGAGCCGCGCGGCGACTATCAGCTGATTATCGAAAGTATGCACCCGGCCGGTGAAGGTCTGCTGCAGCAGCAGTTTGAACTGCTGAAAGCGCGGCTGGCGACCGAAGGTTTGTTCGAACCACAGCATAAGCAACCGCTGCCCGATCCGGCGCGCCAGGTCGGTGTGATCACCTCTTCAACCGGCGCGGCGCTGCACGATGTGCTGCGGGTGCTGCATCGCCGCGATCCCTCCTTGCCGGTAGTGATCTATCCCACTCCGGTTCAGGGCGTTGATGCGCCTGCCGCTATCGTCCGGGCGATTGAGATCGCTAACCAGCGTAATGAGTGCGACGTGTTAATTGTCGGCCGTGGCGGCGGCTCACTGGAAGATTTGTGGAGCTTTAACGACGAACGCGTCGCGCGGGCGATTTTTGCCAGCCGTATTCCGATCGTCAGCGCTGTCGGCCATGAAACTGACGTCACGATTGCCGATTTTGTGGCAGATTTGCGCGCGCCAACGCCTTCTGCCGCCGCCGAGATCGTCAGCCGTAATCAGCTTGAGCTGCTGCGTCAGCTGCAGTCGCAGCAACAGCGGCTTGAGATGGCGATGGACTACTATCTGGCGCGCCAGCAGCGGCTCTACAGCCGGCTGGAGCATCGTCTGCAACAGCAGCATCCTCAGTTACGTCTCGCCCGCCAGCAGACCGCCCTGTTCCGCCTGCAGCAACGGCTGACTGACGCGATGGAAACCGGCTTGCGCCACGCCAGCCGGCAACAGGATCGCCTGACGCATCGGCTGACCGCGCAGCAGCCACAGCAGCGTCTGTTTGAAGCGCAGAAGCAGCTGCAAAGCTGGCACTATCGTCTGCAGCAGAGTATGCAGAAACAGCTGAACGCGGATAAACAGCAGTTCGGCCAACTGGTAGCGCAGCTGGAAGGCGTCAGTCCGTTAGCGACCCTGGCGCGCGGCTTCAGCGTCACTACCGATACTGCAGGTCAGGTTGTGAAAAAGACCCAGCAGCTGCAGAACGGCGATCTGCTGCGCACCCGTCTGGATGATGGCTGGGTCGAGAGTCAGGTAACCCAGCTGTTGCCGGAGAAAAAGCGCCGCCGCAAAGCCGCTTCCTGATCGCCCTGCTGGTGTCAGACCGTCAGTACACCGGTTATCGTATCGCTTGTTATGGCATCAACGAGGTGTATCTTTACTGACCGGTCTATACTTTTTGGCACATCCCTGTTGCCAAGGAGTTTCACATGGCCTTTAGCGTTATTCCTCCCTATATCCTCCGCAAAATTATCGCGCACGGCTCCGGTCACCAGCAGGAACAGGCGCGCCGCACCCTGACCCATGTACAGCATCTGATGGCTGAACACTGGCAAAAGCCGGCCGTGGCGAAAACGGCAGCAGGCGGCCATGTGGATCGCGAAATTTATGATGCGCAAAACCAGCAAACCCTGCCCGGTAAGCTGATTCGTCAGGAAGGCCAGCCCGAAAACGGTGATGTCGCAGCCGGTGAAGCCTGGGATTATCTCGGCACCACCTATGACTTTTTCTGGCAGGCCTACCAGCGCAACTCGCTGGATAATCAGGGGCTGAAACTGCTCGGAACGGTCCATTACGGCGATAAATACCAGAACGCCTTCTGGAACGGTCAGCAAATGGTATTTGGTGATGGTGACGGCGAGATTTTTAATCGTTTTACCATCGCAATCGACGTGGTGGCGCACGAACTGACGCATGGCGTGACCGAGAATGAAGCCGGTCTGATCTACTTTGAGCAGGCGGGTGCGCTGAACGAGTCACTCTCCGATGTATTTGGCTCGCTGGTCAAACAGTTCAGTAAAAAACAGAGTGCCGATCAGGCTGACTGGATCATCGGTGAAGGCCTGCTGGCCAGCGGTATCAATGGCAAGGGGCTGCGGTCGATGTCTGCGCCCGGCACCGCGTATGACGACCCGATGCTGGGCAAAGATCCGCAGCCGGCGCACATGGATCATTACGTTCAGACCCGCGAAGATAACGGCGGCGTGCACCTCAACTCCGGTATTCCTAACCGCGCCTTCTATCTGGCGGCGAAAGCGCTGGGCGGCTATGCGTGGGAGCTGGCGGGTCACGCCTGGTATGACACAATGTGCGACGATGAACTGCCGCAGGATGCCGATTTTAAAACCTTTGCCCGCTTTACCCTTCAGCATGGCGAAAAGCGCTTTAACCGTTCCGTTGCCAGCGCAATTGAGCAGGCGTGGAAAGAGGTCGGTGTGCTATGAGTGATCTGCCCGAACTCACCGATGACGCCACTATCATCGTGGCGCGTGAAGGAGGCCTCGCCTTTATGCCTGGCCTGCGCGCCGAACGCCGTTTTTCGCTGGGTGAACTGCCGCCGCCGGAAAAGCAGCGCGTCTGTCGTGCGCTTGAGCAGGCTATGCCGCTGGGCGAGCCGGAAGAGAAAGCGCCTGAGGTGGGACGTGGCGATCAACGCTATTTTCGCATTCAGATTCAGTATGCGACCCACCGCGAGGTCGGCACCATCGTGCTGTTGATTCCGGAACAGGTAGCGCCGCCAGAATTGCAGGCGCTGTGGCGTGATGGTGAATAAGCAAAAAAGGGCCGACAGTGTCGGCCCTGAGACAGCTGAATAATCTGATGTGAATCTGGCAGCAACCCATGAGCTTAAGATGCAGGGAACACAGTCAGAGGAGGAAAGCGTCCCGCGCCATGGACGTCGCGCGCCGGGCAGTCATGGATGTCGGTTTTGCGACTTTCCGATCTGACCGTGTTACCTGAGCTAAGCGGCCTTACAGCGAACCGGGCAACACTCTGCCAAAAAAAGGCCGACAATGTCGGCCCTTTTCACAGCTGAACTTACTTGCTGTCTGGCAGCGCGTAAGCAATCACGTAATCACCACGATCCGGCGACTGGCGTGCACCACCGGCAGAGATGAGGATGTACTGTTTGCCGGTTTTCGGCGAAACGTAGCTCATCGGGCCGCCCTGGCTGCCAACCGGCAGACGTGCTTTCCATACTTCTTTACCGGTTGAAGCATCAAAGGCGCGCAGGTAGTAATCCTGGGTACCGGCGATGAACACCAGCCCACCCTGAGTTGCCAGCGTACCGCCCAGCGTTGGCATACCAACCGGCATTTTCATGCGCATTTTGATGCCGAAAGGTCCGGTATCCTGCACGGTACCGACCGGCACCTGCCAGACGATTTTCTGGGTTTTCATGTCAATGGCCGACAGCGTACCAAACGGTGGCTTCTGGCAAGGAATGCCCAGCGGCGACATAAAGCGGTTTTTGTTCACCGCATACGGTGTGCCTTTCAGCGGCACCGCGCCCATACCGGTGTTGATCGCTTCACCACCGTTGCTGCCACGAGAAATCTTATTGGTGTCAGCCGGGATCATCTGTACCCACAGGCCGAGACGCATGTCATTGACGAACAGCAGATGGTTGTTCGGATCGGTCGACATGCTACCCCAGTTCATTCCGCCCAGCGAACCCGGGAAGCTCAGCGACTTATCGGTGTCCGGTACGGTGAACAGGCCATCATAACGCATCGATTTGAAGCCAATACGGCAGGCCAGCTGATCAAACGGCGTAGCACCCCACATGTCAGACTCTTTCAGCGTCTGGTTGCCAATCTGTGGCATACCGGTCGAATGAGGCTGGGTTTTGGTGTACTGCTCGTTCGGGATATGTCCCTGCGGCATCGGCAGCTCTTCGACTTTGGTCAGTGGCTTGCCGGTCATGCGATCGAGCACGAAGATCATGCCGGTTTTACCGCCAATCACCACCGCAGGTTTAGTTGTGCCATCCTTCAGCGGGAAATCGATCAGGCTTGGCTGCATCGGCAGGTCGAAGTCCCACAGATCGTTATGTACGGTCTGATAAACCCACTTCTCTTTACCGGTGGTAGCGTCCAGCGCCAGCACGGATGCGCCATATTTGTGATCCAGTTCGGTACGGTTCGCACCCCACAGATCGACAGATGAACTGCCCATCGGGATAAATACGGTGTTCATCGCCGGATCGTAAGACATCGGTGCCCACGAGTTCGGCGTACTGCGGGCGTACTCTTTGCCCGGCATTAACACCGCATTCGGATCGACATTACCCGGGTCAAACGCCCAGCGCATCTGACCGGTGATGACGTCAAAACCACGCAATACGCCACCCGGCATATCGGTCTGGACGTTGTCAGCGACGCGGCCGCCCACCACTACGGTGGTGCCTGCCAGCGTCGGTGCCGACGTCAGCTGATACTGCGGATCGGGCGCCTGGCCGAGACCGGCTTTCAGGTCAACGATACCGTGATTACCAAAGCTCTCACAGAACTCACCGTTGTCAGCGTTGATGGCGATCAGACGTGCATCGATGGTGTTCATCAGGATGCGGCGCTGACAGCTATCACCGGCTGGCAGCGTGACGGCCGGAACCGGCGTCGAGCCTGGCTGAGTTGGCTGCTGCAGCGGTTTAGTGGCATCGAAATAAGCCAGACCACGGCAGCGCGGCCAGACTTCCGCCTGGGCATTGATTTCGAGTTTCCAGATCTGCTTACCGCTGTCTGCTTCGACGGCAATAACATTGTTGTGCGGGGTGCAGAGATAGAGGGTATTACCCACCTGTAACGGGGTTTGCTGATCTTCCGCGCCGTTGCCGGTTGGGCTGTCCGGGATATCGCCGGTCCGGAAGGTCCAGGCGACCTGCAGATCTTTCACATTATCGCGGGTGATTTGGTCCAGCGCCACAAAGCGGCTGCCCTGTGGCGTGTTGCCATAGTTATCCCAGTCTTTCTGCTGTTTCGCTTTATCCACCGGAATCAGCGGCAGCTCTTCGCCTGAGAACGCGACGGTAGGATGTGGCTGAAACATCTGCACGAAAGTTACCAACATGCCGACTGCCAGCAGCGCAGAAAGCCCATAAGCGGGCTTTGCCAGCGAGCTTTTGCCTTCACGCTTACGCAGCGCAGGCCAGAGCAGGAAGGCGACGATCATCAGGCCGGTTGGCACCATCAGGCGCGAAACCAGCGGCCAGAACTCGATGCCAGCATCAAACAGCGACCAGATCAGGGTGCCGACAAACATCAGCAGAAACAGTACCACCGCCGATGATTTGCGACGGAAAAACTGAATTGCTGACAGAACGGTAACGATACCGGCAATCAGGAAGTACCAACTGCCGCCGAGGGCAACCAGTTTGCCGCCGCCTATCGCGAAGAACAGGCCGGTAGCCAGCAGCACCAGCCCGAGCAGCACGGATACTATTCCCAGCCCCTTAGCGGAGCGGGACGATGTTTCAGCCATAACACTAACTCTCCTGAATAAACAGAGCGTCCACGCCGGTTGCCGCCTGAACTGCGCAACCTTGTCAAAGGGACATGCGGAGTGCCGCACTGTTTCAAATCGAATATAAACAGACCCGCGTCCATGGAGAAAGCTGGACCGGAAAGACCTGGTGTGGCTGGCCCATCCCCACGACGCGGCAGGATTGTACCACCTGGTACATTACAGAGTGAACATCTATAACCCAGTTGTTACGCTGCAATAGCATTTTTGCTACAACAATTGTAGTGAATGCCGACGGCTTACGCCGGATCGCTGCCGCTTACTTAACGCTGTGGCTGAAACTCCACCCGCTTTTTCGAGATCAGGCCGTGTCCATGGTGACAAAAGTAGTCCACTGCGCCACAGGCAGAAAGCCGTTCCAGCGGCTGATGGCAATCCGGGCAGCATGCCTGCACCGGCGTGTGTGCGCCACAACCGCTACAGATAAATTCGCCGTCGCTGAGCTGTAGCGGCTGCTGACAGTTTTCACAATTGATGGTCATGATTAGCCTCTTACTTAATATCAGGACAAAAAAAGAGGGCCTTCCGGCCCTCTTTCACTTAACGCTTATTTTTCTTCATATGCGCCATCAGACGCTTACGCTTACGCTGCTGCGTTGGCGTCAGCAGGTTGCGCTTACCTTCGTACGGGTTCTCACCCTCTTTGAACTGGATGCGAATCGGCGTTCCCATTACGTTCAATGATTTACGGAAGTAGTTCATCAGGTAGCGTTTGTATGAGTCCGGCAGGTCTTTAACCTGGTTACCGTGGATCACCACAATCGGCGGATTATAACCACCAGCATGTGCATACTTCAGCTTAACGCGACGACCGCGAACCAATGGTGGCTGATGATCTTCGGCCGCCATGTTCATGATACGGGTCAGCATTGAAGTGTTCACACGTTTGGTTGAACAGTCATAGGCTTCGGTGACCGATTCAAACAGGTTGCCGACACCACTGCCGTGCAGCGCAGAGATGAAGTGGATACGGGCGAAATCGATAAAGCCCAGACGATAGTCCAGCGTCTCTTTCACTTCATCACGGATTTCCTGCGACAGGCCATCCCACTTGTTGACCACAATCACCAGCGAGCGGCCACTGTTGAGGATGAAGCCCAGCAGCGACAGATCCTGATCGGAAATACCGGCACGCGCATCGATCACCAACATAACTACGTTGGCATCTTCAATCGCCTGCAGCGTTTTGATCACCGAGAATTTCTCTACGGTATCAGAGATTTTGGCACGCTTGCGCACGCCTGCGGTGTCGATCAGCACATACTCGCGTCCATCACGTTCCATCGGAATATAGATGCTGTCGCGAGTGGTGCCCGGCATGTCGTAGACCACCACGCGATCTTCGCCGAGAATACGGTTAGTGAGCGTTGACTTACCTACGTTAGGACGACCGACAATCGCCAGCTTGATCGGCAAACCGGTCGGGTCGAAGTTTTCTTCTTCCTCTGCGGCTTCCAGTTCAGCAGTCTGTTCGGCGTCGAGCGCACTCCAGTAAGCCTGGTTCTCTTCTTCTTCAGTGAGTTCGACCGGCTCAACTTTGTCCATCCACGGCAGCAGTGCCGTTTCGATCAGGCTGGTAACACCACGACCATGCGACGCCGCAATGGCATGGATCTCACCGAGGCCCAGTGAATAGAAATCCACCACCGCCTGATCGGGATCGAGTCCGTCGGTTTTATTCGCCACCAGGAAAGTGGCTTTCTGACGTGAACGCAGGTGCTTAGCAATTTGCTGATCGGCGGCCATCATTCCGGCACGCGCATCGACCATAAACAGCACCACATCCGCTTCTTCAATCGCCAGCAGTGACTGCTCGGCCATCCGCGTTTCGACACCCTCTTCGGTGCCGTCGATACCGCCGGTATCGATAACAATAAATTCGCGCCCTTCCACTTCGGCGCGACCATATTTGCGATCGCGAGTCAGTCCAGGAAAATCCGCTACCAGCGCATCACGAGTGCGGGTTAAACGGTTAAATAGCGTAGATTTTCCCACATTGGGACGCCCAACCAGCGCGACCACAGGTACCATAACAATGCCTCAATAAATAATTAATCGCCCGAATGGCGTGATTATAACGGCTCTGGCCGTTAAGTTCAGGCTGAAGGCGCAAAGAATACCATGCCTGACTAAAAACGAAACGGCCCCTGATTAAATCAGGAGCCGTCAGAACGGAGGATTTCACCTGCCAGACGTTTACCCGTTAGCGGGTAATCGCATAAACCTCTCCATCTTTCGACTGGATCAGCAGCTTATCGCTGGCGACCACCGGCTCAGTCTGGAAGCCGGAGCTGTCCAGTTTCTGCTGCGCGACGAAACGACCATCGGTGGTGTTCAGCCAGTGCAGATAACCTTCGCTATCGCCGACCACCAGGTAGCCGTTGTAGAGCACCGGTGAGGTCAGATTACGGTGCAGCAGATCGCTCTGGCGCCAGATTGCCACGCCGCCATCGGCGTTAAGCGCAATCACCCGATCGTCCTGATCGACCAGATAGATGCGGCCCGCATCAACAATCAGATCTTTTACGCCGCCGATTTCGCGTTTCCACAAAATCTGACCGGAACGCAGGTCCAGCGCCGTGAGATCGCCGTTATAGGCCAGTGCGTAAACCACACCATTGACGATAACCGGCGTAGTATCGACATCATTCAGACGATCGATCTCAGTCGCGCCGCTGACCTGGGAAATACGCTGCTGCCAGATCAGTTGTCCCTGATTCAGGATAACCGCACTGACGCGGCCATTGTCGCCACCGACGATGGCGCCGCCAAAAGCGACCGCAGGCGCAGATTCACCACGCAGTGACAACGCTGGCATATCCAGGTTGACGCTCCACTTGATAGCGCCGCTGCTCTGATCCAGTCCCTGCAACATCCCGTTGCTGGTGTGTACCAGTACCAGGCCGTCGCTGACCACCGGACGAGAAAGTGCTTCACCCGCCACTTTGGTCTGCCAGGCCAGGCTGCCATCGCTGCTGTTCAGCGCATAAATCTGACCGCGCTCACTGCCGACATAGAGACGATCGCCGTCCGCCGTCAGGCCGCCCGATAACAGGGCTGAGCGATTTTTCGAGAAGAAGCCGGTTTTCTCAGAGAGATCGACTTTCCATTTTTCTTTACCGTCGGCGGCGTCCAGCGCTTTTACGATACCGAAACGATCGGCCGCAAATACGGTGGTGTCCTGCCAGGCGGGATGCAGGTTGGAGTAGAAATCACCGACGCCATCTCCCACCGAGGTGCTCCACACTTCCTGTGGCGTGAACTGATTTTCCACCTGAGGCAATGGGGCCATTTTTACTACATCTTCTTCGCCGCTAAACAGCGAACAACCGCTGAGCAAAGTGACTGAAATCAGCCCCGGCAGCAGGTATTTACGTAATTCCATGCGCTCTCTCTTGACTGGCTTAGCTTAAGTTATTCATCTTCATCTGCATCATTTGCTTCAATGCCGGAGAGGCGTCAGATTCAACCCCTTTGCTCCATGCATCGCGCGCGCCCTGCTTGTCGCCTTTGCTCAGCAGCGCTTCACCACGGATATCGGCCACAATGGCTGTCCAGCCATCACCCTTCACAGCGTCAAGGGTTTTAAGTGCCGCATCAGCATGATTCTGTTGCAGTTGAATGCGTGCCAGGCGCAGGTTAATCACCGCCTGCAGGTTGGCATCTTTGGTATCTTTCAGGCCGTTTTGCAGCAGCGTCGCGGCTTTGTCCAGCTGGTTGGTATCAACATACTGTTTTGCCAGATCCATCGCGGCCAGCGCACCGTAGGTGTTGCTGTTTTCATTGGCAAAGGTGTTAACCGCTTCCAGCGTTTCTGGCTTGCCCGCCTGCATGGCGCTGGTGAGCTGCTGATACTGCGCCGATACTGATTTCGCCGCATCTTCCTGATGACTGGCCCAGTAACGCCAGCCGCCAAGCGCAGCAATGCCGATCACTACGCCAACCGCTAACGCTTTGCCGTTATTGGCAAAAAAGCGACGCAGCGCATCGGTCTGCTCGTTCTCATTGCTATACACTTCCACGCAATCCCTCTCCTTTCTATGGTTGGTGCTGCGCCACGCTTACTGCAACAGCGTGCGCAAAACAGCAGCAGCCTCTGCCTGAGCCAGCGTTTGCTGCTCGCCACGGCGTAGATCTTTAATCACGACCTGTCCGGCCTTCACTTCATCCTCGCCTAACACCAGCGCGACGCGAGCGCCCCACTTGTCAGCACGGGCAAACTGCTTTTTGAAGTTGCCGCCGCCGAAGTTAGTCATCAACCGCAGTTCTGGCGCTTCATCACGCAGTTTCTCCGCCAGTTGCATGGCTGCAGACTGCACGCCCTGACCCGAAGCGATTACATAGACATCCACATTGCTCGTCGGTTCAAAATCGGGATTCACCGCCTGAACCAGCAGCACCAGACGTTCCATGCCCATAGCAAAACCTACGGCTGGGGTTGCGCGTCCGCCGAGCTGTTCAACCAGGCCATCATAGCGTCCGCCACCGCACACCGTGCCCTGTGAACCGAGGCTGTCGGTCACCCACTCAATCACCGTGCGATTGTAGTAATCAAGCCCGCGCACCAGGCGCTGGTTGATGGTGTAGGCGATACCGGCGTCATCCAGCAGTGCGCACAGGCCGTTGAAATGCTCGCGTGATTCGTCATCAAGATAGTCGCCGAGTTGCGGCGCATCGTTCAGCAGTTGCTGAATATCAGGATTTTTACTGTCCAGCACTCGCATCGGGTTACTGTACATGCGGCGTTTGCAATCCTCATCCAGCACCTCTTTATGCTGCTCAAGGAAAGCCACCAGCGCCTCGCGGTAGCGAGCACGGGCTTCAAGGGAGCCAATGGAGTTCAGTTCAAGGCGAACGTGATCGGCGATGCCCAACGCTTTCCACCAGCGCGCGTTCAGCATGATCAATTCAGCATCGATATCCGGGCCCTGCAGGCCAAACACTTCGACGCCCATCTGGTAAAACTGACGGTAGCGGCCCTTCTGTGGACGCTCATAGCGGAACATCGGACCCATGTACCACAGCCGCTGTTCCTGGTTGTAGAGTAAACCGTGTTCGATACCGGCTCGCACACAGCCTGCGGTTCCTTCCGGACGCAGCGTCAGGCTTTCGCCGTTGCGGTCCTCAAAGGTGTACATCTCTTTTTCAACCACATCGGTGACTTCACCGATGGCGCGTTTAAACAGCGGGGTCTGCTCCACCAGCGGTAAGCGAATTTCGCTGTAACCGTAGCTCGCCAGCGTCTGCTTGAGAACGCCTTCAATCCGTTGCCAGATGGCGGTATCCGCAGGCAGGTAATCGTTCATCCCGCGAATCGCCTGAATATTCTTCGCCACGTTAGAATCTCTTAATGCAAAAAAACCTGTCCGGCATCATACCTTATGAGGATGAAACCGCACAGGTTCAGTCAAAAAAGTCACGCACGCAGGCCGCGCACGCCATTATTTTTCCAGATGCTGCACATCAATACGGCGCGTGGCATCAAGCATCGATGCTTTGGCACGAATACGCGCTTCCAGCTGATCGATCATATCGTTGTTGTCGAGACGATCGCGCTGACGCACGCCATCTTCGTAGAAGCCACTTTTCTTGTTGCCGCCGGTGACGCCCAGCGTAGAGATGGTCGCTTCGCCCGGTCCGTTAACCACACAGCCGATAATGGAGACATCCATCGGCGTGATGATATCTTCCAGACGCTGTTCCAGCGCATTAACAGTGCCGATTACGTCAAACTCCTGACGTGAACAGGTAGGACAGGCGATGAAGTTGATGCCACGCGAACGAATGCGCAGTGACTTCAGAATATCAAAACCGACCTTCACTTCTTCGATCGGATCGGCCGCCAGCGAGATACGCAGCGTGTCACCAATCCCTTCGGACAGCAGTAAACCGAGCCCAATGGCGGATTTTACCGCACCGGCTCGCGCCCCGCCCGCTTCGGTAATACCGAGGTGCAGCGGCTGCTCAATCTGCTTCGCCAGCAGACGATACGATTCGACCGCCAGGAAGACGTCCGACGCTTTTACGCTGACTTTGAACTGATCAAAGTTAAGGCGATCGAGGTGATCGACATGGCGCATCGCCGACTCAAGCAGTGCCTGTGGCGTCGGCTCGCCATATTTTTCCTGCAGATCTTTTTCCAGCGAACCGGCGTTTACGCCAATCCGGATCGGAATATTATTGTCGCGTGCGCAGTCGACCACCATGCGGATACGCTCGTTATTGCCGATGTTGCCGGGATTAATCCGCAGGCAATCAACGCCATATTCGGCCACTTTCAACGCGATGCGGTAGTCAAAATGGATATCGGCCACCAGCGGGACGTTCACCTGCTGTTTAATCAGTCTGAATGCTTCTGCTGCATCCATCGTCGGCACCGAGATGCGGACGATATCGACACCGACGCGCTCAAGGGCTTTGATCTGATTTACCGTCGCCGCCACGTCTGTGGTGCGGGTGTTCGTCATCGACTGAACAGCGATTGGCGCGCCGTCACCGACTGGCACCTTGCCGACGTAAATGCGTTTGGATTTACGGCGGATAATGGGTGCTTCGTTATGCATATTTCTTCTCCACAATTGCCCGGTACGCGATACGCTGTTATTGCGCACCCAACGTCAGGCGAGCAACCTGGTTATTACGGATAAAACGACTTAAATCAACGGGCTGATTCTGATATTGCACCTGAACCGCGGAAGGAGCGCCAATTTTCAGACGATACGGAGCGGTTCCTGCGAGACTGAGTTTACCACCGCTGCGCTGCAAGCCGCTGAACAGTTTTTTACCGGTTGCATCGCTAACTTCCAGCCAGCAGTCGGCATTAAAGGTCATCACCACCGCGTTTGGATCGCCAGCGGGTTCACTGACCGCTGCTGCGCCGACCGGCATCTGCGGTGCGGTGCTGGCCGCCGGAGCGGCCGCGCTGGTGTCTACCGGTGCCTGGCTGGGCGATACCACCGCATTACTGGTGTTGTCTGACTGAGCAGCAGGCGCGGTATTGCTGGCACTGGCGGCCGGGGCCGTCGTGGCTGGCGTGCTGGTGCCGGCAGCGCTGTTATCTGCTGCTGGCGGGGTGTTGCTTTCATCCGGCGCAGCCGGGGCGGTGCTGTCACCGCTCGACTCCCCCAGCGGAATAGACTGACCGTCACCGCTGCTGCCATTCTGATCGGCCATCGACACCAGATCGTCCTGCGAGGCTTTGTGATTCTGCCACCACCAGGCACCCGTCAGACCGACCACCACAAACAGCACCAGCCAGGTGAAAATCATCAACCAGCCGTCACGCTTTTTGCGGCGCTTACCCAGCGAGAAACTTTGCATCGGTTCGATTTTTGCAGCACGAACCGGCGTCTGTTTCGCCATCATTGGCAGCAATTCCTCTTCAGGAATATGCACCAGTCGAGCGTAGGAGCGAATGTAGCCGCGCAGGAAAGTAGAGGCCAAATCAGCAGGCGATTTGTCTTCTTCAATGTCACGCACGGTAGAAAGTTTCAGACACAGGCGTTCAGCGACGTTCTGCTGCGTCAGTCCCAGCTGCTCACGGGCCAGACGCAGGCGTTCACCTGTTGAATGTACTGCAGAATTCTCTTGAGTGGCTTCAGTATTCATTAGCTAAATAACGCTGGTACTGTATCGATTGCGGAAAACGTCGCGCTAACCGGTCGCCATAACGTGAAACGTCAGCGGCATTTCCCTGTAGCGCGGCGAAACGTAAGTGTAACGCCAGACTGCGTGCCGTTTCGGGCCGCTGTTGCTGGTATATATCGAGCAAAATCTGCGCGTTAGCCAGTTGATTATCGGCCATCAGCTTTTCAGCTTCAGCCAGCACTGCCCCGGCTTTGCGATCGTCCGTCTCAATGGCCTGCCGCAATTCACGGCGCGCGGCGGCAAAATCGCCTGCCTGCAGATAACAAAATCCCGCCAGTTCAAGCGCATCGATCCGGGCGTCAATCTGCTGCGCATCACCTGCCCGACTAAACTGTTGATGCGCTTCGCCATACTGCCTTAAAGCGCAAAGAAACGCACCGTAATTGTTAGCGACAAAACCATTCAACGGCGCCTGCTGCTGCGCCAGTTGATAGTGGGCCCGCGCTGCCGCGCGGTTACCCCGCTTCTGTGCCAGTCGGGCCAGTGCCAGCGAGACCCGATAATCATCCGGTGCCGCCGCCTGCGCCCGCAGGAAATTGCGCTCTGCTGCCGCCTCATCGCCGCCCGCCAGATAGTGCATCCCTAACTGTAGACGCAGTTCCGACGCGCCGGGTGACTGCGTCTGGCTGACACACCCGCTTACAACAAACAGGGCCAGTAAAATCCCCGGTAATCCCTTACTCATCATCGTTTCCATCCGGTTGACGTTAGCAGCGTACAGCCTGCCACGCGCGTCACCCTCAGGAAACGTTAACGGTCAGCCTTTCAGAGCGCTTTCACAGATATCGCTTCACCGGCCATCTTTTTGCGCAGGGTACGTTTGGTACGGTCGATAACTTCACCTGCCAGCTGACCGCAGGCGGCATCAATATCGTCGCCACGGGTTTTACGCACGATAGTGGTGAAACCGTAGTCCATCAGCACTTTAGAGAAGCGATCGATGCGGCTGTTAGAGCTGCGGCCGTACGGTGCGCCCGGGAAGGGGTTCCACGGAATCAGGTTGATTTTGCACGGCGTATCTTTCAGTAATGCGGCAAGCTCATGCGCATCGTCAGTGCTGTCATTGACATGATCCAGCAACACGTACTCGATAGTGACGCGACCCTGGTTGGCATTCGACTTACCAATGTAGCGTTTCACCGCCGCCAGGAAGGTTTCGATATTGTATTTTTTGTTGATCGGGACGATGTCGTCACGCAACTTGTCGTTCGGCGCGTGCAGCGAGATCGCCAGCGCGACGTCAATCATATCGCCCAGTTTGTCGAGCGCAGGCACGACGCCAGAGGTCGAAAGGGTCACACGACGCTTCGATAAACCGAAACCGAAGTCATCCAGCATGATCTCCATGGCGGGCACCACGTTATTGAGGTTGAGCAGTGGCTCACCCATGCCCATCATCACCACGTTGGTGATGGGACGCTGGCCGGTGATTTTGGCCGCGCCGACAATTTTCGCCGCGCGCCATACCTGACCAATAATTTCTGAAACCCGCAGGTTACGGTTAAAGCCCTGCTGAGCGGTCGAACAGAATTTACACTCCAGCGCACAGCCCACCTGTGAAGAGACGCACAGCGTGGCGCGGTCGCCTTCCGGGATGTAGACGGTTTCCACCAGCTGATCGCCAACGCGGATCGCCCATTTAATGGTGCCATCGGTGGAGCGCATCTCTTCCGCCACTTCCGGGGCGCGGATTTCCGTCAGCTCCATCAGCCGGGTACGCAGCTTTTTGTTGATGTCGGTCATCTGCTCGAAGTCATCGCAGCAGTAGTGATAGATCCACTTCATGACCTGGTCAGCGCGGAACGGCTTTTCGCCGAGCGACAGGAAGAATTCGCGCATCTGCTGACGGTTGAGATCCAGCAGGTTAATTTTTTGGCTCTTGGGGGAAACAACAATCGGGGATGCGGACGCGGACGTCACAATCTGTTCGGACATAATGTTCTCTGGCCTCGTTGTTACACGTTATGGCGCTGTTCATGAATAGGTAAAAAAATGCGCCTTCATCAAGCGGAGTTAATGAAGGCGCAATATTGTACAACATCTGCGGCCTGATAACAGGCGGGAGTCGCCTCCCTCAGGCAGATTTTTGTAAAGCCAGCCGGTGGTTTATCGCCAGGCGATTAACGGGTACGCGGGCAGATTTCGTTTTCGCCGAAGAAGTAGGCGATTTCACGGGCAGCAGATTCTGCAGAATCTGAACCGTGGGTCGCGTTCTCGGTGAAGCTGTCAGCGTAGTCAGCACGCAGGGTGCCGGCCAGTGCGTTTGCCGGGTTAGTCGCACCCATCAGGTCACGGTGACGCTGAACGGCGTTTTCGCCTTCCAGTACAGAAACCACTACCGGACCAGAGGTCATGAATTCAACCAGACCGTCGAAGAATGGCTTGCCCTGATGTTCAGCGTAGAAACCTTCAGCCTGCTCTTTGCTCAGCTGCAGCATTTTTGCGCCAACGATTTTGAAGCCTGCGCTTTCAAAACGGTTGTAGATGGCACCGATCACGTTTTTAGCGACGGCGTTTGGCTTGATGATAGAAAAAGTACGTTCGATTGCCATGATGACCTCTGTCTTGACGTCCTGAAGAAACCGGGGGCGCACGCCCCGGCTAAGAAACGGCGCCGATTATAGGGGCAGAGCCTGGCGTTGCCTATCAGAGATCCGCAATTTATTGAAAAATCTTGATCTGAATCGAAGCAAAGCGGGCGCAACTCTGATTTAGCGTAAAAAAGCATCACAGGCGGCTGAAGGTGACGGTGGCCAGTTGACCCGCTTCATCCATCACCACCAGCTGATAGTCGCCCGGACGATCGAGATGCAGCGACAGCGTGCCGTTCTGGCCTGGCTGTGGCTGACCGTTGAGAAACCACCAGCGCGCGGTGCCTTGTCCACCCTGCACCGCCACCGGCAGTACCAGGACCGGATTGCCCGGCAGCGGCTGCACCCGCTGTCCGTCAATCACGCCGGTAACGATCAGCGGTGCGCTGCTGCCCTGCTCCAACGGAGGACAGTGCGGATCGATTGGCGGTAAGCGCTGCGCCCGGCGTTCCTGGGGTGGCAGCCAGGCCTCCAGCGGCAGCGGCCACATCAGGCGTTCACGGCTGCTGGCCTGTGGGCAATCCGCCGCCACCCGCAATCCCCGGTCGTTTTGCCAGTAGCGTAACCGCAAGCCGCTGAGGCTCTCCTGCCCGGCGGCCAGCAGCGTGGGCGGCAGCGTGTCGTTGAGCACCCAGCTCTGCCGCCGCTGCCGGCAATTCTGATCGCCCACCGGCAGTGGCTGGCCGCCAGGCCAGCAGATAGCGGCAACCGTTACCGAGGCTGGACACGGATCGGCAGGCCATTCCTGCCCGGCTAAGCGGCTCATCAGGATGCTGTTAATCTGATTCATCACCGGTACCGCCGAGGCCACGCCTGACTGACCGGCCACCGGCGTCGCATCCGGTCGTCCGACCCAGACGCCAATCAGGTAGCGCGGATTCACTGCAACCGCCCAGGCATCGCGGTAGCCGTAGCTGGTGCCGGTTTTCCACGCCAGCGGAACCACCGCCGGTTCGCTGCCGTTAGCCGCTGGCTGCGCCTCACCTGCCAGAATGCGGCGGATAATCCATGCCGCGCCAGGCGACAGTAGCGGTCGCTGCTGCAACGGCTGATCGGGCATCCAGCGCAGCTGACCGGCGTTGCCGTGACGGGCAAAGGCACTGTAAGCCGCTACCACTTCGTCCATTCTCGCCCCCGTGCCCCCGAGGATCAGCGACAGATTAGGCCCCGAACCGGCTGGAAAACGTAAATTGAGCCCGACATTACGCAGACGGGCCGCCACATTTTTGGGTCCCAGCGCCTCCAGTAGCTGAACGGCAGGCAGGTTAAGTGAGCGCACTAACGCCTCGCTGGCGCTGACCGGGCCATGAAAACCGCTGTCGAAATTACCCGGCCGGTAGTCGCCGACGCGACGCGGTACATCCTGCAACAGTGATTCTGCATGGATCAGGCCATCATCGAGCGCCATGCCATAGACAAAGGGTTTTAACACCGAGCCGGGCGACCGCACGCTGGCGATCATATCCACCTGACCAAAGCGGCTGTCATCGCCAAAGTCGGCGGAACCGACATATCCCTGTACCGCCATGGTGGTGTGATCGACTACCAGCACCGCCAGCGAGGTGCGCGGTGGAAGCTGGCTTTTAATGTTCAGCGCCATGCTTTCCAGCTGACGCTGCAACGACGGATCGAGGGTCGAGACAATCTTTTCACGGTCGCTGATCGACAGCAGACGCCGGGCCAGTAAGGGCGCCATCTGTGGCATCTGTCTCGGCGGAAGCCAGACCGGCTCCTGTCGGATTTCAGCCACCTGCTGAGGCGACCAGACGCGGTACTGCGCCAGCCGATCCAGCACTTTGTTGCGGGCGGCTTCGGCCCGCGCCGGCCAGCGATCCGGCCGTAACCGGCTGGGAGCCTGTGGCAACACCGCCAGCAAGGCGGCCTCGCCGCGGGTCAGCTCAGCGGGCGATTTGCCCAGCCAGCTCCAGCTTGCGGCGCCGACGCCTTCCAGCGTGCCGCCAAACGGTGCCCGGTTGAGGTAGAGAGTCAGGATATCGCGTTTGGAAAGGTGCCACTCCAGCTGCAGCGCACGCCAGGCCTGAATCAGCTTGCCCTTTAGCGTCCGCGGCTGGGGGTCAATAAGCCGTGCCACCTGCATAGTTAAGGTGCTGCCACCGGAAATCACGCTACGGTGCCGCAGATCCTGCCAGGCGGCGCGCAGCAGGGCCAGCGGATTGACGCCAGGGTGATACCAGAACCAGCGATCTTCGTAAGTCAGTAATGCCTGCAGGTAAGCGGGCGAAACCTCTTCTGGCGTGACCGGATAGCGCCAGATCCCCTGACGATCGGCGAAGCGCCACAGCGGCGTACCGTCGGCGGCCACCACCACGCGCGCTGGCTGTGGTTGCTTAAGCGGTAACGGAGAGAGCCGATCCAGCCCCCACAGAGCCAGCAGCAACATCAGTAAAAAAAGCGGCAGCGCCAGCCACCGCTTTTTAGCCGTTCGGATGTTCAACACCCTGCCATCCGCTTACCGGACATTCATCGGCGGCGGCGTACTGCCGATGGCGTGCCACTCAGGAACATACATCGATTCCACCTGCGGCGGTGGCATCCGGTAAGTGCCTGGCGTGACGGCCCGCGCCAGATAGATCAGCGTCGCAGGACGATAGCTATCAACAGCCAGCGCGGCGACAAAGCGATCGTCACGGAACTCAATATGCCGGAGGTTAACCTGCTGCATATCCATCATGCTCTCTTTTAACGCATCCGTGCTGTCACCCAGGCTGGCGCTGCTGTCGGCCAGATTCTGATTTTCCAGCTCCAGTCCGGCAGGCAGTAAATCCACCACCAGCGCATCGCTGATGTCGCGTCTGGCTGAAACGGTCAGACGTACCACCAGCAGCTCACCGCTGCGCAGTTGGCTGAGATCGGCAGCTTTGCCGTCGAGGGTGAAGTACTCCCGTTTGATCGCCAGCTGCTGGCTGACCGGCGCTGGCGGGCTCAGCGGATACCCCACCACGTTCAGGTTGCCATACAGGGCCGCCGGGCCCGGATTGCTTATCGTCACGCCCTGCGTCAGCTGCTGAGCATCCAGTCCGCTGTTTAACGGCGCATGGCCGGTTACCGGTTGCGGCTTGCCCACGATGTTCGCCTGCCAGCTCTGACCCTGAGCCGTTTGCAAGGTGCGCGCAGCCAGATAGAGCGCGTTATTCTCCTGCGTCGAGAACCCGCGTTTACCATTAAGCTCTTTCGACAGCGACAGCAGCAGGCTGTTTTGCAGATCCGGCTGTAGCTGGTTTTCCGCTAACAGCGCAATCATCATGCCCTGATCGCGTACCGTGCTGCCGTAGTCTCCGATCCAGCTATCGTCAGGGCGCGTCAGGCTGGCAGCCTGCGCGACCGCCAGCTGCGACCGCTGGGCATCCCCCATCAGCTTCAGCGCCACCCCGAGCTGCATCAGCGCCAGCCCCGATCGGCTCTGATCACGCTTTTCATACAGCGCTCGCAGAGCACCCAGCGGCGCGCGCTGCTGCCGCGCCAGTACCAGGCCGGCGTAGGCCTGCACGCTGAAGCGCAATGCGTCAGGCTGGTTACTGCCGCTGGCAGTGATCTGCGCCGGGTCCTGTAAGTAGCGCAGCAGCCGGGCATTGGCACGGGCGATCAGGTCGTCAGGCAACGCATAACCCGCCTCGCTGGCACGCAGCAGAAAATCGGTCACGTAAGCGGTTAACCAGAACTCCTCTTCGCTCTGTTTACCCCATAAACCGAAGCTGCCGTCCGCGCGCTGCATGCCTGCCAGCCGGGCGATGCCGGTATCCACCGCCGCCCGCCGCGCCTCATCAGTGCTGGTTTTAATTCCCATCGCACTGAGCTGCGCCTGGCTGGTGTAGAGCGAAGGCCACAGGCCGCTGGCGGTCTGCTCCAGACAACCGTAAGGATAGGCATACAGCGCGCTGATATAGCTGGCGAGATTTAACGGCGGCCGATTACTCAGCGTCAGTTGCCCGGTCAGCGTCTGGCTGTCGAGACCGGTAAACGCCGCAGCCGCCACCTGCCACGGCCGATCGGGGGTAATCACCGCATCAAAATTGAGGGTCTGGGCAGGATAAGGCGGCCTGACGCCGATCTTCCACTGCTGTTTGCTGGGCCGTAGCTGCTCGCCAGGCAGATTCAGTCCGCTGATCTGCACCGCGACCTCACCGTCGCCAAAACCGTTTTTCGCCGTCACCGGTATCTGCAGGGTAGTGCGAGCGCCTTTTGCCAGACTGATAGTCTGACTGGCGGCCCCCGTCAGTCCGATCAGGCCACTGGCTGCCACATCCACTTTCAGAGTCTGTGGCAGATCGGTCAGGTTGGTAACGTCCAGCGCCAGGGAGGCCTGGTCGCCGCTGGCAAGAAAGCGCGGTGTCGCCAGTTCACTGACCAGCGGCGCTGCCACCACCACTTTGCGCTCTGCAACGCCGAAGCTGTCGTCACTCCAGGCCTGCGCCATCAGTCGCAGCTCACCGTTAAACGCCGGGATCGGCAGCGTAAGGGTACCTTTGCCCTCTTTATCCAGCGTCACAACCTGTAATTGCTGCGCCACAATATTGACGTGGGTAAGCGGCTTTTTACCACCGCGCGTATTGGAAGGATCTTCGCCATCACCGCCAAAGCGCAGCGTCGCCAGTCGCCCCCCGCCCTCAATCAGCTGGCCGAACACGTCATACTGATCGACGTTATAGCGTTTACGACCGAAAAACGCCTGCCACGGGTCGGGCGTCTGGTAATCGGTCACGCTCAGCACGCCACTGTCGACCGCCGACAGCAGCACCTGCACCTTCTCAGGCAGGGGGCCGCCATCGCGGCTGGCCTGCACTTTCACCGTCAGGTTCTGCTCAGGCCGGAGGGTGGCGGGCGTATCCAGCGTCAGATTGAGTCGCCGCGCCTCGGTCGCCATTGGCAGATGCAGCAGTCCGACCGCGCGTTTTGGCGTCGCCCCGCTGACCTTATCGCCGTCGCGCACCACGATGGCACTAAAGTAGAGATCGTGACGCTGCCAGCTGTCGGCAATCGGCACGTCAACCTGGGTGCCACCCTGTGGCACGGTTAACGGCTGCCACCACAGCGTACCGCTGCTCGACTCCACCATCAGATAGCCTTTACCGGCTGTCGGAGACTCCACCTGCAGATGCACCGTTTCGCCAGGCTGATACGCCGCTTTATCCAGCTTCAGTTTTACCTGATCCGGGCGCAGTGCCCCGGTGCCATTGGTATTATCCTGCCAGTCATAACCCGCCTGAAAACGTACGCTGCTGACGATCTTTTCGCCCGCCTGCACCTCAAGCCGGTAACTGCCCCACTCGACCGGGAAGCCCACCTTGCTGCCGCCGCCCGCCGGCAGAGTGATCACGCGTTCATCTTCCTGCAGGTCTTTGGCATCGTAACGCGACTGCCAGCCTTCGCTGTCAGAAAAGCTCCAGTAGTAATCGCGCCGTTCGCGGATTAATCGCACCACCAGTTTGTCAGCCGCCAGCTTTACGCCCTGGCTGTTGGCATAAACGAGGTCAAACTCTGCCAGGCTGTTTTCCGGCACGGTAGGCTCGTCGTGATAGCTGTCACTGCGGTAGTCATACACCGCTTTACTGGCAAACAGCGGACGAATACCGGGCAGTGCCTCGGCTGGCCAGATGGCGGTCGTGGCACGGCGGGTAACCGGCCGCCCACCGGTTTCCAGCAGGCTGGCCTGCAGAATCAGATTGAGCGGTGAATGCAATTGATCCCACTGATTATCGACCGTGAGCCGGGCCTTGCCGTTGGCATCCAGCTTCAGATCGACTTCATCCAGCGTGCGCCTGAGGCCCTGCTCGGTGATATCACCAAACTGGTAACCCGGCAGAGCAGCGACCGCCTCCCGCGCCGGGCGCAGATAAAGCTCACCCTGCAACGCGTTACCGGCTGCCGGGGCGCCATACAGGTAACGGCCCTCAATATCGAAGGCGATATCAGCATCGGCAGGTTGCGGCTGAGGATCGGTTTTCAGGGTCAACGCCATGCGTTCCGGCAGAAAATCCTCGACGTGGAACGTCCATTGCCGCTTCAGGTTGTCACCGGTATTCAGCCGCAGCTGCCAGTCACCGGTCATCGACGCGTCGGGCAGCGTGAACCGCTGCTGATAAAAACCGTCCTGCGGCTGCCAGACAAAGGTACGCATCACCTGACCATCGGGCTGGACCAGCTCGGCTTTCACCGGCTGGGCCGGCAGCGGTTTGCCGTCGGCATCCCGTAATAGCGCAGTGACGATCACCGTTTCGCCCGGGCGATAGATATTCCGTGGACCAAACACAAACAGCTGTTTGTCATAGCCCTGCGGCCCGGTCACCGGAAACTCGGCCAGATCCAGTGCCGGACGCGCCAGATCGATCAGCGAGGTCTGCTCGCCCTGCATCGCCAGCAGTAACCGGCCCTTCTCATCCGCCTTCAGACGCAGATGCCCGTTGCTGTCGCTGGTGCCGCTTTGCAGTACCTGGCCTTTTTCGTTCAGCAGCCTGACGCTGACGTCAGCAAGCGGCTTGCCGTTTTCCAGGCTCTGGGCGAACAGTTCAAGCTGCGTGGGAAAGCGATGCAGTGACAGTCCAATATCGCTCAGGGTAAACAGCGTGGCAGGCATGCTGTAGTGATAGGTGCCCGCCTGTTTCATCACCGCCAGATAGACGCCCGGCTGCTGCAGCGGGGTAATATCCTGTAGTGGCAACTGCAGCTTTTCACGGGTATTACGTGCCGGGTTGAGTTCAAAACGTCCGCTATAAACCAGCTGACTGCTTTTCAGTAACGACTGAGATTGCCAGCTTGAGAGGTTATTGCCGTCATTCCATTCGGCAAGAAACGCCGCCAGACCGGCATTTTTTATCCGGAAAAAATCCACATCCACCTGGTCGATATTCAGCGCCAGCACCGGTAATCCCTGAGTGAGACGCAGCGGCAGCAGCGAGCCACGGCTGGCAAAACCGACCATCGGTTCGATATCACGGGTAGTGATTTTTTTGCTGAAGCCGGCCGCCAGCGTCTCTCCGCTGGCCGCACGCAATCCCGCTTCTACCGTAACGGTAAACTGACGCGACGGCTGGGGATGGCGAAAGCGCAGCGCTTTGCGGTAGTCAGACAGCTCCCAGCCACCGTCAACCTGACCCAGTTTATCGTCGGTCAGCCTGACTTTTTGCGTAAGATCCTGTTTATCATCCAGCGGCTGATTAAAGGTTAAGACCAGCGCGGCGGCGCCATCAAGCTGAAGCTCAGAGAGGTCGAGGAGAGTCAGCGGTTTGCTGACCTGCGTGGCAGTCGTTTCCGCTGCGCTGACAGTGAAAACCGGCACGGCTGCCGTCGCCAGCAGCGAGCCGCCGATCAGCAGGCCGATCAGCAGTCGGTTAATGCGTTTTTTCATGGTAAATCCTTCACCGGGCCCCAGGGGAGTTGTTTTATAACGCTGCGCAATTTCATCTCAATGCTCGCATTTAATCAACGCTTCTCTTGAGATGGCGCCCGCATTGCCCGACACTGACAGCACAGATAACTGAGATGAGGTTGTTATGACGACGCCACTGTTTGTGTCCGCCGACTGGTTACAGGAACACTATCATGATGAGAACCTGCAGGTGCTGGATAGCCGGATGCTGCCGCCTGGTCAGGAAGCGGTCCGGGATGTGAATGCCGAATATCTGGCTGGCCATCTGCCTGATGCACCGTTTTTCAATATTGAAGAACTGTCGGATCACACCAGCCCTTACCCGCACATGCTGTCGCGCCCCGAGCGTTTTGCCGTGGCGATGCGTGAACTGGGTATCAGCAGCGACAAACATCTGGTGGTCTATGACGAGGGGAATCTGTTCTCGGCCCCACGCGCCTGGTGGATGCTGCGCCTGTATGGCGCTGCCCAGGTGTCGATTCTGGCTGGCGGCCTGCAGGGCTGGAAAGCGGCCGGTTTTGCCCTTGAGAGCGGCCCGGTGTCACTGGCGGAAGGTGAGTTTGAGGCCAGCTATGATGAAAGCCAGGTCCGTCGGCTCAATGACGTGCTGCTGATCAGTCATGAAGGCGGCGCACAGCTGGTGGATGCGCGCGCGGCAAACCGTTTTAACGCCGAAGTGGATGAACCGCGTCCCGGTCTGCTGCGCGGCCACGTTCCAAATAGCCTGAACGTGCCATGGAATAGCCTGGTGGTGAATGGCGAACTGAAACCGCTGGCTGAACTGCGCGATCTGTTTGCCCGTGCCGGGGTTGAACTGGACAAACCGGTGGTGGCCAGCTGTGGTTCGGGCGTTACGGCAGCCGTGGTGATTCTGGCGCTGACCGCGCTGGGCGCACGTCAGACCGCCATCTACGACGGTTCGTGGAGCGAATGGGGTAGCCGCGACGATCTGCCGATTGCGAAATAAAAAAAAGAGCGGCCACTGCGCCGCTCTTTTTTCATCAGATGATGCGTTCGCTGCCTTTGAAGTCGCGCAGGAAACTGCCCCAGCGACGTTCATAGAACGGGGTAATATGTGCGGTGAAGAAATGGCTGATGCCACGATCCTCCACCGTCACTTCGCATAAGTCGACCGGCGCATCGTCCGGCAGCGTATCCATCGCCACGCTGCCCGCCGCCTGAATAATCGCTTCAATATCGCTGTCCGCTTCAATACCAATCAGCAGATTCGGCGCTTCATCGGCCCGTTCACGGATGCTGGCGATAAACGCGCGGCGCACCTGTTTATATTTGCTGAATAGCTGGGTCAGCGAATCAACCATCTGCGCTGGCGGTTCCGCCACTTCAGATAACAGCAGCGACTGCCCGCCGTCCAGCACCGTTTGCTGACTCAGGGCGCTGCCCTCTTCCGCCAGCAGATGAGTGATTTCGGCAGGCGAGAACTCTTTGCCGGTCGGTAATTTAGGATTGAGAAACAGCGTTTCGCCGCGGGTCATTTCAAACAGCGTGCGCACCGGCAGACGCAGATAAGCCTGCTCGCTGCTGACCGCGTCGCTCATCGCCTGTTCTGAACTGAAAAACGGAATGATGCTGCTGCCATCCTCTTTTTCCCAGTGCTGCAGATCCACCGGCGTACTGGCATCGAGTTGCTGTGCCGTGCTTTCGCCCGGCACCCAGACGTCTGATTCCAGCAGCAGTTGAAAAAATTCGGGCCGGTGAGCGGGCTCGGTAGCGGCCAGCTTCAGCACCTCTTCAAGACGGTTCATATTCACTCTCTAAATACGCGGCAGCACCCGCCACCGCTGAATAGCACTTATTTCAGTAACAGGTTAGCCAGCGTCCGCACGCCGAGGCCGGTAGCACCGGCAGCCCACTGATCGACCGCGCTTTTGCGGTAGGTCGCAGAACAGTCGATATGCAGCCAGCCCTGCTGGTAGTTGCTGACGAAATAAGAGAGGAACGCCGCCGCGCTGCTGGCACCGGCCGCATGCGCCGGGCTGGCAATGTTATTGAGATCGGCAAAGTTAGACGGCAGATGGCTGCGATGGAACTCGGCCAGCGGCAGACGCCAGAACGGCTCGTTCTCGCTGACTGCGCTGCCCATCAGCGACTGCGCCAGTACCTCATCAAAGGTGAACAGTGCGTGGTAATCATTGCCCAGCGCGGTTTTGGCTGCGCCGGTCAGGGTGGCAGCATCGATCAGCAGCGTCGGTTGCTGCTCGCTGGCGTCGATTAAGCCATCAGCCAGCACCAGTCGACCTTCGGCGTCGGTGTTCATCACTTCCACCGATTTGCCATTGCGATAGCGAATGATATCGCCCAGTTTAAAGGCGTTGCTGCTGACCATATTGTCGGCGCAGCAGAGGTAAAGCTTCACGCGTTTGTTGAGACCGCGGGCAATCGCCATCGCCAGCGCGCCCGTCACGGTGGCCGCGCCGCCCATGTCAGACTTCATTGAGTCCATGAAGCTGCTCTGCTTCATGCTGTAGCCGCCGGTGTCGAAGGTAATGCCTTTGCCGACCAGACAGGCGTACACCGGCGCGTTGTCGTCACCGGTCGGATTGAAGTCGAGCGCCAGCAGCACCGGCGGACGGCTGGAGCCGCGTCCTACCGTATGCAGGCCCATGTAGCCCTGCACCCGCAGATCGTCACCTTTGGTGATGCGATAGCTGACAGCACTGCCGCCCACTTCACTGATCAGATCGATGGCGGTGTGCGCCAGCTGCTCCGGTCCCAGCTCTTCGGCTGGCAGGTTGATGGTGTTGCGTACCCAGTCGATAATTTTCAGCCGGCGATCAAATTCTGCCTGCTCGTGCTCGCCCAGCGTCGGCCAGTCAACCTGACGCTGCCCTTTCGGACCGCGGTAGCCCTGCCAGAACGCCCAGCATTGTTCAAGGTGCCAGCCTTCGCCGGTCAGCGCCACATGGCGGATCCCCTGGCTATCCAGTTTGCGACCGGCACGCTGAATGGTCATCAGCGCATCCGCGCCGGTCAGGTGCAGCGTCATGCCGCTGTCGTTGCTGCTCAGAATGGCTTTTTCGCCCCAGCGCGCATCGGCGGGCTGGCTGCTAAGAGTGATGTTCATCGGTTGTGTGGTCATCGCGAAGCTCCATAGACGTTATTCGTTTCATCCAGCCTGATTGTTAAAGTGGCTTTAATAATATGTTAAATACAATGCGTGGACAGACCTGATAACAGATTCTTTCAGAGGATGCCAGCCTTGCGCATATTATGGCGCGGTTTCCAGAATCTGGCCGGGTATCCGGCCGATTACATTAAGGCACGCAGACGCGTCACTGATTTCTGCACCAGCGCGATGGCGTAATCGATCTCTTCTTCGGTGGTAAAGCGACCAAGCGAAAATCGCAGCGAACTGTGCGCCAGCTCTTCGCCGACACCCAAAGCCCGCAGGACATAGGAGGGCTCCAGACTGGCAGAGGTACAGGCAGAACCGGAGGAGAGCGCCAGGTCTTTTAGCGCCATGATCAGCGATTCGCCCTCAACGTTGGCAAAACTGAGGTTAAGAATGTTAGCGGCGCTGTGTTGCAGGTCACCGTTCAGCGTGACGTCCGGCAGCGTACTGATGCCGTGCCACAGCCGGTCGCGCAGGCGTTGCAGGCGCGCCATCTCGGTCTCACGCTCTTCCGCCGCAATGCGATAGGCCTCGCCCATCCCGACAATCTGGTGAACCGGCAGCGTGCCGGAACGCATGCCACGCTCGTGTCCACCGCCATGGATCTGGGCAGCGATCAGCACCCGTGGTTTACGACGGACATAGAGTGCGCCGATCCCTTTCGGGCCATAGAGTTTGTGGGCGGAAAATGACATCAAATCGACCGGCAACACGCTGAGATCGATCGGCAGTTTGCCAACGCTCTGGGTCGCATCAACGTGAAACAGAATGTCGCGTTCACGGCACAGCTCACCAAACGCAGCAATATTCTGAATCACGCCGATTTCATTATTGACGTGCATGATCGAGACTAAAATGGTGTCGTCGCGCAGGGCGTCACGCAGCATTTCAGGGCTGATAATGCCGTTGGCGGCCGGTTTCAGGTAGGTGACATCAAAGCCTTCACGCTCCAGCTGCTGGCAACTGTCGAGTACCGCTTTGTGTTCAGTCTGGCTGGTAATGATATGTTTGCCGCGCGCCTGATGGGCGTGGGCTGCGCCTTTAATCGCAAGATTGTCAGATTCGGTGGCGCCAGAGGTAAACACGATTTCACGCGGATCGGCATTAACCAGTTCGGCCACCTGATTGCGCGCCACATCGACCGCTTCTTCAGATTGCCAGCCAAAACGGTGAGAACGGGAGGCCGGATTACCGAACGTGCCATCCAGCGTCAGAAACTGCATCATTTTGCTGGCTACACGCGGATCGGCCGGCGTGGTGGCGGCATAATCCAGGTAAATCGGTAATTTCATTGCGCTACAGCTCCGTATAAAAAATCATACGTCTTTATAGCAGATTCGGCCCTGCCCGCGTTAGCAGTTAGGGCCGCAACAGTGGGGATTACGAGGCGCGCAGATTGACGTTGATTTCCTGAGCGCGTGGGCTCTGGAAGCGACGATTGTCATTGGCGTTCTGACGATCGGCCACGTCGAGGATCTCCTGATTATTCACCAGCTCAGCCAGCGTAATATTGTTCAGGAAGTCACTGATGCGCACGCTCAGATCGCGCCACAGAACGTGAGTCAGGCAGCGCTCGCCGCCCTGGCAGCCTTCTTTACCCTGGCATTTGGTGGCGTCAACTGACTCATCGACTGCGGTGATTACTTCACCGACCGCGATAGCATTCGACTCTTTACCCAACAGATAACCGCCGCCCGGCCCGCGTACGCTGGCAACTAAGCCATTTTTACGCAGGCGGGAGAACAACTGCTCGAGATACGACAGCGAGATGCCCTGACGCTCGGAAATGTCAGCCAGCGGAACCGGGCCTTCATGGGAGTGAAGGGCAACGTCCAGCATAGCAGTTACGGCATAACGTCCTTTGGATGTCAGTCTCATAGCGTACGACCTCAATAGCGTCCGGTTATCGGAGGATTAGCAAAAGATGTCGGCAAGTCTGACATTCCCGAGTAATTTGGTCAACTATTTAACCAGGTAAAACACTCAAGTATTTAACCTGGTAATTTACTCAACTATTATCGTCTTCTTTCTTCTCGTTTTTTCGCTTTTCAAACGATGAAAGCATGCCGCGCAGAATGTTGAGTTCATCACGTTCCGGCCGGGCACGGGTATAAAGACGACGCAGTTTACTCATCACCTGGCCCGGGTTAGCTTCTCGGATAAAGCCGCTGTTCAGCATCATCTGTTCCATGTGCTGATAGAAGCGCTCAAGGTCATCCACCAGCGGATAAGGCGACTCGGCATACTGCGGCTGCGGGCTGGCTTGTTCCTGCGCCTGCAGCCAGGCCATCCGCACTTCATAGGCGATGATCTGCACCGCCATCGCCAGGTTCAGCGAGCTGTATTCCGGGTTAGCCTGAATCGCGACGTGATAATGACACTTCTGCAATTCTTCATTGGTCAGGCCGACGCGCTCACGACCAAACACCAGCGCCACCGGTGCCTGCTGCCCCTCTTCCACGCTTTTCACGCCACATTCGCGGGCATCAAGCATCGGCCACGGCAGTGAACGGGAACGTGCGCTGGTGCCAACCACTAAACTGCAGCCGGCGATAGCTTCGTCCAGCGAGTCGACGATTTTAGCGTCGCCAATCACATCACTGGCCCCGGCGGCGAGAGAAATCGCCTGTGAATCGGGTTTGACCAGCGGGTTAACCAGATAAAGGTTGGTCAGGCCCATGGTTTTCATGGCGCGGGCGACGGAGCCCATGTTGCCGGTGTGAGAGGTTTCAACCAGCACGATACGGATATTTTGCAGCATTATTGAGGAGTCTCAGCAGCGGGTCAGTAAAATCAGTAGCGCGAATGCTAACATAAAGCAGGACATTTACCGAACACGCTGCTATACTCCGCGCCGTTTTCCCCGTTCTTTAACATCCAGCGAGAGATACCGATGCATCCAATGCTCAACATTGCCGTGCGCGCAGCGCGCAAGGCCGGAAATTTAATTGCCAAGAATTATGAAACCCCGGACGCCGTCGAAGCCAGCCAGAAAGGCAGCAACGACTTCGTAACCAATGTTGATCGCGAAGCAGAACGCCTGATTATCGAAGTGATTCGTAAATCTTACCCGAAACATACCATCATCACCGAAGAAAGCGGTGAACTGGCGGGTGAGGATCAGGACATTCAATGGGTTATCGATCCGCTGGATGGCACCACCAACTTCATCAAACGTCTGCCCCACTTTGCTGTTTCCATCGCCGTGCGCATTAAAGGCCGCACTGAAGTCGCGGTGGTCTACGACCCAATGCGTAATGAACTGTTCAGCGCCGTACGCGGCCAGGGCGCCCAGCTTAATGGATACCGCCTGCGCGGCAGCATCGCTCGCGACCTGGATGGCACCATTCTGGCAACCGGCTTCCCGTTCAAGCTGAAACAGCACGCCCCCGCCTATATGAACATCCTGACCAAACTGTTTACCCAGTGCGCCGACTTCCGCCGCACCGGCTCAGCGGCGCTGGATCTGGCTTATGTCGCAGCCGGTCGCGTTGATGGTTATTTTGAGATTGGCCTGAAGCCATGGGATTTTGCGGCGGGTGAACTGCTGGTACGTGAAGCGGGTGGCCTGGTCACTGACTTCACCGGTAACCACGGTTATCTGCACTCCGGTAATATCGTTGCCGGTAACCCACGCGTGGTGAAAGCCATGCTGTCAAACATGCGTGAAGAGCTGAGCGAAGCGTTAAAACGCTAAGTAACAGCACAGAAAAAGGCGGCTTCTCAGCCGCCTTTTTTATTGCCTGTTTTTCGCGTCGATTAACGACGTTCGTGTGACAGTACCTGACGAGGCTGAGTACGACGACCCACCATCCCCATCACACCGGCCAGCACCGCTTCGATAATCAACAGAATCAGCGCATACCAGCTGGCTTTCGCCGTAGCTGCTGCTGCTTTATCTGCGGCTTCACGTGCCTTCTGCTCGGCCTGCTGTTTCAGTTCCTGATATTTCTGCATCGCCTGCTGATAGCTCTGCTCTGCTTTAGCGACGATCTGATCGACTTCCTGATCGCTTTTACCGGTACGCGCTTTGATAATATTTTTCAGCGCATCACGATCGGCGGCCTGTAATGTATCTGAATGACGATTCATCACGCCTTTTAACCAGTTAGACAGATCGGTATCCGCCGTCTGTGGATGGCTGGCGGTGTTGTTAGCCTGATTCTCCGCATTCTGCGCTTCGTTATTTGCATCCTGCTTTAAATTCTCCGGCTGTAATTCCGGCTTACCGGTCTGGCGCAGCGTAGTTTCCAGTTCGTTCTGCAGGTCATCTAAATTAATATTATTTTCCTGCAGCTTATCTTTCGCCATTTGAGTGACCGATGGCGCAGCGGCGGAAATACCGCTACCTAATGCCTGGAAACCGGAACCGACAATATTCATTGCCCCGCCCAATACACTGCTCGCCAGCGCAATCGCCAGGTAAATAGTGAAAATTGTGCTAAGGCCAAACATCAGTAAACCGTGCAGCGCGCCTTCGCGCTGTGCCAGACGGCCCGCCACGTAGCTACCGGCCGCCATCGCCACCAGCATTTCAATTGCGGTCCAGACCAGTGCGCCGGTACCCAGACCGTCTAATGGGTTCTGTTCCTTCATCGGATCAACGCTGGTCGCGCCAATTGCCGTTCCCAGCAGCGTCAATATGATGTGAACAATCAGCGCGCAAATTACCCCGGCAAAGACGGCGCTCCAGGAAATACGCTTTAGCGGCAATCCCGCTGGCCCGGTCGCCAGCGTTTCGGTATAGCCATTATTAATACGGGTATCAGCCATGAAATATTCTCCTCGCAACAAACAGAAAGGTGCTTTGGTTTTAATCATCCCGGCAGAGAATGCCGTTTTGGTAATAACAGCGTAGACAGTGAATAGTCATTTCACCACCATCGCCAGGCGAGAAAAAAATAAAGATGTGAATTTACATAAATTAGCGAGATACGCTACGCAGCGGAAATTTAATTCCCGCTGCGCTTGTTGAGATTCAGAAAGGTCGAATTCCGCCGCTGAAGGCGGGTTGTGCTGACTGCCATAAAGCGATGCCGGCCACGATTAATATCAGGCTGCCGATTAAGGTGAGCATCGGAACCAATAGCTGCGCCAGTTGATTGTGTCGCGGCTGGGCCAGTCGCTGCGCCACTACACGGGCGCGCTGGACCAGCAAACCAATCAGCGAGATGGTGAGTGCGGTGCCAAGCGCCATCGCCGCCGCTGACAGCACGCCCCAGGCATAAACGCCAATCACTTTGGCAAACAGCAGCATCATGATCGCCCCGGAGCAGGGCCGCAGCCCCATCGATACCACCACCAGCAGTTGGGTTTTCACACTCACCGCCTCGCGTATCTGTTGCGGCGACGGCAGGTGCGCATGTCCGCAACCACAGTGTGCGTGATGCTGGTGATCGGGACGCAGCGTGCGGAAAGCGAGCGCCGGGCGCGGACGTCGCATCTGCCACAGCGTTCGCAGCGCGCGATAACCGATCCAGGCCCCCAGTCCGCTCACCAGCAGATAGCTGCCCTTTTCCAGCCAGAAGCTGCTGAGATGCAGCTGGCGTGAAGAGGTTTGCAGCAGCACCAGCATCACCGTGACCAGCACGATCGCTACTGAACCCTGCAATAGCGAGGCCAGCAGCGTCAGCTTAATACTGGTTTTAACTCTGGCCGGATGGGTTGCCAGAAAAGTGGTAATCACCACTTTGCCATGGCCCGGTCCCAGCGCATGCAAAATGCCGTACAGCAGGCTGAACAGCACCAGTGACAGCCCGGCCTGCTGCGGCTGCTCAGCCACCAGCTGTAACAGCTGAGTCATCTGCCGGTGCAAATCTTTCTGCCAGAGTACGCTTTGCAACAGAATCTGCGACCAGTTGAGCCAGAGTAGCGTGCCGCCGGTCAGCAACAGCGCCGCCAGCAGCCAGAGCGGCCAGAGTCGCGAAGCGCCTGCCGGAGTAGAAATTACTGACATGTGAGAATCACCGTCTGCGCGAACTGCCGACCTAAATCAAGCTCTTCTGCTGGTGCATCAGCCTTATCCAGCGACAGCGCATACTGTTTCAACGAGTCGTTGGGCTTTGGCGTGTTCAGCGTAAACTTACAGCGTTGCTGCAGTGCCGGCGGCAGCGTCAGGGCGCTGGCGTTGTCATAAAACATGTCGACAAAATAGCTGGGATCAAAGGTCAGGATGTCAAACCGCTGCCCGGTCAGTACCGGCGGCTCCGCCAGCGGCAGAATAAACTCCAGCACCGCCTTATGACCGTTACGCGAGAGATGATATTCGTCAGGCAGATTCAAAAATTTCACCCGCTGTTGGTTATGCCAGATTTCTGAGAAGTAGTGCTGGCCCAGCACGTTAGCCATCACACCGGCCGCCAGCTTTTTCCACACCACGCTGCCTGGCTTCGCCTCGCCAGCGTCATACAGCAGATCGGCAGAGGTGATCTCATCCATGGTCCAGGTCATTTTTAAGCCGGTGAAGGTATCCCCCTTCGCCACCAGTTCGGTTTTCATGTCGATGAAACTGTGTGGATGCGCCAGTGCCGCCGGACTTAAGACCATCAGTAATACAAAGCGTGTGCGTTTCATAATGTTATAAAGTAACGTTCCCGATGAAAAGAATCCATAAGTAACAAAATTTTGTGACCCGCCTTAAACCTCTGACTAAAAAAACCGCCTGACAGCTACCGGGACTGACGGGGTTGGCTATTCTTAGCTCAAATTAGCCTGCTGGAAATCTGATTGATGAGTTCTGCTACCCCTTTGGCACCACTCTTCACCCGTTCACAGCGACAGTGCCATCTTTTATTACTGTTATTTCTGCCGACTCCCGCGCTTACGCTTGAAAAAGTCTGCCAGTTAAATGGTGTTGATCCTGCGGTTGCCCGACAGGATATCGCGGAAGTGGGTGACGAGATACAGCGATATCACCGGCTGGAACTGCACCAGATGGTGGATGGCAGCTTTCGTCTTCATGGTACAGAGTTGGATCGGCGCCTCTGTTTGCTGCACAACCTGCGACGCAGTTTGCGTTTGTCACAGACCTTTGTCTGTGAGCATTTTGCCGCCCCACTGCGTCAGCGTCTGAAGGTCATGAAGATTGAGAAAGCGCTCTACGATGAGACTAACCTGCAGGCGTTAATTCAGCACTGCGGGCTGCGACTGGGTCGCGAGTTTAGCGAACGGGATCGGCTGTTTTTGCAGATTTTTATGAAGTATGGGCTGTGCCAGCGACAACCCGCGCTGTTTAGCGATCCGCAGCGCGTCTGGCTGCAACATAAGGCAGAACGCCAGGCGGCTGAGGATGTCATTCATCACTGGCGCAAACGCTGCCATCTGGCACCGCACATCAGCGAAACGGATTTCTGGACGCTGCTGTTCAGCCTGATCCACACCCCGCAGGCCGATCGGGCAAAGCATCCCTGCGAGCAGCGATTAATGGCGGCGACGGTACAGCTGATTGCCGATTTTGAGCAGTGTGCTGCGGTGACCTTTGCTGACCGCGCCGATCTGCTGCAGCAGCTCTATACCCATCTGGCGCAGGCGCTGGATCGCACTCACTTTACCATCGGCATCGACAACAGCGTGGCGCTGGATGTCAGCCGACTCTATCCGCGCCTGTTACGCACCACCCAGCTGGCGCTGCGCGCTTTTGAATATGAATACCAGATCGCTTTTACCCCGGAAGAGGTGAGCCTGATTACGGTGATTTTTGGTGCCTGGCTGATGCAGGAAAATGCGTTGCAGGAGAAGCAGGTGCTGATATTAACCGGCGAAGATCCGCAGCTGGAGCAGGATGTCGAGCAGCAGATCCGTGAAATCACCCTGCTGCCGATCAATATTACCTACCAGCAGGTGAGCAGTTTCCAGCGCGATGGCGCGCCGCGCGAAGTTGACCTGATTATTTCACCGTACGCCACCTCGCTGCCGCTCTACTCACCGCCGCTGATACATGCAGAACTGCCGCTGACGGCGCACCATCAGCAGCGTATCCGTTATTTGCTCGAGTCGTAACGCGGGCGCAGGAACAGCGCAGGCAGCGCAACTAACGCCATCACCCAAAACAGATGCCCCTGCAGATGGGTAAACAGCACGCCGCAAATCATGGTCATCACTGCGATTCCGCCGCCCATTGCCAGCGCGGAATAGAGCGATTGCAACCGGATCACCTCAGCGCCCTGACGGGCAGCAATAAAGCGCATCGCCGCCAGATGGCAGACGGTGAAGCTGCCGCAGTGCAGAATCTGCGCCACAATCAGCAGCGGCAGCGCGGTGCTGGCACCCAGCAGGCTCCAGCGGATCAGTGCGCAGATGCCCGATAGCAGCAGCAAATCGCGCGCGCTCCAGCGACGAAACAGGCGATTGCTGAGCGCAAAAATAATAATCTCCGCCACCACGCCCAGCGACCAGAGATAGCCCACCGTTGAGGCCGAATAGCCGCTCTCCTGCCACCAGATAGCACTGAAGCCGTAATAGGCGGCATGCGCCCCCTGCAGCAGCGTCACGCACAGCATAAAACGCCAGACCGCATTCTCACGCAGCAGGTCACGCCAGACCGGCCAGCCACCGCCTGTTGCGCCCTGCCGCTCATTCCCCTGCGGATGGGTGGCTGGGGTGAGCATCATCCCGGCCAGCATGCTGAGCGCCCCCACCGACAGTAACAATAATATTGCCTGCGAAGAGTAAGCGCTGACCAGCACCCCGGTCAGCGCCGAACTGATCACAAATGCCAGCGATCCCCACAGCCGTACCGGACCGTAAGCCAGGCCAATCTGCTGCGTCCAGGTGGCGGCAAGCGCATCACTGAGCGGCACCAGCGGCGAGAAAAACAGGTTAAAGCCAATCATCACCGCCAGCAGCCACATCCACTGCTGCCCGACCCAGTAGCCAATGGCGAACAGGCAGGTCATCAGCGCCAGCAGGCGAAGTGCGGTAATTAACTGTGCCGGATTTTTTACCTGCGAGGCGATAAGCAGGCTGCCGACAAAGCGCGCCACCATGCCACACCCCAGCAGCAGACCGATTTTTTCCGCATCAAGGCCGGTGCCTTTGAGCCATACGCCCCAGAAAGGCAGGTAGATGCCGTAACAGAAGAAGTAAGTGAAGTAGCCCAATCCGAGCCATCTGGCGGAGCCGATTGCCATATTCCCTCCAGCAAGTGTGCTGCCTGGCAGCAAGAGTCGGCGCTACTCTGGCAGAGCGCCACACCTCAGGCAATAAAAAAGGATGGCTGATGCCATCCTTTTTATGCGATTACACAAGAAGTTAACGCTTAAGCATAGACCGGCAGACGGCTGCAGATTTCCAGCACTTTCTGTTTGGTGCGCTCAATGGTCGCTTCGTCGTTGATGTTATCCAGCACGTCAGCAATCCAGCCCGCCAGTTCACGTACGTCCGCTTCGTTGAAGCCACGACGCGTAACGGCTGGCGTACCGATACGAATACCCGAGGTGACAAACGGGCTCTTCGGATCGTTCGGGACGCTGTTTTTATTTACCGTGATGTTAGCACGGCCCAGCGCCGCATCGGCTTCTTTACCGGTCAGGTTTTTGCTCACCAGATCGATCAGGAACAGATGGTTATGGGTGCCGCCAGAGACGATGTTGTAGCCGCGTGCGATCAGCACCTCGACCATCGCTTTGGCATTTTTCGCGACCTGCTGCTGATAGGTTTTGAATTCCGGCTCCATCGCCTCTTTGAACGCCACCGCTTTACCGGCGATCACGTGCATCAGAGGACCGCCCTGTCCACCCGGGAACACCGCAGAGTTCAGTTTTTTATACAGCTCTTCGTCACCGTTTTTCGCCAGGATGATCCCGCCGCGCGGACCCGCCAGCGTTTTGTGGGTGGTCGAGGTCACGATGTGCGCATGCGGCACCGGGCTTGGGTAGACGTCAGCGGCAATCAGACCGGCAACGTGCGCCATATCAACGAACAGCCATGCGCCCACGCTATCGGCGATTTCACGCATTTTTGCCCAGTCACATACGCCGGAATAGGCAGAGAAACCGCCGACAATCATTTTTGGCTTATGCGTTTTGGCCAGTTCAGCCAGCTCGTCGTAGTCGATCTTGCCGGTTTCATCGATGCCGTAAGCGACTACGTTGTAGAGTTTGCCAGAAAGGTTAACCGGTGAGCCGTGGGTCAGGTGTCCGCCGTGGGCCAGGTTCATGCCAAGGATGGTATCGCCCGGCTGCAGCAGCGCGGTATAAACCGCGAAGTTCGCCTGAGAACCTGAATGTGGCTGCACGTTAGCGTAATCAGCGCCAAACAGCTGTTTAGCGCGGTCAATCGCTAATTGCTCAACGATATCAACATATTCACAACCGCCGTAGTAGCGTTTGCCTGGATAGCCTTCGGCGTATTTGTTGGTGAGCTGCGAACCTTGCGCCTGCATAACGCGCGGGCTGGTGTAGTTTTCAGAAGCAATCAGTTCGATGTGCTCTTCCTGACGCACTTTCTCTTGCTCCATCGCCTGCCACAACTCGGCATCATAATCGGCAATGTTCATATCACGCTTTAACATCCGCATCTCCTGACTCAGCTAACTTTTTTAACGGCAGTTTAAGCCCCACCGGGGCGAAGGCCCACAGTGTAAACCGTTTTATCAGGTGAAGGTAGGGTGAATCCCCTCTTTTTACGCAAACGATTGGCTATGCAGCGGCACGGGATTTTTACGCTTTTTTCTGGTCAGACTGCGCCACGATTTTTCTTCAGGATGTGACGGAGATTTCCTCATCCAGCGGCCATACGCGGCTTGCCAGGCGATCAGAAAGTTAAAGCGGTTATTTACAGCGCAGCCGGCATAGCTATAAGATGCATTTAAAATGCAACTTTACATGTGAGGTTCCTCCTATGCTTGATGCGCAAACCATCGCGACCGTTAAATCGACCCTGCCCGCCATTGCGGCCTGCGGTCCGAAACTCACCGCCCACTTCTATGACCGCATGTTGTCGCACCATCCCGAACTAAAAAACGTCTTCAACATGAATAACCAGCGCAATGGCGATCAGCGTGAAGCGCTGTTTAATGCAATTTGCGCCTACGGTGCCAACTTGGAAAATCTGGCGGTGCTGCTGCCGGCGGTGGAAAAAATTGCCCAGAAGCATACCAGCCTGAATATTCAGCCTGATCAGTACGCCATCGTCGGCGAAAATTTACTGGCAACTATCAAAGAGCTGCTGGATCCGGGTGAAGAGGTGCTGGCGGCCTGGGGCCGGGCTTACGGCGTGCTGGCAGAGGTGTTTATCCAGCGTGAAGAGCAGATTTATCAGGCCTCGGAACAGCAAACGGGCGGCTGGCGGGGGACCCGCGCCTTCCGCATCAGCGCGATTGAGCAACAGAGCGCGGTAATCAAAAGCTTCACTTTTACGCCGGTCGATGGCGGACCGGTGGCCGCGTTTGAGCCGGGCCAGTACCTGACGGTGCACCTGCAGCCCGCCAGTTTCGAACATCATCAGATTCGCCAGTATTCCCTGACCAACCTGAGTAACGGTAAAGATTACCGCATTGCGGTGAAGCGTGAGGACAAAGGCACGGTTTCTGGCTGGCTGCATCAGTATGGTCAGGTGGGCGATGAAGTGCAGCTGGCTGCGCCGCACGGTGACTTCTTCCTGCAGACTGAGGCTGAAACGCCGGTAGCGCTGATCTCGGCTGGCGTCGGTCAGACCCCGATGCTGGCCATGCTGCATGCGCTGGCCGCGCAGCAGCATCCTGCTGCGGTAAGCTGGCTGCACGCCGCGGAAAATGGCGAGCAGCACGCCTTTGCTGATGAAGTAAAAGCGACCGGCGCACAGCTCAGCGATTTCGTTTCGCAAGTCTGGTATCGTCAGCCTGCCCCGCAGGATGCCGGCGCCTATGATGCGCAGGGCCTGATGGACGTGACGGCGATGGCGGCACGTTTACAGTCACCGCAGACACAGTTCTACCTGTGTGGTCCACTGGGCTTTATGCAGCATGTGGTGGCGCAGCTGCGTGATGCTGGCGTTGAGGACGCGCGCATCCATTACGAACTGTTCGGTCCGCATAAAGGCATGTGATTGCACCATAAAAAAAGCCCGCATCGCAGCGGGCTTTTTTAATCCGGCGAACTCAGATCGCCTCTTCATCCTCTTCGCCCGTACGAATGCGCACCACACGCGCCACGTCAAAGACAAAGATTTTACCGTCACCGATTTTACCGGTCTGCGCAGTGCGCATGATGGTTTCAACACAGGTATCAACGATATCGTCGCCGACCACCATCTCAATTTTTACTTTCGGCAGAAAGTCGACCATATACTCTGCGCCACGATAGAGTTCGGTATGGCCTTTCTGGCGGCCGAACCCTTTCACTTCACTCACGGTCATGCCGGTGATGCCGACTTCAGCTAAGGCTTCACGTACATCATCGAGTTTGAATGGTTTGATAATCGCATCAATCTTTTTCATGTCAGACCCTTTTCTCTCTCCCTCCGTGGTCGGAAGGGTTTATCAAGTATAAATGTTGCTGGCGCGGCCGGGCAGCGAATATCCGCCATGCGGATCACGCTTTGCCCTGGCGGGATTGCGGCGCACGCTACTCTTTAAAATCGCTGGCGTCCAGTTCGTGACGAGACAGCAGCTTATAGAACTCAGTACGGTTGCGTCCAGCCAGACGCGCAGCATGGGTCACATTGCCTTTAGTCATCTGCAGTAACTTACGCAGATAGTTCAGCTCGAACTGATTGCGCGCCTCGACAAAGGTCGGCAACGCACTGTTTTCACCGCTCAGCGCCTGCGCCACCAGCGCATCACTGATCACCGGTGACGCGCTGAGCGCCACACACTGCTCAACCACGTTGACCAGCTGACGCACGTTACCCGGCCAGCTGGCGGCCATCAGGCGTTTCATCGCATCGACAGAAAAACTGCGGATTTGCGGTTTGTGCCGTTCCGCCGCCTGACGCAGCAGATGATTCGCCAGCAGCGGGATATCCTCCGTCCGCTGATGCAGCGCCGGAATTTTCAGGTTAACCACGTTGAGGCGATAGAACAGATCCTCGCGAAACTCTTTTTTCTCCATCGCCTTAGGCAGATCGCGGTGGGTGGCGGAAATGATACGCACGTCGATATCCATGTCGTGATCGCTGCCGACCGGCCGTACTTTGCGCTCCTGCAGTACCCGCAGCAGCTTAACCTGCAGCGCCTGTGGCATGTCGCCGATCTCATCAAGAAACAGCGTGCCGCCACCGGCCGCTTTGAACAGCCCATCACGGGCGCTCACCGCGCCGGTAAATGCCCCTTTGGCGTGACCAAACAGCTCAGACTCCAGCAGTTGTTCCGGCAGCGCACCGCAGTTGATGGCGATAAACGGCTTGCCGTGACGTGGACTGGCGGCATGGATGGCCTGTGCCAGCATCTCTTTACCGGTACCGCTCTGCCCGTTAATCAGCACGCTGACATCAGACTGCGCCACCATATGCGCCTGCTCCAGCAGCCGCAGCATCAACGGGCTGCGGGTAACAATCGCTTCGCGCCAGCGGTCATCGCTGATCGGCGCCTGCTGCGCCAGCGCTTCATCAATCGCTTTGTAGAGCGCATCACGATCCACCGGCTTGGTCAGAAAGCTGAACACGCCCTGTTGGGTGGCGGAGACCGCATCCGGAATCGAGCCGTGCGCGGTCAGGATAATCACCGGCAGCCCCATATGGCGTTTCTGGATTTCGCCAAACAGCGCCAGCCCGTCCATTTCATCCATCCGCAAATCGCTGATAACCAGCTCAATTTTTTCTTTCTGCAGCAGGCGCAACGCTTCCGGGCCGCTGGCGGCCGTGGTGACCTGGTAACCTTCGCTGCTGAGACGCATGCCCAATAGCTTCAGCAGGCTGGGATCGTCATCGACCAGCAGCAGTCGGGCGGCTTGTTTAACCATTATTGCTCCTCGTCCTGCGGCAGTGCAGTGCCGTGACTGCTGTCAGAGACATCCGGCGCTTTGCGGGATGATAGCTGGCGCTCAATGTCGGTCAATCGCTCCAGCTTACGCTGTGTATCACTCAGCTGCTGTTGCTGCCTGATCATCTGCTGCCGGAGTGTCTCCTGCTGGGCATCACTGCTTTGTTGCAGGTGCGCGTAACGGGTTCGCGCTTCGCTGAGGTCAAGTTGCGCCGCCTGATTGCTGCGCCACAGCTGAATGAGCGGACGAACCGGAGCAGGAAAATCACTGCTGTAGCTGTCCAGGGTGGCGACATACTGGCGCCGCTCGACCGGCGTGACGTTGCCGTTAGCCATTAACACGCCCTGCTTAAAGGCGCGTGACCAGCCGTCTGCCGGCCAGCGGTGCGCTTCAGCCCGGGCTTCGGCTGGCGACAACCGTTCTGCACAGTCGATGGTGCGCATCCAGTAGAGCGGATTAGCCAGCGCCGCGTGGTTTTCAATCTGCCACACATCACTGCAGCGGGTCGCCAGATAATCAGCTATTTTGACCTCCGGTTCCGTCACCGGATGGCCCGACGGCAGCGATGAGGTGGCCGGAGAGGCAGTACATCCGCTGAGCAGCAGCGTGGTCAGCGTGCTCAACAGCAAAGCGGGTAAATATTTCATCAGTCAGACATTCCCGGCTGTGGTGTTCAGTTCAATGCGAAAACAGACGCCGGTGCGATCGCTGGAGACCAGCGACAGGTCGCCCTGCATCCGGCGCAGACAATCTTTGGCAATACTCAGGCCCAGCCCGCTGCCTTTCACCGGCCCTTTACGCTGCTGGCTTCCCTGAAAGAACGGCTCGAATATCATCTTCTGCTCGTCCGGCGGAATCGGGATGCCGCTGTTGGCAACCTCGATCCAGATCCGATCGCCCTGCTGCTGACTGCGCAGCCAGATGGTACCGGATTCGCTGCCGTAGTTCACGGCGTTCGAATAGAGGTTGTCGATCACCCGCATCAATAACGTCGGCTCGGCCAGACAGCGGGTCGCGTTGAGATCCAGCACCGTCTGCATCAGTTTGGTCCGCGCCGAAAGCGCATGCGCGCTGACCACCCGTGCCACAATTTCATCCAGCCTGACCGTTTCCAGTTGGGTCGGGCCATCGGCCAGTTTACGGTTGTAATCCAGCAGTTGCTCAATCAACCGCTGCAGATGGCGGCTGCTGCTGTCCAGAATCGACACCACCTCTTTCTGCTCGCTATTAAGCGATCCGGCCACTTCATCCGCCAGCAGTTCGGTGCCTTCGCGCAGGCTGGCTAACGGCGTTTTCAATTCGTGGGAGAGATGACGCAGGAATTCATGACGCTGGGTTTCCAGCCAGGCCAGTCGCTCACTCAGCCAGAGGATACGCTGGCCGAGTGACCGCAGCTCACGCGGGCCGCGAAGCTCTATGCTGCTGCCCAGTTCGCGTCCTTCACCCAGCCGGTTGATCATCCGTTCAATGCGCTTAACCGGCCCGATGATCATGCCGGTGAAGAGCATCATTAACGCCAGGCTGATGATAAACAGAATCAGCGCCTGCCAGCCAAAGAACTGGCCGCGATCGGCAATCTCACGCTGTAGCTGTAAGCCACGTGAAAACACCACTTCGCGCGTATCCTGCACCATCCGGATATTAGTGGCCGAGAAGCGATCCAGCGCCTCGGCGGCGCGCGGCACCGGATTGCCATTGTCGCACTGCGGTTGGGTCAGCAGGGGCAGCGTGGCTTGCAGTGTCTGGAAAGCCGGCAGTTCCGGCAGGCTGGCGCTGTGGGCGCTCAGCATCTGGCTGTAACGAGTACGCTGCGTTTGATAGAGCCGCGCCAGCGAGGCATCATCCAGCACGCAGTACTGGCGATAGCTGCGCTCCAGTTCAACCGCGGTGCGGGCCATCGCCTCGCTGCGGCGCACGTCGGTGAAGGTGTTGCGGTTGGTATCCGCCGCCTGTTCGCTGAGGGCTGAAAGGCTTTCCCACGCCTGCCAGGCCAGCACCAGCAGCGGTAACAGCACCAGCACAAACGCCATCAGCACCAGCTGGCGCAGAGAACGGGGAAATAAACGCCATCTTTTCACGCGGCCGCTTCCTTAGAAAAATGCTGTCTGGATGCTAGCGGACTCTGATGCAGGAAGAAAGAGGCAGAAAAGAAAACGGCAGGCGCGCTGGCCTGCCGTTGACGCGACGCCAGCGGCATCGCGGAACAATGGGTGGAGCCTTACTCAACGTTACGTCCGGCGTTTGATAACGTTGCATAGCAAACGATTATCGATGAGGTGGACGGCAGGCTCCGTTTGGTGCGTCATTCGGGTTTTATGAGCTCTTTTCCGCAGTGCGGGGCAATCATAAACAGGTGAATGAGCAGCGCACGGAGTATAGCAAGTTTCATGCCAATTAATAAATAACTATATTTTTCAGTTAATTGTCAGATTCACCGGACTATCGGCAGCGTTAGCGAACCGCAAAAGCCGGTAAAAGTGTCGCCTGAAAGCAACACTCAGCACAAGAGGAAAACTAGCTGATATAAATCAGCAGGATAAATGTCGCCAGACGGCGACACCGTTAAGCCACGGCTGTCGCCATTTGCCAACAGCCGCCTGAAAATAAAACAGGAGGCGCTGTGGCCTCCTGTTGTTATCAGCGGATTATTTAACCCAGCTGTTTACGTGCGTTGCGGAAAATACGCATCCACGGGCTGTCTTCGCCCCACTCTGCCGGATGCCAGGAGTGGCTGACGGTGCGGAACACCCGCTCCGGATGCGGCATCATGATGGTGACGCGGCCGCTTTCGTTGGTGACCGCAGTGATACCGTTTGGCGAGCCGTTCGGGTTAGCCGGATAGGTTTCTGTCACTTTGCCGAAGTTATCGATAAAGCGCAGCGCCACCAGTCCTTTCGCTTCCAGTGCGGCCAGATGAGCCGGGTCGCGCACTTCTACAAACCCTTCCCCATGGGAAACCGCGATAGGCATATGCGATCCGGCCATTCCGTCCAGTAACAGCGACGGGCTGGCTGCCACTTCGACCAGGCTGAAACGGGCTTCAAACCGCTCAGACTGGTTACGCACAAAGCGTGGCCACAGGTCACTGCCGGGAATCAGTTCACGCAGGTTGGACATCATCTGACAACCGTTACAGACGCCGAGCGCCAGCGTCTGCGGACGGTGGAAGAAGGTTTCAAACTCATCGCGTACCCGAGCGTTGAACAGGATTGATTTTGCCCAGCCTTCGCCCGCGCCCAGCACGTCGCCGTAAGAGAAGCCACCACAGGCAACCAGCGCCTGGAACTCTTCCAGACCGCGCCGTCCGGCCAGCAGGTCGCTCATGTGCACATCAACCGCGGTAAAGCCGGCCCGGTCAAAAGCCGCTGCCATTTCAACGTGCGAATTGACGCCCTGCTCACGCAGCACCGCAACCCGTGGACGCGCGCCAGTGGCGATCATCGGGGCTGCGACATCTTCCTGCGGATTGAAGGTCAGCGTAACGTTGAGGCCCGGATCGCTGTCGTTCTTTTTCGCCTGGTGTTCCTGATCGGCGCAGGCCGGGTTATCACGCAGGCGCTGCATCTGCCAGGTGGTTTCTGCCCACCAGGTGCGCAGCGTAGTCCGGCTTTCGCTGTAAACCGCGCTGTCGCCCGAACGAATCACAAAGCGGTCGCCTGGCTGAGCATGACCCAGCAGATGACTACAGTCTGCCAGACCGTGATCGGCCAGAATTTGCTCTACCGCCGCGCGATCGGCAGCGTTAATCTGAATCACCGCGCCCAGCTCTTCGGTAAATAAGGCGGCCAGTGGGTCATTGCCCAGCGCCGCGATATCAACTTCAACACCGCAGTGGCCGGCAAAGGCCATTTCTGCCAGCGTCACTAACAGGCCACCGTCGGAACGATCGTGGTAGGCCAGCAGTTTCTGCTGCGCCACCAGCGCCTGCATCGCATTGAAGAAGCCCGCCAGCTGGCTGGCATCACGCACATCGGCTGGCTTGTCGCCCAGTTGACGATAAACCTGTGACAGCGCCGTAGCGCCGAGGGTATTGACCCCGTTACCGAGGTCGATCAGCAGCAGCAGGTTTTCCCGATCGGGCTGCAGCTGCGGCGTGACGGTGCGACGCACATCTTCAACTCGCGCAAACGCGGTGATCACCAGCGACAGTGGCGACGTCATTTCACGCTGTTGGTTGCCTTCCTGCCAGCGGGTTTTCATCGACATCGAATCTTTACCGACCGGGATGGTGATGCCCAGCGCCGGACAAAGCTCTTCGCCGACCGCTTTTACCGCGGCGTACAGACCGGCGTCTTCGCCCGGATGACCGGCAGCCGACATCCAGTTAGCCGACAGTTTGACGCGTTTCAGCGAGCCGATAGAGGTGGCCGCGAGGTTAGTCAGCGCTTCACCCACCGCCAGACGGCCGGAGGCGGCGAAATCGAGCAGCGCAACCGGCGCACGTTCGCCCAGCGCAAAGGCTTCACCGTGATAGCTGTCGAGGCTGGCGGTGGTCACGGCGCAGTTGGCGACCGGGATCTGCCACGGCCCGACCATCTGGTCGCGCGCAACCATGCCGGTCACGCTGCGGTCACCAATGGTGATCAGGAAGGTTTTCTCCGCCACGGCGGGCAGATGCAGCACGCGATTGACCGCATCCACCAGGGTGATGCCATCACGCTGCAGTTCATTGCCCTGCGCCTGCTGCGTCACCACGTCACGCGTCATCTTCGGCGTTTTGCCCAGCAGCACGTCAAGCGGCATGTCGATCGGTTTATTGTCGAAATGGCTGTCGCTCAGGCTCAGATGCAGCTCTTCGGTGGCTTCACCGATTACCGCAAACGGTGCGCGCTCACGCTGGCAAATCGCTTCGAACTCTGCCAGCTTCTCGGGTGCCACCGCCATCACATAACGTTCCTGTGATTCGTTGCACCACACTTCCAGCGGACTCATGCCCGGCTCATCGTTGAGGATATCGCGCAGGTTAAACTGACCACCGCGGCCGCCATCGCTGACCAGCTCAGGCATCGCATTCGACAGACCGCCCGCGCCCACGTCATGAATGAACAGAATCGGGTTGTCATCGCCCAGCTGCCAGCAGCGATCGATCACTTCCTGGCAACGACGTTCCATTTCCGGGTTGTCACGCTGTACCGAGGCGAAGTCGAGATCGGCATCAGACTGGCCCGACGCCATTGAGGAGGCGGCACCGCCGCCCAGACCGATGTTCATCGCCGGACCGCCCAGCACCACCAGCTTAGCGCCGACGGTGATTTCCCCTTTCTGCACGTGGTCAGCACGGATATTGCCAATGCCGCCCGCCAGCATGATCGGCTTGTGGTAGCCGCGCAGCTCGGTGCCATTGTGGCTGGTAACCTGCTCTTCATAGGTACGGAAGTAACCGTTCAGTGCCGGACGACCAAATTCATTGTTAAATGCCGCGCCGCCCAGTGGGCCATCGGTCATGATCTCCAGCGCGCTGACGATGCGGCCCGGCTTGCCGAAATCCTCTTCCCACGGCTGCTCGAAGCCAGGAATACGCAGGTTCGACACCGAGAACCCGACCAGGCCAGCTTTCGGCTTGGCGCCGCGTCCGGTTGCCCCTTCGTCACGGATTTCGCCACCGGAGCCGGTTGCCGCGCCAGGCCACGGTGAAATCGCCGTGGGGTGGTTGTGAGTCTCAACTTTCATCAGGATATGTGCCGCTTCCTGATGCCAGCGGTATTCGCTTTCTGCCGCATCAGCGAAGAAACGGCCGACATCGGACCCTTCCATCACCGCAGCGTTATCTTTGTAAGCAGACAGCACGTAATCCGGCGTCTGCTCCATGGTATTTTTGATCATCTTAAACAGCGATTTCGGCTGCTTCTCGCCATCAATAATCCAGTCGGCGTTGAAGATCTTGTGGCGACAGTGCTCAGAGTTAGCCTGAGCGAACATATAGAGTTCGATGTCGTTCGGATTGCGGCCCAGGCGGGTGAACGCCGCCAGCAGGTAATCAATTTCATCGTCTGCCAGCGCCAGACCCAGCGAGAGGTTAGCCTGGACCAGCGCCTGACGGCCCTCACCCAGCACATCGACACTTTTTACCGGCTGCGGTGAGTGGTGAGCGAACAGCTGCTCAGCTTGCGCCAGATCACTGTAGACCGTCTCCATCATGCGATCATGCAGCAGCGCGCCAAGCGATTGCCACTGCGCCTCGGTTAACTGAGGGGCCTGCACGTAAAATGCCAGACCGCGCTCCAGGCGACGGACCTGCGGCAGATCGCAGTTGTGAGCAATGTCGGTGGCTTTCGATGACCATGGCGAAATGGTGCCAGGACGCGGTGTCACCAGCAGCAGACGCCCTTGTGGCGCATGTTCAGCGAGAGAAGGACCATATTTCAGCAGACGCTGTAAACGGGTCTGTTGGTCGGCGCTCAGTGGCGCGCTGACATCGGCAAAATGGACGTACTCAGCGTAAATATCACTCACCGGCAGGTGAGCGTCCTGAAAGCGGGTCAGCAGTTTGTTTACACGAAATGCCGACAGGGCGGGCGAACCACGCAGAATTTCCATCATAAGATCTCTCGTCTTCGAAACGCCGGGCGACGCTTCATTGGGCGCAACAGGGGAAAACGGGGCGTATTATAGAGAAAGCGCCCTCGCGACGAAACCGTTTGCGCAAAATTTATGGCCCACCGGATTTGCCTGAAATTTGCGCAAAACCTGCTATATGAGTTGCTCAGCTTCGCTTTGTTGCGCAAAATGCCCCTCGCTCTGGGAGTTCAAAGAAGACAAATACTGCCTTTAAAAGACAGAGGCCTTAGAGCCAGCGAGAGATAACTATTTGAAACGCCTAAAATTTAATTATCTGTTTATCGGTCTGGTCGCCGTGCTGTTAGCGATGGCATTGTGGCCGTCCATCCCGTGGTACGGCGGTGGGCAGGATACGATTTCACAGATTAAATCACGGGGAGTATTGCGTGTCAGTACCATCAATTCCCCGCTGACTTACTACACCATAAATCAGGCCCCGGCCGGTATGGACTACGAGCTGGCAAAACGCTTCGCCGATTATCTGGGCGTTAAACTGAAGGTGACGGTCCGCCCGAACCTGAGTGACCTGTTTGACGATCTTGATGAAGGGAAAGCGGATGTGCTGGCGGCGGGCCTGAATTATAACAGCGAACGCCTGGCGCGGTATCGGACCGGGCCCGGCTACTACAACGTTTCGCAACAGCTGGTGTATCGCGTGGATAAGCCACGCCCGAAAAACCTCGGTGATCTCAAGGGGCGGCTGACGGTCGCCTCGGGATCGGCGTACCTCTCCAGCCTGAAAAGCGCCCGCTCTAATCAGTTCCCCGATCTGGACTGGGCGATCTCCACCGATCAAAGCCCGAAAGCGCTGCTGGAAGCAGTGGCGGATGGCAAACTCGACTATACCATCGGCGACTCGGTGACGATCGCCCTGCTGCAACGCATCTATCCGCAGCTGGCAGTGGCGTTTGACGTCACCGATGAAGAGCCGGTGACCTGGTACATGAAGCACAGCGACGATGACAGCCTGAATGCGGCGATGCTCGACTTCTTTAACGGCATGGGTGAAGAAGGCGCAATGGCGCGACTGGAGGAGAAATATCTCGGTCACGTAGGTACCTTTGACTATGTCGATACCCGCACTTTCCTGCGCGCCATCGACAGCACCCTGCCCGACATCAAGCCGCTGTTTGAGAAGTATGCCTCCGGCATCGACTGGCGCCTGCTGGCAGCCATCTCTTATCAGGAGTCGCACTGGAATCCGCAGGCCACCTCGCCGACTGGCGTGCGCGGCATGATGATGCTGACCCGCAATACCGCTGAGAGCCTTGATGTGGGCGACCGCACCGATCCTGAGCAGAGTATTCGCGGCGGCAGTCAGTATCTGCAGAATATGATGGAGAAAGTGCCGCAAACTATCCCGGAAGATGAGCGCATCTGGTTTGCACTGGCGGCCTACAACATGGGCTATGCCCACATGCTCGACGTGCGCAAACTGACGGCGCGTCAGGGCGGCAATCCGGATAGCTGGGCGGACGTTAAGCTGCGGCTACCCATGCTGAGCCAGAAGCGTTACTACACCCAGACCACCTATGGTTACGCGCGCGGGCACGAGGCGTATAACTACGTGGAGAACATCCGTAAGTATCAGATCAGTCTGGTGGGGTATCTGCAGGAGCAGGAAAAACGCCTGGCACAGCAGATGGCTGCGCAAGCGGAACTGGCAAAAGGCTATCCGGCAGTTGAACCGAACATCGCCATGAATTAACTCTGGCGTTGCGCCTGACGCAGCGCTTTTTTCTGCTCGCGCCGCATGCGGAAGAAATCACTCAGCATGGCGGCACACTCTTCTGCCAGCACGCCGCTGTGCAATTCAATCTGATGATTCATGCCGGGATGCCCCAGCACATCCAGCAGCGAGCCTGCCGCCCCGGTTTTGACATCATGCGCACCATACACCAGCCGGGTAATGCGACTGTGGACCATCGCGCCCGCGCACATCACGCACGGCTCCAGCGTCACGTAAAGCGTGGTGTTCAGCAGCCGATAGTTTTCCAGTACCTTACCGCCCTGTCGCAGCGCCATCATTTCGGCGTGGGCGGTCGGATCGTGCTGACCAATCGGGCGATTCCAGCCTTCGCCAATCACCCGCTCATCCTGTACCAGCACCGCGCCGACCGGCACTTCGCCCTGCTCCCAGGCTAATCGCGCCAGGCCGAGGGCGTGGCGCATCCAGTATTCATCGCGTTGTTGATTCATGCAGGCCACTCCCGGCAACAGAAAAGCGGCGCATTATAGCGGTCTCGCGGTCGCGGGTGAAACTTATTCCAGCTGTTGCAGTTCGCCCGCCGGCGTGACACGCCAGCGATGCTGGCAGAAAAACAGCAGCGGGTTATCCTGCTTGCTGTCGCTGTACCCGCTGTAAAGCTGCAGCGGCGTGCCGATTTTCTCCTCCAGCTGCGCCACTTTTTCATGGCCGAGACAGCGCATCGCCAGCACCCGACCGCCCCAGCCGCGCTGCATCTGGCTGGCAATCATTTTCACCCGCGGCAGAAAAGCCGAGTCGTAATAGACCTGTTCGACCAGCGACTGTGGTGAGCCGGTAATCAGCCAGACATCGGCGTCATCGCTGCCGAGATAGTCAGTCAGGCGCTGTTGCACCACCGGGAACGCTTTCACCCGCAGGCGAAACCATTGCGCGAATTCAGCTTCAAGACGCAGCAAGGTTCGCTCTGAATGACCAAAGGTGATCGACCACAGCAACAGGCTCATCGGCCAGCGTGCCGCCCGGCCTTTGAACAGCAATCCGAGCCCCACCACCGGCAGCAACGGGACCACCAGCAGCAGATTCAGCGGCCGGCGTCGCAGCAGATAACGCATAAAGGTGCCAAACATATCCTGCTGATGCAGCGTGCCGTCCAGGTCGAAAAATACGATGCGACGTTGTGTACCCTTGGTCAAACAACTCTCCTTTTCGCTGATTTTGCGCCAATAGACTCTATTGTAGCCATCATCAGGCGGCACGGCGATGGCTGTCATTTTTAATTCCGATGACTACAATGCCAGATGAATAGTTTATTCTTCGCAAATTACTCCTGAATCATGAGGATTGGGCATGAGTTCATTGCTGCGCATTCGCCAGCTTTATCCCCGTCTGGCGCTAAACGAACGCCGGCTGGCTGATTTTCTGCTGTCACAACCCGATCGGGCCCGTCATCTGAGTTCGCAAAAGCTGGCGGAGGAGTCAGGCGTCAGTCAGTCGAGCGTGGTCAAGTTCGCCCAGAAGCTGGGCTATAAAGGGTTTCCGGCGCTGAAACTGGCCCTGAGTGAGTCACTGGCCGACAAGGATGCGATTACCGTGCATAACCATATTCTCAGCGATGACCCTCTCAAAATGGTGGGAGAAAAGTTGCTGGCTGAAAAGCTGTCGGCGATTCGCGCCACGCTGGATATCAACAGCGAAGAGAAGCTCAACGAGGTGTTGCAGCTGCTGAAGAATGCCCGGCGCATCCTGCTGGTGGGAATTGGTGCTTCCGGGCTGGTGGCAAAAGATTTTTCATGGAAGCTGATGAAAATCGGGATTAATGCGGTCGCCGAGCAGGATATGCACGCCCTGCTGGCCAGCGTACAGGCGATGGGGCCGGGCGATGTGCTGCTCGCCATCTCTTATACCGGTGAGCGGCGTGAGATCAATCTGGCCGCGCAGGAAGCCGCCCAGGTAGGTGCCGACGTGGTGGCCTTTACCGGCTTCACCCCGAATACCCTGCAACAGAGCGCCAGCCAGTGTCTCTATACCGTAGCGGAAGAGCAAAGCACCCGCAGCGCAGCGATCTCCTCGACCACCGCCCAGCTGGCGCTGACTGACCTGCTGTTTATGGCGCTGGTGCAAAACGATCCGGAACGCGCCTCCAGCCATATCCGGCACAGCGAAGCGCTGGTGAAAAAGCTGGTCTGATCAGCCGGAGGGCGTATAATAGCCGCGCTTTTTCTGTTGTAACCAGGTGGGGAAAATGGCGCTGTTGATCACGGCCAAATGCATTAACTGCGATATGTGCGAACCGGAATGCCCGAACCAGGCCATCTCGCTGGGTGATGCGATTTATGAAATTGACGTCAGCCGCTGCACCGAGTGCATCGGGCATTATGATGAGCCAACCTGTCAGCGGGTTTGCCCGATCGATAACACCATTATTACTGATCCACAGCACACCGAATCACGCGATGCGCTGTGGGATAAGTTTGTGGTGCTGCACGGTTAGCTTTCGATAATCACCGTGGCGCAGGCGTAATGACGTTCGTCAGCCAGCGTCACGTGAACGCTTTTCACGCCCAGTCGCTGTGCCAGTTCATCCGCATGCTGGAAAAAACGTAACCCCGGTTTTCCCAGCGCATCGTTATAAACCTCAAACTGATTAAAGGCCAGACCGCCACGAATGCCGGTGCCAAATGCCTTGGCCGCCGCCTCTTTGACGGCAAAACGCTTGGCGAGAAAGCGCACCGGCTGCTGGTGCGCCTGATATTGCTGCCATTCCGCTTCGCTCAATACCCGCCGCGCCAGTCGATCGCCGGAGCGCTCAATCACCCCGGCGATACGCTCGATTTCAACGATGTCGGTACCCAGCCCGAGAATTGCCATCAGCGACGCGCTTCACGCAGCAGCTGCTTCATCTCCCGGACTGCGTCAGGCAATCCGCTCATCACCGCACGGCCAATAATCGCATGACCGATGTTCAGCTCATGCATTTCCGGCAGCGCGGCAATCGGCAGCACGTTGTGATAGGTCAGACCGTGGCCGGCGTTGACCTTCAGACCAAGGCTGGCCGCGAAGGTAGCCGCCTGACGGATGCGTGCCAGTTCTGCATCGCGTGCCAGGCCTTCCGGGGCTTCAGCGTAGGCACCGGTATGAATTTCGATATACGGCGCTCCGCTGGCCACCGCCGCTTCAATCTGGCGTTGATCGGCATCAATGAACAGTGAGACCAGAATTCCCGCTTCACTCAGCAGCTTGACCGCCGCATTCAGCTTGTCCTGCTGGCCCGCCACGTCCAGTCCGCCTTCGGTGGTCACTTCCTGACGCTTTTCCGGAACCAGACAGCAGAAATGCGGTTTGATATCGCAGGCGATGCCAATCATCTCATCGGTAACCGCCATCTCCAGATTCATCCGCGTCTGGATGGTGTCACGCAGAATACGCACATCACGATCGGTGATATGACGGCGATCCTCGCGCAGATGCACGGTAATGCCATCCGCGCCCGCCTGCTCAGCGATAAACGCCGCCTGCACCGGATCGGGATAGTTTGTCCCGCGCGCGTTACGTACCGTGGCAATGTGATCGATATTGACGCCTAACAGCAACTCAGACATGACCATCCTCACTTCTTGTTTGTCGTAATGTTGAGTGTACCGCGTTGCATCCGGCAAGCGGTACGACCAGCGCTATTCAGCGGCTTCGTCGGTTTTTTTCTTCGGGATAAACTGACGAAACAGTTCCTGACTCTTGAGCGGCTTACCGCCAAGGTAAGGTTTCAGGGCGATACGGGTGAACCGCTTAGCGGCTCGCAGGCTGTCGGCATCAGGGAATTCGCGCTCACACAGGGCGCGCAGCTGGCGACCGGTGAAGCTGCGTTGATTCAGCACCAGGCTGGCGATAAAGCCGCGCTCTTCGCGGTAGCTGTAGGTCATCTCGTCGCTGACCGGCTCGCCACTGCCGGCACAGTGCAGGAAATCGACGCCGTAGCCAAGATGGCCGAGCAGCGCCAGTTCAAAGCGGCGCAGGGCCGGTTCTGGCGAGCCCTGAGATGAGGCTAAGCTTTGCAGACAGTTAAGATAATCGAAGAACAGATCGGAGAACGGGAATTCCTGCTCCAGTACGCGGGATATCAGCTCGTTGACGTACAGGCCGCAGTAAAGCGTGATACCGCTGAGCGGTAACGCCAGCGATACCGCTTCGGCATTGCGCAGGGTTTTGACCTCGCCCCGCCCGCTCCAGCGAACCAGCAGTGGGGTAAAAGGCTGTAACGCCCCTTTCAGCTGGGAGCGCCGTGAACGCGCCCCTTTCGCCAGTACCCGCACCCGCCCTTCACTTTCGCTGAACAGGTCGAGCAGCAGACTGGTCTCACTGAAGGGACGACTATGCAGCACAAAGGCGCGTTGCCAGCCTTCCATCGAATCAGAGATCGTCTGTGTAACCCAGGCTGCGCAGCGCACGTTCGTCGTCCGCCCAGCCCGATTTCACTTTAACCCACAGTTCGAGATGCACTTTCGCTTCGAACATATCTTCCATGTCTTTACGCGCTTCAATGCCGATAGTTTTGATCTTGCTGCCTTTGTTACCAATCACCATCTTCTTCTGACCTTCACGCTCAACCAGAATCAGGCCATTGATGTCGTAGCCGCCGCGTTCGTTAGAGACGAAGCGTTCAATTTCTACCGTCACCGAGTAAGGCAGTTCAGCACCGAGGAAACGCATCAGCTTCTCACGGATGATCTCCGACGCCATAAAGCGCTGTGAACGGTCAGTGATGTAATCTTCCGGGAAGTGGTGATCGGCCTGGCGCAGATGTTTACGGGTAATCGCCGCAATGGTATCGACGTTCTTTCCGCTTTCCGCCGAGATCGGTACGATATCGAGGAAGTTCATCTGCTGGCTCAGGAACTGCAGGTGCGGCAGCAGAATACTCTTGTCCTGGATGTTATCGACTTTGTTGATCGCCAGCACCACCGGCACTTTGCCGTCGCGCAGTTTGCCTAACACCATTTCATCATCCGGCGTCCAGCGGGTGCCTTCAACCACGAAGATCACCAGTTCCACGTCGCCAATTGAGCTGCTGGCGGCGCGGTTCATCAGACGGTTAATCGCGCGTTTCTCTTCCATGTGCAGGCCGGGCGTATCGACGTAGATCGCCTGATAGGCGCCTTCGGTATGGATGCCCATGATGCGGTGGCGCGTGGTTTGCGGCTTACGCGAGGTGATCGACACCTTCTGTCCCAGCAACTGGTTCAGTAAAGTGGATTTGCCGACGTTAGGTCGGCCGACAATCGCGACAAAGCCGCAATAAGTTACGTTTTCGCTCATTCGAGTCCTGAGTTATTCAGCGCCTGTTCAGGCGCCGGGATAGTGCATATTCGGGTCATGATTGATTCAGCGTCGGTTCAGACGCCAGGGCCAGCAGGCAGTCAGGTCATGATACATCGGGCACCGTTGCCGGTGCCCGGGTCAGGGGAATTATTCGAGACCCAGTTTAATCAGCGCCTGTTCGGCGGCTGCCTGTTCTGCTTTACGGCGGCTGGAGCCTACGCCCACCACCGGATCGGCCATGCCACTCACCTGACAGTGAATGGTGAATTCCTGATCGTGAGCTTCGCCACGCACCTGTACCACCAGATAGCTTGGCAGCGGCAGGTGACGCCCCTGCAGATACTCCTGCAGACGCGTTTTCGGATCTTTTTGTTTGTCGCCAGGACTGATTTCGTCGAGGCGGCTCTGATACCAGTCGAGGATCAGTTTTTCTACCGTCTGGATACTGCTATCGAGGAAGATACCGCCAATCAGCGCTTCCACTGTATCCGCCAGGATCGATTCGCGACGGAAACCGCCGCTTTTCAGCTCACCAGGCCCTAAACGCAGGCATTCGCCGAGATCAAATTCACGCGCCATTTCCGCCAGCGTATTACCGCGCACCAGCGTGGCGCGCATGCGGCTCATGTCACCTTCATCAACCCGCGGAAAGCGGTGATAAAGCGCGTTCGCAATCACATAGCTGAGAATGGAATCGCCGAGAAATTCAAGACGCTCGTTGTGCTTACTGCTGGCGCTGCGGTGAGTCAGGGCCTGCTGTAACAGTTCCGAATGAGTAAAAGTGTAGCCCAGTTTGCGCTGAAGCTTGTTAATCAGGATGGGGTTCATGCGATTCCAGTTCTTTGTTGCGTCTGTGACTCTGCATACCAAACAGGGCTGAGAATCCAACACATTCCGTTTGGTGTGCAGTGGCCTCCCGCAGGAGGCCACCCGATTTGCCTGTTAATCAGACAATACTTTTAGTGGATGCCGCCGATACGACTGAATCGCACGCCGGTAGGCCACTGTCCTTCTTGTTTCTCAAAGCTCATCCAGATAGCGACCGCTTTACCGACCAGATTACGCTCCGGGACAAAGCCCCAGTAGCGGCTGTCGGCGCTGTTATCACGGTTATCGCCCATCATGAAATATTGCCCTTTCGGCACTACCCAGCTCGCCTGTGGCTGACCCGGCTGCTGGTAATACATGCCCGCCTGACTCTGCGCTTCGTTCACCAGCAGGATGTCATGGGTCACGTTGCCAATCGTCTCTTTACGGGTGCCGAGGCGTAAGCCACCGCGCATCGTATCGCCCTGTGGCACCTGATAAAAACCGTTGCCAGTTTCGTTACCATCAAAGCCGCTGAAGGTCTGAATAAAGTTGCTCGGCTCAACGTCGGTATAAGTCACCGCTAACGCGGTGTCACAGGCTTTACCGTCGGTACAGGCTGGCTTGACCGTCAGGGTTTTGCTGTAAGGATCATAGATCACTTTATCGCCAGGTAAACCAATCACGCGTTTAATGTAGTCGAGGCTCGGATCTTTCGGGTATTTAAATACCGCGATGTCACCGCGCTTTGGCTGACCGGTCGGGATCAGCGTGGTCTGAGTGATTGGATCTTTAATTCCATAGGCAAACTTCTCCACCAGGATAAAATCGCCAATCAGCAGCGTCGGCATCATCGATCCCGAAGGGATCTGGAACGGTTCGTAAATAAACGAACGCACGATGAACACCACGGCCAGTACCGGGAACACCGAGGCGGTAGTTTCAACCCAGCCCGGCTGCGACGATACTTTCGCCAGCGTTTTGCTGTCGAGCGTATTACCGGTTTGCGCCTGAGCCGCCGCCTGTTTAGCCCGACGTTGCGGTGCCCATTTAAAACGATCAATAACCCAGACGATGCCAGTAATCAGCGTCGCTATCGCCAGTATCAGGGCGAACATATTAGCCATTGGAAATCCTTATTTGCTGTCCTTACCGACATGCAGAATCGCGAGGAAGGCTTCCTGCGGCAGCTCAACGTTACCGACCTGCTTCATTCGCTTCTTACCGTCTTTCTGCTTCTGCAACAGTTTCTTCTTACGGCTGACGTCGCCGCCATAACACTTGGCGAGTACGTTTTTACGCAGCTGTTTAACCGTTGAACGCGCGATAATGTGGTTGCCGATTGCCGCCTGAATCGCAATATCAAACTGCTGACGCGGGATGAGCTCTTTCATCTTCTCAACCAGATCGCGTCCACGATACGGTGCGTTTTCACGGTGGGTAATCAGCGCCAGCGCATCGACACGTTCGGAGTTAATCAGAACGTCGACGCGCACCATGTCAGAGGCCTGGAAACGTTTAAAGTTGTAATCCAGCGAAGCATAGCCGCGTGAGGTGGATTTCAGACGGTCGAAGAAGTCGAGCACCACTTCTGCCATCGGAATCTCGTAAGTCAGCGCGACCTGATTGCCGTGGTAAACCATATTGGTCTGAACGCCACGTTTCTCAATGCACAGTGTAATGACGTTGCCCAGATATTCCTGCGGCAGCAGCATATGACACTCGGCGATCGGTTCGCGCAGCTCTTCAATATTATTCAGCGCTGGCAACTTAGACGGGCTGTCTACGTAGACCACGTCGCCGCTGGTGGTAACCACTTCATACACCACGGTCGGTGCCGTGGTAATTAAATCGAGATCGTATTCACGCTCCAGACGCTCCTGGATGATCTCCATGTGCAGCAGACCGAGGAAGCCGCAGCGGAAACCAAAGCCCAGCGCCGTCGAGCTTTCTGGCTCATAGAACAGCGAGGCGTCATTCAGGCTCAGTTTGCCGAGCGCATCACGGAACGCTTCATAGTCGTCAGAGCTGATCGGGAACAGACCGGCATAAACCTGCGGCTTCACTTTTTTAAAGCCTGGCAGCGCTTTGTCTGCCGGGTTACGCGCGGTGGTCAGGGTGTCCCCTACCGGCGCGCCGAGGATGTCTTTAATCGCACAGACCAGCCAGCCAACTTCACCGCAGTTAAGCTCGGTACGGTCAACCTGCTTCGGGGTGAAGATGCCGAGACGGTCAGCGTTATACACCTGGCCAGTACTCAGAACCTTAATTTTATCGCCCTTGCGCATGGTGCCGTTTTTAACCCGCACCAGCGACACCACACCGAGGTAGTTATCGAACCAGGAGTCGATAATCAGCGCCTGCAGCGGTGCTTCCGGATCGCCTTCTGGCGGCGGGATGTCACGCACTAAACGTTCCAGCACTTCCGGTACGCCAACGCCGGTTTTTGCCGAGCAGCGCACCGCGTCAGTAGCATCAATGCCGACGATATCTTCAATTTCCTGCGCCGCACGATCGGGATCGGCCGCTGGCAGGTCAATTTTGTTCAGAACCGGCACTACTTCCAGATCCATCTCAATCGCGGTGTAGCAGTTCGCCAGGGTCTGCGCTTCTACGCCCTGCCCGGCATCCACCACCAGCAGTGCGCCTTCACAGGCCGCCAGTGAGCGGGAAACTTCATAGGAGAAGTCAACGTGACCCGGAGTGTCGATGAAATTGAGCTGGTAAGTTTCGCCGTCTTTCGCGTGGTAATCGAGCGTTACGCTCTGTGCTTTGATGGTAATACCGCGCTCGCGTTCCAGATCCATAGAGTCAAGAACCTGGGCAGCCATCTCACGGGCGGTGAGGCCACCACAAATCTGAATCAGGCGGTCAGAGAGCGTAGATTTACCATGGTCGATGTGGGCGATGATGGAGAAATTTCTTATGTGCTTCATTTATATGAATATCTTCGCATAGAGAATCAGTTGAAAACCTGAGCACAGACACATTCAGGAAGATCGCTCTTTACCCACAATCCTGTCAGCCTCATTAATGACGACGCATATTACACTGTTAACGCCGCGCATAAAAGAATGGAACGTTGTGGAAGCGAAACAGAGTTTTGCGTAAGGGAGAACAGACAAAGGCCGCGGAGTGCGCGGCCTGGAGATGCGTTACGCTTCGCTTTCAACGCGCAGCGCATCAGGAGGTAATGCGATGTTCAGGATCACCGGTTGAAAGGCGTCGCGATCGCCCAGTTTCATCGAGACGCCTTTGGCGATAATAAAGCCGCCAATCCCGCCCAGCAGCGCACCGCTGGCGGCCGCCAGATCGCTGCTGAACAGCGCCTGAAACAGCCCTGCCACCACAAACAAACCCAACAGCGGCGTCATATAGACCAGCAACGCCGAGCCCAGCAGGCTGCTCTCGCGGATACCCAGTTCGATACGCTGACCCGGCTGCAGCGGTTTGCTGCTGGCGATCTGCATTACGTGGGCATTTTTCGGGCCGAGTTTGTTCAGCATGTGGCTGCCGCAACCTTTACGCGCCTGGCAGCTGTTGCAGGAGGTTTTCGCTTCAGTATGCAGAGTGGCGATGCCATCCTGCCATGCCACCACGGTGGCCCATTCTCTCATCATTTTTGTGACCCCAGGTCGATGCTGTCCGCAATGCGTTTTGCTGTCGAAGGCGGTAATTCGCCGACCACCGCAATCTCGCTATTATTGCGCACAACCGTTTGTACCGTACGACGTCCAGTGCGCAATGTCTGGGTGGTACTGCTTTTATCGGCCGGAGTGATATTAATGGCGAAGCTGAACAGGCCGTCGCTGTAGAGACGCGACTCCATGTTTTTGTTCAGCGCGGGCAACGTACGACGATTCTGAGAGACCAGCGTCATGCCGGCGGGTATCCAGCCTGGCTGCCAGTTGAGCATCACCGCATCCCCTTTCGGGACGGAGAGCGATGGCGGCAGGTTGGCCTTCTCCAGCCCCTGCATCAGGTTACGCACCCCTTCATCCACCGCGAAGCTGATGACACGGAACTGCTCCAGCGTTTCACCGTCGCGGTCCAGCAGGTCAATCCGCAGAGGCAGCCTGGTATCCACATCCAGCCAGACGACATAGCTGTAGCGGGTGCCATCGCGTGACACGATGCGCAATACGTCGCACATCTGATCGGCAATACGCGAGCGGCCAACGGTAATGAAGTCGTACGCACTGCCCAGCTTGGTGAAGTCTGCAAAAATCACCGACGGCAGCGCATCGATAATGTGGTTACCGGGCAGCGAAAACGGCTCAAGGCCAGGTTCGAAGTAGCTGATATCGTTGCCACGCTGGATCACTTCACGTCGCGGGCCGTCCATCTGCAACAGCTGAGCAAAAATACGCTCATCAATCACAGCATGACGATAACGCAATGATTCAATGCCGAGGCGGGAGACGTTGATATAGGCGAATTCGTAGTTGAGGTTTTGACTTGCCTGCTCCATCTGCTGCAATAACGCCCCGGACGCAGAAGGTTGCGCCGGGGCGGCAGATGACCACAACAGGCTGCCTGTCAGCAGGCTAACAGCATACCAAAGCGGCTTCATTACTGCTGCTGGAGTCCTAAGGATTGGTTTCCGGGAACATCAGCCTGTGCTTGTTTCGGTGCATCGGTTTCAAACTGCAGCTGATCGGCATGTAAACGGCGTTGCAGTTCATAATCCTGCAGCATCGCATTGACGCGACGACGCTGATCCTGAACCTGCTGATTAGCGCTGTTGGTATCAAACGCATCAGAAGGCACGCCGAGGCTGACCGGTGAGGCTTTGCCCATCATCGGCAGCGTGTTAAACACCGGAGAATCGGACGATTCAGCCGTGCCGCCGTTTGGCTGGTTGTAGTGCTGGACGCCAACGATAACTGCCAGAGAAACACAGGCAGCCACGCCGACCTGGGTTAACTGTGCTGCCCATGGACGCACTTTCTGCCAGAACGGCATTTTTTCCCAGCGGGAAGGTTCTGGCTGCGCTTCAGGGATCAGCGGTGTAACAGTACGCAGCGGTTCTTTTTCGATGGCAGCGGCAACGCGCGCAGAGATATCGAAATGCAGGAACTCGCCAACATCGCCGCGCATGGTATCGCGAATCAGATGGTAGCTTTCCCAGCTTTTCTGTAGATCTGCATCCTTCGATAAGGCTGAGAACAGCTCGTTATCTAAGGTCTCACCATCCATTAAAGCGGAAAGTTTTTCTTTCTGCATGCCTATGTACCCTTCCAGTAGCCGTTATCACTGACGTTGGATAAGCGGTTGAACTTTATTATCAATGGCCTCTCGCGCACGGAAGATACGTGACCGAACAGTGCCTACCGGGCAATCCATAATGACGGCGATCTCTTCATAGCTCAGGCCGTCCAGTTCCCTGAGGGTGATTGCCATACGCAAGTCCTCGGGTAGCGCCTCGATGGTACGAAAGACAATTTGTTTCAATTCGTCAGACAACATTAAGTTCTCAGGGTTCGAAATTTCTTTTAATGCACCCGCACTTTCGAAATTTTCTGCGTCAATCGCATCCACATCGCTGGATGGCGGACGTCGCCCCTGAGCAACCAGGTAATTTTTCGCTGTATTAACCGCAATGCGGTACAGCCAGGTATAAAACGCGCTATCGCCCCGGAAAGAGTCCAGTGCGCGATACGCTTTAATAAACGATTCCTGTACTACATCAGGCACATCGCCCGACGGAACATAGCGTGAAACCAGGCTCGCCACTTTATGCTGGTAACGAATTACCAGTAAGTTGAAAGCTTTTTGATCTCCCTTCTGTACCCGTTCAACGAGGATCTGATCCGTTAACTGCTCGCTCATCCGAGGTAATGTCTCCCCAAATTTTTTATACGCGTAAAGTAACTGCCAGCACATCTCAATGGTTCTGAGCAAGCATGCGCTTAGAGTTGTGATGTGGTGCGAAGTTCACTTATCGCCCTAATATTTACCGCTCCGCTGGTGATTATCCGGCTTGTTCATTTTCGTTCAGTACAGGGAGCGTAAATCGCAGGCAGAGTAACCTATGACAACGGCTTTTTCATCTTTAAATCCCTGCGCTTAATTAAGTTTGGTATAAAAAACACTTTTTAAACCGTCCCGAATTTAACCTGCTGATTGTTAGCGACATTTAGCCTGACGCTGCCTGGCGCGTGGAAAATTTGTTCAAAATACTTCACAGCAACCGGCTTAACGCTTATGCTCAGGCCTATTCTTGTTTAGTAAATTAAACACCATGACAAATGCAAATCCGGATTATCAGTGTGATGTATTGATTGTGGGCAGCGGTGCCGCCGGCCTGTCGCTGGCGTTACGGCTGGCCAGACATTATCAGGTGCTGGTGCTCAGCAAAGCGCAGGTCAATGAGGGCTCCACCCTGTATGCGCAGGGCGGTATCGCGGCGGTGTTCGATGAAACCGACAGCATTGAGTCGCACGTGGAGGATACGCTGATTGCCGGTGCCGGCCTGTGCGATCGCGACGCCGTTTCGTTTATTGCCAGCAATGCCCGTCACTGCGTGCAGTGGCTGATTGATAACGGGGTCGCCTTTGATATCGATCCGCAGGCGGCAGGCGAGATGCGCTATCACCTGACCCGTGAAGGCGGCCACAGTCATCGCCGCATTCTGCACAGTGCCGATGCCACCGGCCGCGCGGTAGAAACCACGCTGGTCAGTCAGGCGCTGAGCCATCCCAACATCCGGATTCTGGAACGCACTAACGCGGTCGATCTCATTCTTTCAGACAAACTGGGCCTGCCCGGACCACGCCGTGCTGTGGGTGCGTGGATCTGGAACCGCAATCGCGAGCAGGTGGAAACCTGTAGCGCCCGCGCCGTCGTGGTCGCAACCGGCGGCGCAGCCAAAGTCTATCAATACACCACCAATCCCGATATTGCCTCTGGCGATGGAATTGCGATGGCGTGGCGTGCCGGCTGCCGGGTCGCCAATCTGGAGTTTAACCAGTTTCACCCGACTTGCCTGTTTCATCCGCAGGCGCAGAATTTCCTGCTAACCGAAGCATTACGTGGCGAAGGTGCCTGGCTGCTGCGTCCTGACGGCAGCCGTTTCATGCCCGATTTTGATCAACGGGCTGAACTGGCGCCGCGTGACATCGTCGCCCGGGCGATAGACCACGAAATGAAACGGCTGGGCGTGGACTGCATGTATCTCGATATCAGTCATCAGCCGGAAGCATTTGTCCGCGCTCACTTCCCGATGATTTACGACAAGCTGCTGACCTTTGGCTTTGATCTGACCAAACAGCCGATTCCAATTGTGCCTGCCGCGCACTATACCTGCGGCGGCGTGATGGTCGATCAGCAGGGGCGTACCGATCTCAATGGCCTGTATGCGATTGGTGAAGTGAGTTATACCGGCCTGCACGGCGCTAACCGGATGGCGTCCAACTCACTGCTGGAGTGTCTGGTTTATGGCTGGTCAGCCGCGGAGGATTTGATTCGCACCCTGCCCGACGTCGAAGCGGTGACTACCCTGCCCGGCTGGGATGAAAGCCAGGTCGATGATGCGGATGAGCGGGTGATCATCCAGCATAACTGGCACGAGCTGCGGCTGTTTATGTGGGATTACGTTGGCATTGTGCGAACCACCAAGCGCCTTGAGCGGGCGTTGCGCCGCATCACGCTGCTGCAGCAGGAAATTGATGAGTATTACCATCACTTCCGCCTCTCTAACAATCTGCTGGAGCTGAGGAATCTGGTGCAGGTCGCCGATCTCATGGTGCGCTGCGCGCTGGAGCGAAAAGAGAGCCGCGGACTGCACTACATCCGCGACTATCCCGACCTGTTACCCGAAGCGCTGCCGACCATCCTGACGCCGCCCGGTTACAGGAACAGGTAGAATGCCCGCGTCAGGCAACACCAGTCTTCGGAATAGTGGGTGTCGGGCGCGCGAATGGCAAGACGCTCCAGCAGCGTTTCGCCGGCCTGCGGAGAGAAAGCCAGCAGCACGCGATGCGGCGGGCGATGAGCATATTCCGCCACGTCCAGCCGAAAACGTAAATGCCAGCCATCGGCCAGCGCCTGGCTGATAAACGTTTCGCCGGTCGCGGTGGGCAGTACCACGCAGAACATCCCCTCTTCTTCAATCAGCAACGCTGCGCTGCGTAACAGGGTCTGATGATCGAGGGTGCGGGTCGCACGGGCGCTGTCCCGCGCCGCAGTGGAACAGGCTACGCCAGGCGCAAAGTACGGAGGATTGCTGACAATCAGCGAATAACGCTGCTCGCAGTCTTCGGCCCAGCGGGCGATATCCTGCTGATGGATGTGAATACGCTGCGGCCACGGCGACTGCTGTACATTCTCGCGTGCCTGCTGCGCCGCCTCACCGTCTAACTCGACCGCATCAATCTCAACCGGCGACGACGTGCGCTGCGCCAGCATCAGCGCGATCAGTCCGCTGCCGCTGCCAATGTCCAGAATCCGTCTGACGCCAGCCACCGGTGCCCAGGCACCGAGCAGAATGGCATCGGTACCGACTTTCATCGCACAGCGATCGTGCGCGACAAAAAATTGTTTAAAGGTAAATCCGTTCTTGTTTAACTGGGGCCGCTCACGCGGCTTATCGTGCATCATGGGTCGCTACCATTCACTTTTTTTCTGCCGTGCGGCAGCGCATAAGTGTAACGTGACAGGTAAGGGAATTCACGCAGCAGACCATACCTGGCGGATTAACAGATGAAGATTATGTCTGATCTGTCTATAATCAGCGCCCCAAACTGAGGTAGACCATGACAGTAACCACATTTTCCGAACTCGAACTCGACGAAAGCCTGCTGCAAGCGCTGCAGGAAAAAGGCTTTACGCGCCCAACAGTGATTCAGGCTGCTGCAATTCCGCCCGCGCTTGAGGGCCGCGACGTTCTGGGTTCGGCACCTACCGGGACCGGGAAAACTGCCGCCTATCTGCTACCGGCGCTGCAGCACCTGCTTGATTTCCCCCGTAAGAAATCTGGCCCGCCCCGCATTCTGATCGTCACACCAACCCGCGAACTGGCGATGCAGGTCGCCGACCAGGCGCGTGAACTGGCGAAACATACCCATCTGGATATCGCTACCATCACCGGCGGCGTGGCCTATATGAACCACGCTGAAGTGTTCAGCGAAAACCAGGACATTGTGGTGGCGACCACCGGTCGTCTGCTGCAATACATCAAAGAAGAGAACTTTGACTGCCGCGCAGTTGAAACGCTGGTGCTCGATGAAGCGGACCGCATGCTGGACATGGGTTTCGCACAGGATATCGAAACCATCGCGGCAGAAACCCGCTGGCGCAAGCAAACGCTGCTGTTTTCCGCCACGCTGGAAGGCGAAAACATCAAAGACTTCGCCGAGCGTCTGCTGAACGATCCGGTTGAACTGGAAGCCGATCCCAGCCGCCGTGAACGTAAAAAGATCCAGCAGTGGTACTATCGCGCTGACGATCTGGAGCATAAAACCAAATTACTGGTTCATTTGCTGAAACAGCCGGAAGTGACGCGCTGCATCGTGTTTGTGCGTAAACGTGAGCGTCTGCATGAGCTGGTCAGCTGGCTGCACGAAGCGGGGATTCGTAGCAGCTATCTGGAAGGCGAGATGGTGCAGGCCAAGCGTAACGAAGCGATTAAACGTCTGAGTGAAGGCCGGGTCAACGTGCTGGTCGCCACCGATATCGCGGCGCGTGGTATTGATGTTGAGGAAGTCAGTCACGTCTTTAACTTCGATATGCCGCGCACCGCTGATACCTATCTGCACCGTATAGGCCGTACCGGCCGTGCCGGCCGCAAAGGAATCGCGATCTCGCTGGTCGAAGCGCATGACTACGTACTGCTGGGTAAAATCAGCCGCTACGTCAATGAGCCGCTGAAAGCCCGCGTGGTGGATGAATTGCGTCCTGAGACGCGCGCGCCGCACGCCAAAACCACCGGGAAACCGTCGAAAAAGGCGCTGGCTAAGCGAGCTGAGAAGAAATCCAGCGAAGCTGAAAAACCGCGGGTGAAAAAACGTCACCGCGATGCCAAAAATATCGGTAAACGCCGCAAGCCGAGCGGCAGCGCGCCGGCTAATGAGAATGCGGAATAAATCATCGCAGCCATAAAAAAATCGCCTCATCAGAGGCGATTTTTTTGATTTAATCATCAGTAACAGGCAGTTGGTGCCATTTTCAGTGTCTGATGGCGATCCGGCGATAACTGCCACCACACCGCCAGCCAATCTGGCTGCTATCTTATTAATATTCTGATAAAAATTGCTGTGTGCGCTTTGCGTTATTTTTCAGCGCCGGTTAACTGATGTCACTCAGAGACTTTCGGTGAAAGTACGGGCAATCACGTCGCGTTGCTGTTCTGGCGTCAGTGAGTTAAAACGCACCGCATAACCGGAAACGCGAATGGTCAGCTGCGGATAATTTTCAGGATGCTTAACGGCATCTTCCAGTGTTTCACGACGCAGAACGTTGACGTTCAGATGCTGACCGCCTTCTACCCGCACCTGCGGTTTAATTTCTACCGGCACTTCACGGTAGGTGAATTCACCCAGTTCGCTAAGCGCAACCACCTGATCTTCTTCATAGTCGCCTTTGGCACACAGGCAGCGAGCCTGAGCTTTCTCTTCGTCTAACAGCCAGAAAGAATTAAGGAGTTGGGGTTTATTAGTTTGTGTGATCTGGATACCAGTAATCATGTCAGCGCCTCCAGGGCAATGCGTGAATGAATCAAATTTGAGGCTCCGGTATAGCACTCTCCCACGCCGTCAGCCTTGACCTGGGTCAATTTTAACCGGTCATAAAGTCTCCTTTTTCGCTAACTGACTGATCTCAAACCGCTGCTGATATTAACTTTTTTTGCATTATTAAAAATATTTTTGCCCTTCAGCTCAGGGGCAGGAACGGCTAAGCTTACGGCACAAACCTTAAGGGAGTGGATTATGGCTGAAAAGCTGACCTGGCACGACGTGCTGGCTGAAGAGAAACAGAAACCCTATTTTACCGAGACGCTGAAACTCGTGGCGGATGAGCGTGCTGCAGGCGTGACGGTTTACCCACCGCAAAAGGATGTGTTCAATGCCTTTCGCCTGACTGAGTTAGGCGACGTCAAAGTGGTGATTCTGGGTCAGGACCCGTACCACGGCCCTAAACAGGCGCACGGACTGGCCTTTTCGGTGCTGCCCGGCGTGCAGGTACCGCCGTCGCTGCAAAACATCTACAAAGAGCTATTGCAGGACATTCCGGGCTTTCAGAAGCCGGACCATGGTTTTCTCGAAAGCTGGGCGAAACAGGGCGTGATGTTGCTGAATACGGTGTTAACAGTGGAAGCGGGCAAGGCCCATTCCCATGCGCGCTTTGGCTGGGAAACCTTTACCGATAATGTGATTGCCGCGATTAACCAGCATCGTGAAGGGGTGGTGTTCCTGCTGTGGGGCTCCCACGCACAGAAGAAAGGCAGCATTATTGACCGTCAGCGCCATCACGTATTGCAGGCGCCGCACCCTTCGCCGCTCTCGGCGCATCGGGGCTTTTTTGGCTGTCAGCACTTCTCGAAAACTAACGCCATACTGCGTGAAGCCGGTCAGGAACCGATTGACTGGACGCCGGTACTGCCTGAATAAGCAGCAAGGCACACGGCCGCGACACTGCGCGGCCGTGGAACGGATTCAGGCGTGAAATCAGCCTTTCGCTTTGGCAACCGCCACCATCGCCGGACGCAGTAAGCGGCCATTCAGCGTGTAGCCACGTTGCATCACCAGCATCACCTGGTTCGGTTCAAACTCTTCAGACTCCATCATCGACATCGCCTGATGCACTTCGGGATTGAATGGCACGCCAGTTTCGCCCACCACTTCTACACCGAATTTGCGGACTGCGCCGAGCAGACCTTTCAGGGTCAGTTCAATCCCTTCGATCATCGGAGCCAGTTGCGCGTCTTCTTTGTTCGCCACTTCCAGCGCACGCTCAAGACTGTCGATCACCGGCAGCAATTCGTTGGCAAATTTCTCCAGGGCGAATTTATGCGCCTTCTCAACGTCCATTTCGGCACGGCGACGAATGTTCTCAATTTCAGCCTGCGCACGCAGTTGTGCATCACGCACGCCGGTTTGCGACTGCGCTAATTCAGCTTCGAGCTGAGCAATACGCTCATCACGCGGATCCACCTCAGCCGCTGTCTCCGCTTCCTGAGGTTGTTGCTGATCCTGCTGAATTTCGTCTGAGACTTGCTCGTTTGGGGTGTTCTGTTCTTTACTACTCATGAATTTCTCCGCGTTTTGCACATTCATTTCGCTGGTTGGCTTATTATGGGGATCGGTTTGACGGTTTCAAGGGAACCTATCACATTGCCTTGCCGTTTTGGCTTATAAGGAACACCCACTCGATGAACAAACACTTTAACTGCATTGGTATTGTGGGTCATCCACGCCATCCCACCGCGTTAACCACGCATGAGATGCTCTGGCGCTGGCTGACCGCCAAAGGTTATCAAGTGATCGTGGAGAAGCAAATCGCGCAGGAGCTGGCGCTACACGACGTCCAGACCGGGACGCTGGCTGAGATTGGTCAACAGGCAGATCTGGCGGTGGTGGTCGGCGGTGACGGCAATATGCTGGGCGCGGCCCGGGTGCTGGCGCGCTATGACATCAAGGTTATTGGCATTAACCGCGGCAACCTCGGCTTTCTGACCGATCTCGACCCGGATAATGCGCAGCAGCAACTGGATGAAGTATTGCAGGGCAACTACTTCGTTGAGAGCCGCTTTTTACTGGAAGCCCAGGTATGTAAATCAGACTGTTCGCCACGCATTGGCTCGGCGATCAATGAAGTGGTGCTGCATCCCGGAAAAGTGGCGCACATGATCGAGTTTGAAGTCTATATCGATGAAGTGTTTGCCTTTTCCCAGCGCTCAGACGGCCTGATTATCTCCACGCCGACCGGTTCCACCGCCTACTCGCTTTCTGCCGGCGGCCCGATACTCACGCCTTCGCTGGAGGCAATTGTGCTGGTGCCGATGTTCCCGCATACGCTGTCGGCCCGTCCGCTGGTGATTAACAGCAGCAGTACCATCCGGTTGCGCTTTTCTTCACGCCGGAGCGACCTAGAGATCAGCTGCGACAGCCAGATTGCGCTGCCGATCCAGGAAGGTGAGGATGTGCTGATCCGACGCAGTGCCAGTCACCTGAATCTGATTCACCCTAAAAACTACAGCTATTTCAATACGCTGAGTTCGAAACTGGGCTGGTCAAAAAAATTGTTCTGAAAAGCCGTGCCGCCTCTTTACTGGATAAAATTCCAGTTTATACTGTATGAAAAACCATATGTGTTTATTCATACAGGTGAACCTATGCTGGCCCAACTGACCATCAGTAATTTCGCTATCGTTCGTGAGCTCGACATTGATTTCCAACGCGGTATGACAGCAATCACTGGTGAGACCGGTGCCGGTAAATCTATCGCGATTGATGCCCTGGGATTATGCCTGGGCGGTCGCGCAGATGCCGACATGGTGCGTCAGGGCGCCAGCCGGGCCGATCTTTGCGCCCGCTTCCAGCTTAAGTCCTCCCCTTCTGCTCAGCGCTGGCTGATGGATAACCATCTGGATGATGGCAATGAGTGTCTGCTGCGTCGGGTGATTAGCGCGGACGGACGCTCACGCGGGTTCATCAACGGCACGGCGGTTCCGCTGTCGCAGCTGCGCGACCTCGGCCAGTTACTGATTCAGATTCACGGCCAGCACGCGCACCAGTTGCTGCTCAAACCTGAGCACCAGAAACATCTGCTGGATGCCTACGCCGGTCATGACGATCTGCTGCAGCGCATGCGTACTCATTATCAGGCCTGGCATCAGAGCTGCCGCACCCTGGCACTGCATCAGCAGCAGGCTCAGGAGCGTGAAGCACGTCGCGAACTGCTGCAATATCAGCTGAAAGAGCTGAACGAGTTTGCACCGCAGGCTGGTGAATATGAGCAGATTGACGAAGAGTACAAGCGGCTGGCAAACAGCGGACAGCTGCTGTCGACCAGTCAGCAGGCGCTGCAACTGCTTGCGGATAGCGACGATAACAATCTCTGCAGCCTGCTCTACAGCGCTCGTGAGATGCTGTCTGAGCTGACCTCGCTGGATGAGAAACTGAACGGGGTTTATAACCTGCTGGAAGAAGCGGCCATTCAGCTGAGTGAAGCCAGCGACGAGCTGCGTCATTACTGCGACAGCCTCGATCTCGATCCGAATCGTCTGTATGAACTGGAGCTGCGTATTTCACGCCAGATCGCTCTGGCGCGTAAGCATCACGTTACGCCGGAAAATCTGCCTGAACTGCATCAGCAGTTACTGGCGGAAGCGGAGTTGCTGTCACAGCATGAAAGCGATCAGGAGAGCCTGCAGTCGCTGGTTGGCGAGCACTATCAGGCAGCCCTGTTAAGCGCGGAGCAGCTTCATCAGCACCGCACTCAGTACGCTGAGGAGCTGCAGCAGCTGATTACCCAGAGCATGCATCTGCTCTCTATGCCGCACGGCCAGTTTAAGATTGCCCTGACCTTTAACCCGGATCAGCTGACTGCTGAAGGTGCCAGCCGCATCGACTTCCAGGTGACGACTAACCCTGGTCAACCGCTGCAGCCGCTTGGCAAAGTCGCCTCCGGCGGTGAGCTGTCCCGTATCGCGCTGGCGATTCAGGTCATCACTGCGAAGAAAATGGAAACGCCAGCGATGATTTTCGATGAAGTCGATGTCGGGATCAGCGGTCCGACCGCCGCCGTAGTAGGCAAACTGCTGCGCCAGCTGGGCGAATCGACTCAGGTGATGTGTGTGACTCACCTGCCGCAGGTAGCAGGCTGTGGTCATCAGCACTTCTTTGTCAGCAAAGAGACCGATGGCGCCATGACCGAAACCCATATGCAGCCGCTGGACAAGCGCGCGCGGCTGCAGGAACTGGCGCGACTGCTGGGCGGTAGCGAGGTTACACGCAACACCCTGGCTAACGCCAAAGAACTTTTAGCCGCCTGATAGCGCACTTTTTTAACCTGCCGTGGTCATATGCATGCTCTGTAGAGGTTCCCAATAGCGAAAAGGTTTATTATCATCGGCACTTATGTCGCCAAAGTAATAAAGCCTGCCGCAGGCAGAGTTCAGATTTTGTTGGCAAAAAAACAGCCTGTAAAAGGCGTTTGGCCCCGGAAAAGGAATGTATAGATGCGCTGTAAAACGCTGACTGCCGCGGCAGTGGTAATGTTGATGATGACCGCCGGATGTTCCACCTTAGAGCGCGTGGTATATCGTCCTGATATCAACCAGGGTAACTATCTGGTTGCCAATGATGTGGCCAAGATTCACACCGGTATGACCCAGCAGCAGGTGGCTTACACGCTCGGTACGCCAATGATGAAAGATCCGTTCGGCAGCAACGTCTGGTATTACGTTTTCCGTCAGGAACCAGGCCATGAGCGCGTTCAGCAGCAGACGCTGACGCTCAATTTTGATGGTAACGGCGTCCTGACCAATATCGACAACAAGCCGAATCTGGCGCAAAAAAGCGACTAACTAAACGGCAGACAGCAAAAAAGGCGCACTGAGCGCCTTTTTTTATGCTGCGGATTAACAGGTCATTGCTGCCCTGCCGTCTGCTGCTTACTTTTTACCGGATGCAGAGCGCTCTGCGCGTTGACGACGCAGCTCTTTAGGATCGGCAATCAGCGGTCGATAGATTTCAATCCGATCGCCTTCATCCACCACATCACTGAGCTTCACGGCCCGGCTGTAGATACCTACTTTATTACTGCTGAGGTCGATTTCACGGCGCAGTTCCAGAATTCCGGATTGCTGTATCGCCTGCTCTACCGTGCTGCCCTGCTCCACTTTGACGTAGAGCTGGTATTGCTTTTCAGGCAGCGCGTAGACCACCTCAACCGAAATATCAGGCACTGTAAACCTCTTTGGCACGCTGGGTGAAGGCCTGCACCATACTGTTGGCCAGCTCTTTGAAGATCCGACCAAAGGCCATCTCTACCAGCATGTTGGTGAATTCAAACTCCAGGCTTAACTCAACCTTGCAGGCGTCATCGCCCAGCGAGATGAATTTCCAGCCGCCGGTCAGCTTACGGAACGGCCCGTCAACCAGCTGCATATGAATGCTCTGGTTATCCGTCAGGGTATTGCGGGTGGTAAATGTTTTGCTGATGCCTGCTTTCGACACATCCACGGACGCGGTCATTTGATTCTCTGACGCATCCAGCACGCGGCTTCCGGTGCAACCCGGCAGAAATTGCGGGTAAGCATCCACATCATTTACAAGTTTGTACATCTGCCCGGCACTAAACGGGACCAGCGCCGAACGACTAATCTGAGCCATAATGGTTCCTGTTCATCACGAAACCGCTGAATAATAGCATTTTCAGCGATTAAACAAAAATGCCCCCGAGTAAGGGTGTGCTAGAATATCCCGTTTCCTGCTGCCCCGCTGGACTGGGGATGCGATAACCGACTAAGTGATGTAAAATACGCCGCACTATGACAAAGAAAAAATCACACAAACCCGGTTCTGCCACTGTTGCCATGAACAAACGCGCCCGCCACGAATACTTCATCGAAGAGGAGTATGAAGCGGGATTATCGTTGCAAGGATGGGAAGTTAAATCACTTCGTGCCGGCAAAGCCAACATCAGCGACAGCTATATTCTGCTGCGCGATGGCGAAGCGTTCCTGTTTGGTTCAACCTTTCAACCCTTAGCCGTTGCCTCCACCCATGTGGTGTGCGATCCCACGCGTAGCCGCAAGCTGCTGCTGAAGCAACGTGAGCTGGATTCACTGTATGGCCGCGTCAATCGCGAAGGTTATACCATCGTAGCGCTCTCGCTCTACTGGAAGAACGCCTGGTGTAAACTGAAGATTGGTGTTGCACGCGGTAAGAAAGAGCATGATAAACGTGACGATATCAAAGACCGCGAATGGCAACTGGATAAAGCACGTATCATGAAGAATTCAAAGCGTTAAGCGCTGGATTCTGACCTGCTTTTTTGCTAGTATTTGAAGTTCTGGGGCTGATTCTGGATTCGACGGGATTGTGAAGCCTTAGGAGCATGCCGAGGGGCGGTTTGCCTCGTAAAAAGCCGCAAAAAAATAGTCGCAAACGACGAAAACTACGCACTAGCAGCTTAATAACCTGCTTAGAGCCTTCTCTCCCTAGCTTCCGCTCTTAAGACGGGGATCAAGAGAAGTCAAACCCAAAAGAGATCGCGTGGATGCCTTGCCTGGGGTTGAAGCGTTAAATCCAATCAGGCTAGTCTGTTAGTGGCGTGTCTGTTCGCAGCTAACCGGCGAATGTAAAAACTGACTAAGCATGTAGTGCCGACGGTGTAGTAATTTCGGACGCGGGTTCAACTCCCGCCAGCTCCACCAAAATTCTTCAAAGATGGTTCCAGTGCCATCCGCAGAAGTCCTGAAAGCCCGCACGGCACAAGCCCTGCGGGCTTTTTTGTGTCTGTAACCTTCCGAGGCGATCCGCCTGAATCCAGAGATAATTGGTACACGAATTGGTACACGTTATAATGTGTACCAAAAACGTGTACCAATTATGGACGGAAACCAGTCATGGCGCGGATGACACGCCCACTCACCAATAACGAAATCCTCAAAGCTAAGCCTCAAGAGAAAGACTTCACACTGCATGATGGCGATGGACTTTTCCTGCTCGTCAAAACATCAGGTAAGAAGCTGTGGCGTTTTCGCTACCAGCGACCAAATAGTAGTAGCCGCACAAATCTGAGCCTAGGCTCTTACCCTGCCCTGACGCTCGCTGTAGCACGCCAGATGCGTGACCAGTATCTATCGCTACTTGCGCAAGGGATTGACCCGCAAAAACAGCAAGAGGAAGTATCAGAGCAACGACAAATTGAGCTGGATAGCATTTTTTCAGTTGTGGCCGGAAGGTGGTTCCAGCTCAAAAGCAAAAGCGTCACTGAGGATTACGCGAAGGATATTTGGCGATCGCTGGAAAAGGATGTTTTTCCCGCTATTGGTGAAATTCCTGTCCAACTACTTAAAGCTAGAACGATAGTAGAATCGCTTGAGCCTATCAAAGCGCGCGGAGCGCTTGAGACAGTTCGCCGTCTTGTTCAGCGTATTAACGAGATCATGATATATGCGGTCAACACCGGGTTGATTGATGCTAACCCTGCTTCAGGTGTTGGGATGGCTTTTGAAAAACCCAAAAAGCAAAACATGCCGACATTACGACCGGAAGAACTGCCAAAGCTAATGCGTTCATTAGTGATGTCCAATCTCTCAATAGCCACCCGATGTTTAATAGAGTGGCAACTACTCACCCTGGTAAGACCTTCAGAAGCCTCGGGAACAGAGTGGGCAGAAATCGACTTAGATTCGAAACTTTGGGTTATTCCAGCAGAGCGCATGAAGGCCAAGCGTGAACATGTCGTTCCTTTATCGAAACAAGCTTTGGAAATTCTCGAGGTTATGCGGCCTCTAAGCTCTAACAGGCAACATGTTTTTCCAAGCCGTAACGATCCCAAACAACCAATGAATAGCCAGACTGCGAATGCCGCGTTAAAGCGCATGGGTTATGGCGGTAAGTTGGTTGCTCATGGTCTTCGTGACCTGCCCCCAGGATTAGATACAACGCTCACTTAGTAATGTCGGAACCTTCATTTTCAGAATTACCCTTTCTCCAGCCCGCCGCAAATTCAGA
>NZ_JBNPYB010000011.1:0-200853 GCF_050432985.1 Pantoea sp. AN62 | reverse complement strand
TGACCCCATGCCGAACTCAGAAGTGAAACGCCGTAGCGCCGATGGTAGTGTGGGGTCTCCCCATGCGAGAGTAGGGAACTGCCAGGCATCAAATTCGTTCCTTTTCCCCTGACAAGGAAAATAACAGGAACAGACGGGTATCAGCCGGTTGCTGATAGCTGTGAAAGAATCGGTGGAGCGGTAGTTCAGTTGGTTAGAATACCTGCCTGTCACGCAGGGGGTCGCGGGTTCGAGCCCCGTCCGTTCCGCCACTTAATGGGTAAGCCCTGACTTAACGGTCAGGGCTTTTTCTATTGCATCGAATAAAAGCCGGCGTGTTTCCATAGCAGCGCGGCGGTAAGCCGCCAGCGCACAGAGCGGGATCTATTAAGGTAACTCTGTCGTCGAACGATCCTCGATCTGCCAGGGTTGATCGGCAGTCCATTCACTGAGAAAATCGATAAAGGCACGTACCCGCTGGCTCAGGCCAATATCACTGTAATAGACTGCGTTAAAGGGCATCTCAACCGGCAAGCGCTGTTCCGCCAGCACCTCTACCAGTTTCCCCTCGGCAATTTCACGATCGATCATATAGTCAGACAGGCAGGCAATACCGTTACCGGTCAGGCTCAGTTGTTTGATGGTTTCGCCGCTATTAGACGAAATTTCCCAGGTAATGTCATAAAGTTCACCACTCTCCTGGGCGACAGGCCAGCGGTTAAGACGTGACGGATCGACGAAGCCGAGACACTGATGCTGCGCCAGATCCGCCACCGTTTTCGGCGCCCCGTACTCTGCCAGATAGGCTGGCGACGCAACCAGCTTGCGGAAACTGTTAAATAACAGTCGTGCGCGCAACGTCGAGTCTGTCAGGTTGCCTGCACGTATCGCTACGTCGACTTTACGCTCAATAAGATTGATAAAACTCTCCGACGAGATCAAAGAGAGCGTGATTTCAGGATAACGATCCCGGAACGGTTTGATCATCGGCATCAGTAAATGCAGGATCACCGGCGTGGCGGCATCAACCCGTAGCAATCCCTTCGGGGCCTGCAGGCTTTCGATCAACTCGCTTTCAGCGGTCGTCATCTCCTGCAGGAAGCGTTGTACGTGGCGGAAATAGCGCTCGCCCTCCTGGGTTAGCGCCAGCTGACGGGTGGTGCGGGTCAGCAGCGCGACGCCCAGCTTGCCCTCCAGCTTTTTAATTGTCCGGCTGACGGCAGAGTTCGCCATCCGCATCTGTTCAGCAGCGCGACTGAAGCTTCCACTTTCTACTACACTGACAAACACTTTGAGCTCGTCGGAAGACGCCTTCATTACTCCTCTCCGTATTGTGACCTTACCCGGAATGCGGTACCCGGCTGATATACTGTGCCAGGGGCAATTTTTATCATCATTATAGGGGAGAACAGCCTCTGGCTGATCTATGCGATGCCTGTTTCAGCAGAGCAGATAAAGCAGCAGATTTATCGCTGAAAAGTGGGCTGGATTCCGACATTGATCTGCATCCATTGAAACCCCGGACTAAAATCCCTATAACAGATCAGTGTTATCTGTTTTTGAACCATCAGTCAGGCGGGAAAGTGCGCAAAAAAACTTATGCAATGCGATATGTTGCGGGACAACCAGCGGAACAGATTTTTCCGCCGGGCGCGATGCTACATCTCGGTCAGGGACTGCCGCCCGGCGTGCCATTGCCCGCTCATCCTAACCTGAAAGTTCTGGTATGGAATATTTTTAAGCAGCAACGTGCCGACTGGATGTCAGTGCTGGAAGGTTTCGGTAAAGATGCGCACCTGGTGCTGCTGCAGGAGGCGCAGACCACACCGGAGCTGGTTGAGTTTGCCACCAGTAATTATCTGGCCGCCGATCAGGTGCCTGCCTTTGTGCTGCCTCAGCATCCCTCAGGCGTGATGACGCTGGCTTCGGCTCACCCAGTCTACTGTTGTCCGTTGCGCGAGCGTGAGCCGCTTCTCAGGCTGGCAAAATCGGCTCTGGTTACCGCATACCCGTTACCGACCGGCGAGATGCTGATGGTAGTCAACATCCATGCGGTGAACTTCAGTTTAGGCATAGACGTTTACAGCAAGCAGTTGGGACCGATTGGCGAACAGATCATGCATCATCGCGGACCAGTAATCATGGCGGGGGATTTTAATGCCTGGAGCCGCCAGCGTATTAATGCGCTCTATCGCTTTGCACAGCGGATGAAACTGGAGGAGGTGATGTTTACCGCCGATCATCGCCGCAAAGCGTTTGGCCGCCCGCTGGACTTCGTCTTTTATCGCGATCTGGCTGTCAGTGAAGCCTCGGTACTGGTCACACGCGCGTCTGACCATAATCCGTTACTGGTGGAGTTTAATCCAGGAGGTTAATAGGTATGGATGGACGTGAAACCGGCTGGTGGTAAAAGGGCAGGGCGAAGGCGGGAGAGATCAAAGAAAAAGGCTGACAATTGTCAGCCTTTTCAACGTATCAGGTATCAGGATTCGCGTTATTATTCACGAACAGCGTTAAATTATCGCCGGGCTGAATATCTTTCGCATTGTCCAGTACACTGTTCCAGCGCATCACGTCTTTAATATTGACGCCGTGATGCCGTGCAATACTGGCAAGAGAATCACCCTTACGAACACGATAGGTGATGCTGTTGCCGTTATCAGCCAGTCGGGTGCCGTTCGAACCGATAGTCAATGTCTGACCCGGTCTGATATCCGCACCACGCAGGTTGTTATCCTGCTTCAGTGTACTCACGCTAACGCCAAGTTTAGAGGCAATCCCTGACAGGGTATCACCCCGTCGCACTTTGTAACCGCCACTGGCGCTGGCTTTCGCGAGCTGGGTCGGTTGCACCGCTGCGATATCACCGGAAGCCAGTGAGTTACGCAACTTAGCGACGTTGGACTTCGGCACCATAATGTAGTGCGGTCCGTTTGGCGCTGTCGCACCGCCTTTGTAGCCGGTATTGAAGCTCTTCAACTTAGTGAGCGACATACCCGCCATTTCTGCGGCCTGCGTCAGTTTTATCTGCTGACCCACTTCCACGCGTGCCAGAGCACGGCTTTCGTTAGGCGTCGGCAGTTTGATACCGTAACGCTTGTTATTTTTGAGCAGTTCACTCAGGGCTAACATTTTCGGCACATACACCGTGGTTTCGCGTGGCAGCGATAAGTGCCAGAAGTCAGTCGGCTTACCGCGCGCCTTATTCTGCTTAATCGCTTTGAGCACCCGTCCTTCACCACTGTTATAGGCGGCAATGGTCAGTAACCAGTCACCGTCGAACATGGTGTTAAGACGCTGCATCATATCCAGCGCAACTTTGGTGGATGCAACGACATCACGTCGCCCATCGTAATATTGGTTCTGTTTCAAACCATAGTTACGACCCGTTGCCGCAACAATCTGCCAGATACCAGCGGCATTGGCAGATGAGGTTGCGCGGGGGTCAAAAGCGCTCTCCACTATGGGTAGCAGTACCAGTTCCATCGGCATTTTACGTTTCTGTATCTGCTCGACTATCCAGTACATGTACGGCTCTGCCCGTAATGTTACATCGTGGAGATAGCTCTTATTTTTTAAAAATTTACTTTTTTGTTCGCGGATTCGCGGGTTTTCCGGAATCCCCATCTTCAACTCGTCACTAATGAAACTCCAGAGATCTGCGTCTGCTGCGAGGCCAGTTCCATCTTCCTGCCAACGCGGCGACAAAAACTCGTCTCCGTACTTTCCATTTTCACCTTGACCAGCTGAAGACAGACTCTGGGCATGCTGTTCGGGGATATTGGCGTCATTCCTTGATGCCTGACATCCCACCAGCAAGACCGAGGCGAGTAATATCGCTTTAGCCTTCATGTGTGTGTCAATAGTTCGCTTAAAAGACGAGCAACTATACGTGACGCGTTTTCACAACACAACCCGAAAAATCAAAAAGCGTCTTTCTTCTCGCGTAGAACGGCAAATGTTTGCCATACCGGTCCTGTAGCTGAATTAACACTTAAAGCCCTTTGCAAATCAGCATCTTGGGTACGGAGAAATAAATTTATTGTCCGTTCGTGCGCCAGTTTTGTTGGCAAACTAATGCCATTTTCGGCACGTAAGTCCTTAATTTTCTGATATTCGGCCGTTATTTGCGGGTCATGAGGCAGAATAGCCGCAGCAAACTTCAAATTGGATAAAGTATACTCATGCGCGCAACAGACCAGTGTTTCGCCGGGTAGCTGATTAAGCTTTTGAAAGGAATCATACATTTGTTCCGCAGTCCCCTCAAAAAGGCGTCCGCAACCGCCTGAAAAAAGCGTATCGCCACAAAAAAGATAAGGCGAACTGTAATATGAGATATGTCCTAAAGTGTGTCCGGGTGTCGCGATCACCTCGAAGGTCAAACCCATCACCTCGACCCGATCACCTTCATGTACCAGGGTCTTCGCCCCTTTACTGGCGGTTTCCTGTGGACCGAAAACCTCAAGCTGCGGGAACTGCTCGCACAGTGCTTTTACCCCACCGGTGTGATCGTTATGGTGATGGGTTAGCAGGATAGCGACCGGTTGCCAGCCGTTGGCTGCCACTTTTTCTAATACCGGTTGCGCTTCACCCGGATCGACAATCAGGCATTTCCCTTCATCATCTGTCAGTGTCCAGATGTAGTTATCCTGCAACGCAGGAATACTGGTAAGATTCATCATCACCTCTCGCAGGCCGTAGGAAAAGGAAGATGGTAAAGCATGAAGCCCGCTAAAACACGCCAGATTCTGAATGCGCCGCTCTCATGGCGCGATATGCCATGGGGAGACTATTTTCGTGACGCGCTGACGCAGCAGCTGCAGCCTTACCTTGGAAAGCTTTATGGCTTTCATATGCTTAAGCTTGGCAACCTGAGCGCAGAAATCAACACTGAAAACTGTGCTATTTCACATCAGGTCAATGTCGGCAGTGAAGGCGAGCTGTTACAGGTACTGGCAAATCCGATGCAGCTGCCGTTTGAATCGAAATCGATTGATGCCTGTTTACTGGCGCATACCCTGGCGTGGAGCCAGGACCCGCATCGGGTATTACGCGAAGTCGATCGGGTCTTAATTGACGATGGCTGGATGATCATCAGTGGCTTTAATCCTTTCAGCCTGCTCGGCGTCAGTAAAATCGTGCCGGGTTTACCGCGTAAGGCACCGTGGAGCGGCAGGATGTTCAGCCAGATGCGATTACTCGACTGGCTGGGGCTGCTCAATTATGAAGTGGTCTTTCGTACCCGCTTTCAGGTGCTGCCGTGGCATCGGCAGGGTGGAAAAGTGATCAGCGCCCACCTGCCGGCGCTGGGCTGTCTGAATATTGTGGTGGCGCGCAAGCGGACCTTCCCGCTGATTCCGACCCGGGCGAAGAAAAGCCTGAGCACCAGTAAGATTCGTCAGACGGTCAACGCCACGCGCCAGTTCCGGCAGAAAGAGGATCAGGATTCAGTTTTATAACCGATGTCATCAAAGGCAGGATTCTCAGCAGCGCTGCGCGCCAGTTCATCACAGCGCTCATTTTCCGGATGTCCGGCGTGGCCTTTTACCCATTCCCACTGAATCTGGTGGGTACTGAGCGCAAGATCGAGACGCTGCCAGAGATCGACATTCTTCACCGGTTTTTTATCGGCCGTTTTCCAGCCGCGTTTCTTCCAGTTGTGGATCCAGCTGGTAATCCCCTGACGGACATACTGACTGTCGGTGCTGAGCACCACATCGCACGGCTGTTTCAGCGCTTCAAGCGAGACAATCGCCGCCATCAGCTCCATCCGGTTATTGGTGGTGAGGTGATAGCCGGCGCTGAAGGTTTTCTCATGCTGGCCGTAACGTAAAATGGCGCCGTAACCGCCGGGGCCGGGATTTCCAAGACAGGATCCATCGGTGAATATTTCTACCTGTTTGCGCATCTCTGGTAGACTTCCTCTCAAAAACGCTAAGTCTGACATAAAACGGGTCTTATGAGCACTGCAAATAACCGCCAGATCGTACTCGATACTGAAACCACCGGCATGAACATGATCGGGGTACATTATGAGGGTCACCGCATCATTGAGATTGGTGCGGTCGAAGTGATTAACCGTCGCCTGACCGGTAACAATTTTCATATGTATCTGAAGCCCGATCGGCTGGTGGATCCGGAAGCGTTTGGCGTGCACGGCATTGCAGACGAGTTCCTCGCTGACAAGCCCACATTCAGTGAGATTGCCGATGAGTTTCTCGACTATATTCGCGGCGCTGAGCTGGTAATCCATAACGCGCCGTTTGATATCGGCTTTATGGACTACGAATTTGCCAAACTGCAGCGCGGTATCGAAAAAACGGAAACCTTCTGCAAGATTACCGACAGTCTGGCACTGGCGCGCCGGATGTTCCCCGGCAAGCGCAACAGCCTTGATGCGCTCTGCTCACGCTATGAGATCGACAACAGCAAACGAACCCTGCACGGCGCACTGCTCGATGCCGAGATCCTCGCTGACGTATTTCTGACCATGACCGGCGGTCAGACCTCACTCTCATTTTTATCGGAGAGTGAAAGCGCCCGTCAGGCGCAGGGGGAGAGCATTCAGCGCATTGTGCGTCCGGCATCCGCTTTACGGGTGGTGACCGCCAGCGATGAGGAGATCGTCGCGCATGAATCGCGTCTCGATCTGGTGATGAAGAAGGGCGGCAGCTGCCTGTGGCGCGGCTGAAGTCAGTGATTTTGCGGGAAAAATCAACGCGAAGGTGAAAAAACCAGCAAACGGTTTTTTCCTCCGGAAAAAGCGTTGACGTGGTGGGAGCCTGCCATTAATATTCGCCTCGTTCTCGACGGGGAACAAAGCGCGGAGCGGTAGTTCAGTTGGTTAGAATACCTGCCTGTCACGCAGGGGGTCGCGGGTTCGAGCCCCGTCCGTTCCGCCAATCTCTTTAAAGAAGCCGATTCAGTAATGAATCGGCTTTTTGCTGTCTGCGTGTTACCCACTGCTGGTGTGTTTAATCCTTTTGCACCGCGACGTTACTGCGCCAGCTGCTCACCTCTTCGGTTTCACGATCCTCGCGGGCGATAAAGCGATAACAGCCTGCCGCCAGACCTGCACCGATAAACCAGCTAAAGTTCGCTACCTCATGCAGTGACGGAATAAAGCTGATGACCAGACAGATTGCGACCGAAGGCAGCAGTGCGCCAATCGCTTTCGGATTAAAGCCGCCGCGATACCAGTAACGGCCCGCCGGGGTGTCATTGAACAGATCGTTCACATCAATACGGCCACGCTTAATCAGATAAAAATCCGTCAGCAGAATGCCGAACAGCGGTCCGATAAAGGAACCCAGCACGTCGAGGGTATAGTGAATCAGCTCCGGTGACTGGAACAGGTTCCACGGCGTTAACAGCACCGAACCCACGGCGGCAATCATTCCGCCCGTCCGGAAGCTGATTTTCTGCGGCGAGCAGTTAGAGAAGTCGAACGCCGGTGAGACAAAGTTGGCCACGATGTTGATGCCGATGGTGGCGATAATCATGGTCAGCAGGCCAATTGCCACCGCGAGGTCATTACCGACCCGGCTCACGGTTTCGATTGGGTCGGTGATCATTTTACCGAACAGCGACTGGGTGCCAGAGACAATCACCACCGTCACAATCGAAAACAGCAGAAAGTTGAACGGCAGGCCCCAGCGGTTACCGCGACGGATCTCCGCCATGCTTTTGCCGTAACGTGAGAAATCACCAAAGTTCAGCAGCGGGCCGGAGAAGTAGGAAACCACTAACGCGGTAGCGGTAATCATCTGCCACGTCTGCTCACCGGCTGACAGCGACTTGCTGGCGAGAGTGAAAGAGATACCATCAAAACCGGTCTTGTATACAATCCAGCCGGCCAGCGCCACCATCACCACATAGACTGCCGGACCGGCGACATCAATAAAGCGCTTGATGGCGCTCATGCCGTGCCAGAACACCATCGCCTGCAGCAGCCACATGGTACCAAAGCAGCACCAGCCCAGCAGCGACAGACCCAGCCAGCTGGTTTCGGTCATCGACGACAGTGACGGCGCAAACTTCAGCAGGACCAGCATCAGCGCGTTGGCGGCCAGATAGGTCTGAATGCCGTACCACGCAAAGGCGATCAGTCCGCGAATCACCGCCGGTATGTTAGCGCCAAACACCCCAAATGCCTGACGACAGATCACCGCGTAAGGCACGCCCGCCATCTGGCTCGGTTTCGCCACCAGGTTGGCGCAGATCTGCACGATACAGATGCCCACCAGCAGACACAGCAGCACCTGCCAGCTGGCTAACCCCAGCGTAAAGAAGCTGGCGGCCACCACATACCCGCCCATGCTGTGCACATCCGACATCCAGAATGAAAAAATGTTGTACCACGACCAGTTCTGGTCGCGGGTCGGCGCCAGGTCGTCGTTACACAGCCGTGGGCTGTAGCTGGCGTTGGCTTCAGAGGCCTTGCTGGCCACCGTTGAATGATTTGGCATGAAACCTGCTCCTCTACCCGAGAGTGGAATGAATAATTGCGTGAAAGCGTATTGCAGGATTCAGGCCAGATTTGTTTTCTTGTATACAAAAATTATTGTTCATGTATACGATATGCTGCGCACAGTCACCTACCGGAGCGGGTAATGAAGAGTAAAACAGGCCAGCGAAAGGCCGCCGAACTGCATGATAAAGATGAGGCTATCTACCAGGCGTTGATGAACGCGATTGTTGAACATCAGCTGCCACCCGGCAGTAAATTACCGGAAGAGGCCCTCTCTGCGGTGTTTGGTGTCAGTCGCACCGGGATCCGTAAAGTGCTGCAACGCCTCGCGGCAGTGCAAATGGTGACTCTGACGCCCAAACGCGGTGCACAGGTTGCCACCCCGGGCGTTGACGAAGCGCGCGATATCTTTCGTACCCGCAGTTTAATGGAGTGCGCCAACCTGCCCGCGGTGCTGGCGCATCTGCAGGCACCGCATCTGGCGGCGCTGGCGCAGTTAATCGCGCAGGAGAATCAGGCTCATGCCGACCAGGATGGCCCGGCCGCGATTCGGCTGTCGGCCGCGTTTCATATTCAGTTGCAGGCTATCTCCGGCAATCAGGTGCTGACCGAGATGGTAACCCGACTGACGCAGCGCTCATCGCTGGTGATTGCCGCCTATGGCGCGCCCTGGCAGCACGGCTGTCGCTGTGACGATCACACTACGCTGCTCAGCCTGCTGCGCGATCGCGCCCTGGCACCGCTGACGCAGGCGCTGCAGCAGCACTTCGAACACATTGTCTCCAGCCTGCACTTTGAACGCAGCGGTGAAACCCTGCCCGATTTCGCCCGGCTGTTTGGCACGGATAAAGGAAATGCATCATGAGCCTGATTCAGGTCATCAACCCGAATACCAGCCTGGCAATGACCGAAACCATCGGCCAGGCAGCCCGCGCCGTGGCGGCTCCGGATACCGAAATTCTGGCCGTCTGCCCGACGCACGGCGTGCCGTCGATTGAGGGTCATTTCGACGAAGCGATAGCCGCTATCGGTGTGCTGGAGCAGATCAAGCTGGGTAAAGCGCAGGGCGTCAGCGGCCATGTGATTGCCTGCTTTGGCGATCCGGGTCTGCTGGCGGCGCGGGAGCTGGCCAGCGGTCCGGTGGTGGGAATCGCGGAAGCGGCGATGCACACCGCGACGCTGCTGGCGACGCGTTTCTCGATTGTTACCACGCTGCCGCGCACGTTGGTGATTGCACGCCATCTGCTGCAGCAGTATGGCTTCAGCCATCACTGTGCAGCGCTGCACGCCATCGATCTGCCGGTACTGGCACTGGAAGATGGCAGCGGACTGGCGCAGGAGAAAGTGCGCCAGCGCTGCATCCAGGCGAAGCGTGAAGATGGCAGCGGGGCGATTGTGCTGGGCTGCGGTGGTATGGCGACACTGGCCGCTTCCCTGACGCAGGAACTCGGCCTGCCGGTGATTGATGGCGTCGGTGCAGCGGTCAAAATGGTCGAGTCGCTGGTGGCGCTTGGCTTTGGCACCAGCAAATATGGCGATCTGGCCTGGCCTTTGCAGAAACCTCTCTCAGGTGCGTTTCAGCATCTAAACTAACGGAACTCTCCCGATTGATGACAGGAAGCGAGTAATGACTGACGCTGCAGAGAAGAAAGAGTACAGCTTTAACAAAAACTATCCGCGCGATTTAATCGGTTATGGCGCCAATCCGCCGCACGCCGCCTGGCCCAACAACGCCCGCGTGGCGGTGCAGTTTGTCCTGAATTACGAAGAAGGAGCGGAAAATAGCGTGCTGCACGGCGACGCCGGCTCGGAGCAGTTTCTCTCCGACATCATTGGCGCGGCCAGTTATCCGGATCGCCATATGTCGATGGAGTCGCTGTATGAGTACGGCTCACGCGCCGGCTTCTGGCGCATCCATAATGAATTCCAGAAACGCGGTCTGCCGCTCACCGTGTTTGGCGTAGCCATGGCGCTGGCACGTCATCCGGAGATTGTTGAGGCGATTAAACAGGCGGACTACGATGTGGTGAGCCACGGCTGGCGCTGGATCCACTATCAGGGAATGGACGCCAAAACCGAACGCCAGCATATGCAGCAGGCGGTGGATGTGCTGATCGACCTGTTTGGCAAAGCGCCCACCGGCTGGTACACCGGCCGTGACAGCCCGAACACCCGCCGTCTGGTGGTGGAGCAGGGCGGTTTCAGCTACGACAGCGATTATTATGGCGACGATCTGCCGTTCTGGACCCAGGTCACCTGTCAGGATGGCACGGTCAAACCGCACCTGATCATTCCTTACACCCTGGAGTGCAACGACATGCGTTTTGCCTCGCCACAGGGCTTCAATACTGCCGAACAGTTCTTCACCTATCTGCGCGATACCTTTGATGTGCTGTATGAAGAAGGCGAAACGGCGCCGAAGATGATGTCGGTCGGCATGCATTGCCGCCTGCTGGGGCGTCCCGGAAAATTCCGTGCGTTGCAGAACTTCCTCGATCATATCCAGCAGCATGATGACGTCTGGATTTGCAGCCGTCAGCAGATTGCCGAGCACTGGATCAAAACGCATCCGGCACCGGACGCACCCTGAGGTCAGCGCAAGGCGTTTCATTCAGCCACCGGGCCGGACGAAACGCCTGCTGTTCAGGCGCTTAACTCATCAGGCTCACCTGGGCCGCAACGATGCACCAGCCGTGCGGCAACCGCACCCAGGTTTGCTGTTGCCGGCCGATTTTATCGCTGCCGGCGCGGGTGAATTCGGTGCTGCACACCGCAAGGTCTTCGCCAAAAGTGGTGATCACGGTGTTGCGCAGCGTTCGCTCCAGCCCGGCAGAAGGGCGGGCAGCACGGAATGCGCGTATCTCATCAATGCCGTATAAATTCTCACCGGCACCCAGCCGAACGGTGCGGGCATCATGCCAGAACAACGCATCCAGCTCGGCAATATCGTTGCTGACCAGCGCCTGCTCGTAGCGGTAAAACTGTGCCGTCACTTCACTGACTATCTGCGGTAAATTGATCTGTTGAATGTCCATCAGGCTCCTGCCATGTTGATTTGTGCCAGTGTGATACCTTGTTGTTCCAGTGCCCACGCAGCACGCAACACGGCCGCTTCATTAAAGGGACGGGCGATTAACTGCAGGCCAATCGGCAAACCACTGCGGGTCGTCAGCGGCACGGTGCAGACCGGCAATCCCAGGAAAGAGATCGGCTGCGTCAGCATACCCATGCTGGCTTTGGCGGGCAGTTCCTCTCCATTAATCGTGATAGTTTGCTGACCAATGGTAATCGCGCTGCACGGCGTCGCCGGTGCAATCAGCAGGTCAAACTGGCTGAACAGCGGCAGCACCTGCTGCTGGAAATGGCGACGGAAACGCTGCGCCTGCAGATACCAGGCGGCGGGCATCATCGCACCCGCCAGTAAACGCTCGCGGGAGTTGAGTTCAAACTGCTCCGGCACCTGACGTAACGCAGGCAGATAATGGTTACCCCCTTCCGCCGCCGTCATGATAAAGGCAGCAGAGCGCGCCAGTTCGGCTTCCGGCATCACCACCTGCTGCTGCGCGTCGAGCGCGGCGGCGACAACCGCAACCGCAGCCCGTGCCTCTTCGTCACACCAGTCATTAAAAAAACCGCCCAGCACGCCGCAGCGTAACCCTTCCACACCGCGGGACAGGGTCGGCAGCGTCGCAGCCGTGGGTCGGCTGGCCTGAAACGCATCGCTGCTGTCTGCGCCCTGTAGCTGATCATAGACCAGCGCCAGATCGTCGACCCGGCGGGCGAAGGGGCCAATGTGGTCGAGGCTGGCGACAAACGGATGGCTGCCGCTACGCGACAGGCGGCCAAAGGTCGGCTTCAGGCCAAACGTACCGCACAGCGAGGCGGGGACCCGAATCGAGCCGTTGGTGTCCGTGCCAAGTGAAAAATGAACCAGACCGGCCGCCACCGCCGCGGCTGAGCCGCCCGAGGAGCCACCCGCCACGCGGCTCAGGTCGCGCGGATTATGGGTCGCGCCGTAGTGGCTGTTTTCGGTGGTAAAGCCGTAGGCGTAGGCATCCATATTCAGCATGCCCGACAGCATCGCGCCCGCCTGCCGCAGCCGGTCAATGGCAAACGCATCCGCACGCGCGGCGGGCCGTTGACTGAACAGGCTGGCTCCGGCCAGCGTACTGTAGCCGGCAACGTCAAACAGGTTTTTTACCGCGTAGGGGATACCCGCCAGCGGCGGCAGATCTTCACCGCGCTGGCGCTTGGTATCGATACTCTCTGCCTCTTTCAGCATCCGCTGCCCGGTGACCTCAGTCCATGCATTGAGCTGCGGATTGTGCTGCTCAATCGCCTGAAGTGTGTTTTCAGCCACCTCTCTGGCGCTGATCTCGCCGTTGTGGATCGCCAGACGCAGCGTCTGAATCGAAACGTCGCTCAGTTTCATGCCTGATACACTCCCGCGACTTCCAGTCGATCGTCCAGCGGAAAGGCCATCAGCGGCGCGGCCATCTGCGCGATACGCGTCAGTTGGATTAACAGCTCTGCGCGCCGGGCTTCGTCCAGCTCCAGTTGTAGCATCTGCTCCATGTGAGCAAGATAAGGGGTCCAGTCAGCTTGATTCATGGTTGGCTCCTGTTAAAAACCGGCGGCGCTGCCGTTGCTGCGCGGATCGCTGGCACCTTCAAACATGCCATTGCTGTGGCGCACGATAGCGCCCGCATGGCCGACAAATTCACTGAAGGCCGGCAGCAGCTCGACCTGATGTCCCCACTGCCGCAGCAGCTCCACCGTTTCCGGTGCGAGACGGCTCTCCAGTTTGAGCGAGTCGGAAGACTGACCCCAGGTGCGGCCCAGCAGCCAGCGCGGTGCGCTGACCGCCTGTTGCAGCGGCAGGCCCTGAATCACATGACGGGTGAAAATCGCCGCCTGGGTTTGCGGCTGGCCATCGCCGCCCATCGATCCATAGACCAGGGTACGGCCATCTTTCAGGCGCGCGGCAGCGGGATTAAGGGTATGAAACGGCTGCTTGCCGGGGGCCAGCGCCAGCAGGTGATCGGGATCGAGACTGAATGCCGCCCCGCGATTCTGCCAGGTAATGCCGGTGCCCGGCAGCACCACGCCGCTGCCAAATTCGTGATAAATACTCTGGATAAACGATACGGCCAGGCCGCTGCTGTCCATCACGCCCATCCAGACGGTGTCGCCCGGACCCCGCCCGTTACCCCAGGGTGCCGCCTGGCGATCGTCGATCTGACTGGCGAGCGTGGCGAGATGATCGCTGTCGAGCAGCGCCTGTAAATCTTCGGTAACGTGGCGCGGATCGGTAATGTGTTTATCACGCAGCGCGAAGGCTTTTTTGGTGGCTTCCACGATGCGGTGTACGGTCTGCGCTTCACTGGCGTCAGCCATATCCAGCGCGTCGGTAATGCCAAGGATCGCCAGCGACACCATGCCCTGAGTCGGCGGCGTCATATTCCAGATATCGCCTTCGCTGTGTGAAAGATGCAGCGGAGTACAGCGGCGGGCGCGCTGCTGTTGCAGATCCTCCAGGGTGATCGGCATGCCCAGCGCTGACATCTCACTGGCCAGATGGCGCGCCAGCGGGCCGCGATAAAAACTGTCGAGCCCCTGCTCCGTCAGCTGACACAGCGTTTGCGCCAGCGCCGGCTGGGTAAAGCGGCTGCCCGGCTGCGGCACATCGCCATCAGGCATAAAGGTGGCGGCAAAGCCGGGCTGATGCTGTAACTCGTTGCGGAAGGTCGCCGTGGCGGCCGCCTGTGAAGCGGTCACCGGAATGCCATCGGCCGCATAGCGAATGGCATCGCGCAGCAGACGTGCCAGCGGCAGTGGGGCAGCTCCCAGCTCCGCGCCCAGCTGCAATGCTTCATGCCAGCCGCTGACCGTGCCGGCGACGGTTAATGCCGCTTTCGGGCCGCGGTGTGGAATCTGTTGATGATCGCCGTAGAAATCGAAGTGAGCCAGCGATCCGGCTGCACCGCTGGCATCAATCGCGACAGGATCGCCGCCTGGCGGCATAATCAGCCAGAAGCCATCGCCACCGAGGCCATTCATGTGTGGATAGACCACGGCGATAGTTGATGCCGCCGCCACCATCGCTTCAATGGCGTTGCCGCCGTCACGCAGCACCGCCAGCGCACTTTCGCTGGCCAGATGGTGTGGCGTCACCGCCATCCCCTGTGGGGCCATATTGCTTTGAATCATGCTTTTCTCGTTCTGTTATCGGGTGACAGAACGGTATACAAAGCAAGAGCTGTTCCAGTTTTCATTGCGGCCGCGGTTGCAGCCGCGTTAACCTGGCGCAAATTATGCTAGCTTCAGCTGAAACAAAAGTTACAGGACCTGTTATGCAACAGCTTGATGAACGACTCAGAAGCCACTATTCCCAGCTCTCACCGCAAGAGCAACGGATTGCCGACTTTGTTTTTGACCATTTTGACGATCTGATCAGCTACAACAGCGCCGAGCTGGCGCGGCTTAGCGGCGTTTCGAAAGCCACTGTCAGCCGGTTGTTTAAACGTCTGGGCTATGAGAAGTACAAAGAGATGCGTGATGAGTTGCGCACCCTGCGTCAGAGCGGCATGCCGCTAACTGATAACCGCGATGCGGTGCAGGGCAACACCTTACTGTCACGGCACTATAAGCAGGAAATGGCTAACCTGACGCAGTGGGTGAATAGTCTGGATGCACAGCATTTCGGTGAGGTGATCCAGCAGCTGGCGCAGGCAAAACGTGTCTTTATTATCGGCATGCGTAACGCCTATCCGGTGGCGCTGCACCTGCGTCAGCAGCTGATGCAGGCGCGGCCGCAGGTGCATATTCTGCCGCAGCCGGGCCAGACGCTGGCCGAAGAGCTGGTGGATATCACGCCGGATGACATGGTAGTGGTGATGGCGTTCCGCCGCCGCACCCGGATGATTCGCCCGCTGATGCAACAGCTACAAACCGCCGGCATCCCGCTGCTGGCGCTGTGTGAGCCGCAGGCGCAAACGGTGATCGCGCTGGCACGCTGGCAGCTCTGCGCGCCGCTCGACAGCGTCTCGGCTTTTGACAGCTACGCTTCGGCAATGAGCCTGATCAACCTGATCGCCAACGCGCTGCTGCATGAAATGCTGGCGCAGGGCCGTCAGCGTATTCATCAGATCGCCGATCTTTACCAGCAGTTTGACGAGCTGGAGCACCGCTAACAGGCACCGTTTTGGTGCCTTGCCCCATTTTAGTACAGCCTTTTTCGACAGCATTTCGCGGCTTATCAGGCCGCTTTTCTCCCAACCTCATTGCCATCTAACCCTTTTTCTCCCGCTGCGCTGATTGGCACATTAGTTGCAGAATGCATGCTTAAGAATCTTTTGTTTCACACAATCTCACCGGGGTGCATAATGAAAAAAGTTTTGATGGCGGTTGCGGCAGCGGCATTACTGATGGCACAGGCGGGCAGCGCGCTGGCCGATCAGCTGCAGGATATCCAGCAGCGTGGCGTGATCCGGGTGGCGGTGCCGCAGGATTTCCCGCCGTTTGGTTCAGTCGGCACCGATCTGCAACCCCAGGGTTACGACATCGACATGGCGAAGTACCTGGCGAAGCAGATGAAACTTAAGTTACAGCTGGTGCCGGTCAGCAGCGCCAACCGGGTGCCTTATCTGCAAACTGACAAAGTCGATCTGGTGATCTCCAGCATGGGCAAAAACGCGGAGCGTGAAAAAGTGATCGATTTCACCCGCGCCTATGCGCCGTTCTTCCTCGGTGTCTTTGGGCCGAAAGGCGAAGAGATCAAATCGGCGGCGGCACTGAGCGGCAAGTCGATTGGCGTAACCCGTGGCGCAGTGGAGGACATGGTGCTGAGTGAGGTCGCGCCGAAGGACGCTCAGGTGAAACGTTACGAAGATAACAACACCACGCTGTCAGCTTACCTTTCCGGTCAGGTGCAGTATGTCGCAACCGGCAACCTGGTGGTGGCAGCAATCGCCCGTCAGAACCCGGCCAAAGCACCGGTTGCCCAGTTTATGCTGAAAGATTCGCCCTGCTTCATTGGCCTGAAGAAAGACCAGCCGGCACTGAAAGAGAAGATCAATGGGCTGATTGAGCAGGGCATCAAAGATGGCACCCTGAACAACCTGTCAGAACAGTGGCTGAAAGCCCCGCTGCCCGCCAGCCTCGGCGCCTGAGGAACGGATAATGATCGGGCAACTTAACTTTCCCGCCCTGTGGCCCTACTGGCCGGAGCTGCTCTCCGGCCTGTGGGTCACCATCCAGTTAACGCTGCTGGCCACCGTCGGCGGCGTCAGCCTCGGCATCGTCGGCGCCGCGCTGCGCAGCGGTAAACCGGGCTGGATGAGCCGTCTGTGGGGCGTCTACGTCGAGCTGATCCGCAATACGCCGTTCGTGGTGCAACTGTTCTTTATCGTGTTTGGCCTGCCTAATCTGGGGCTAAAGCTCACCGCCGGTGAAGCAGCGCTGCTGGCGATGCTGATCAACCTTGGTGCCTACAGCACTGAGATCATCCGCGCCGGTATTCAGGTGACGCCAAAAGGACAGTGGGAAGCGGGCCGGGTGCTGGGCCTGACCCGTAGCCAGACGTTTCTGCGGGTGGTGCTGCCGCCCGCGCTGCAGCGCATTTATCCGGCGCTGGTGAGTCAGTGCATTATCGTGATGCTCGGCTCGTCGGTGGTGTCGCAGGTCTCCTACGAGGAGCTGACTTTCGCCGCTAACCTGATTCAGTCGCGCACCTTTTTAAGCTTTGAGGTCTATCTGGTGACCACGTTGATCTACCTGGCGTTGTCGATTGCGATGCGTCAGTTGCTGCTGGCGATTGGCCGTAAATGGTTTGGAGTGCAGGCATGATGACAACCTTCACTGACTGGGACATCGTGCGCAACCTGCTGCTGGCGGCGCGCTGGACCCTGCTGCTCTCTCTGGTGGCGTTTGTCGGCGGCACGCTGGTGACGCTGCCGTTGCTGTTTATGCGGCTATTGCAACGTAAATGGCTGACGCGCTGGGTACGCGGCTATACCGCGCTGTTCCAGGGTACGCCGCTGCTGATGCAGCTGTTTCTGGCCTTCTTTGGCGTCGGGCTGTTCGGGATTGACGTCGCGCCCTGGACGGCGGCCTCGCTGGCGCTGACTTTTTACACCAGTGCCTTTCTGGTCGATATCTGGTACGGCAGTATTCGCGCGTTGCCGAAAGGCCAATGGGAAGCGTCACGCTGTCTCGGCCTGAGTTTCGGCCAGACCCTGGCGCGGGTGGTTGCGCCGCAGGCGATCCGCATCGCCATCGCCCCGACGGTCGGCTTTGCGGTACAGGTGATCAAAGGCACTGCGCTGGCGTCGATTATCGGTTTTATTGAGCTGACCAAAGCCGGCACCATTCTGAACAACGTGACCTATCAGCCGTTCAAAGTCTTTGGGCTGGTGGCGCTCGGTTACTTCCTGATGTGTTATCCGCTGTCTCGCTACAGCCAGTATCTGGAGAAAAAATTCAATGCCGCTCATCACCATTAATCAGGTGCAAAAATATTACGGCGACAACCATGTGTTGAAAGGCGTGGATCTGGATATCGACATGGGCGAGGTGATCTCGATTATTGGTCGCAGTGGCTCGGGTAAAAGCACGCTGTTGCGCTGCATCAACGGGCTGGAAGGCTATCAGGAAGGCAGCATCAAGCTTGGCGGCATGACCATCACCGACCGCGATTCGCAGGCCCGCGAGATCAGCCGTTCAATCGGCATGGTGTTTCAGAGCTTCAACCTGTTCCCGCACATGACCGCGCTGGAAAATGTCATGCTGGCACCACGTCGGGTATTGAAAAAGGGTGAGGCGGAGTGCCGGGCGCTGGCGACGCAGATGCTGGAGAAGGTCGGGCTGGGTGAACGCCTCAATTACTATCCAGCCAGCCTCTCCGGCGGTCAGCAGCAGCGGGTGGCAATCGCCCGTGCGCTGGCGATGACGCCGAAAGTTTTACTCTGTGACGAAATCACCTCGGCGCTCGATCCTGAGCTGGTCGGCGAAGTGCTCAAAGTACTGGAGCAGCTGGCGGCAGAAGGAATGACGCTGATCCTCGTCACCCATGAAATGAACTTCGCCCGCGACGTGGGCGATCGCGTGGTCTTTATGCATCAGGGGCGCGTCTGGGAGCAGGGCGACAGCAAAACGTTATTTGCGCAGCCGCAATCGCCTGAACTGAAACAGTTTATCTCCTCGGTCCGCCTGTAAGTCTTCAACAAGGAATTCATCATGGATATCACTCGCTACCCGCAACTCAATCCACCGCAACGTCTGCTGATGGGACCTGGGCCGATCAACGCCGATCCGCGCGTCCTGCGTGCCATGTCGAGCCAGCTGCTTGGCCAGTACGATCCCGCCATGACCCATTACATGAACGAGGTTATGGCGCTCTATCGCGGCGTATTCCGTACCGAAAACCGCTGGACCCTGCTGATTGATGGCACCTCGCGCGCCGGGATTGAAGCGATCCTGCTCTCCGCCATCCGGCCCGGCGACAAAGTGCTGGTGCCGGTGTTTGGCCGCTTTGGACACCTGCTGTGTGAAATCGCCCGTCGCTGCCGCGCTGAGGTTCACACTATTGAGGTGCCGTGGGGCGAGGTCTTTACTCCCGATCAGATCGAAGATGCGATCAAAAAAGTGCGGCCACGGCTGCTGCTGACGGTACAGGGCGACACCTCCACCACCATGCTGCAACCGCTGGCGCAGCTGGGGGCAATCTGCAAACAGTATGGCGTGCTGTTCTACACCGATGCTACCGCGTCGCTGGCCGGTAATGCGCTGGAAACCGATGCCTGGGGTCTGGATGCGGTCTCTGCTGGGATGCAGAAGTGCCTCGGCGGTCCGTCCGGTACCTCGCCGATCACCCTGAGCGAACAGATGGAAGCGGTGATCCGCAAGCGTAAGTGCGTCGAACAGGGGATCCGAACCGCCGCGCATCAGGATGGGGAAGAGGAGATGATCTACTCCAACTATTTTGATCTCGGCATGATCATGGATTACTGGGGGCCGGAGCGTCTGAATCACCACACTGAAGCGACCAGCGCACTGTTTGGCGCCCGCGAATGCGCCCGTCTGATCCTGCAGGAAGGTCTGGATAACGGCATTGCGCGCCACAAACTGCACGGCGAAGCGCTGCTGAAAGGCATTCAGGGTATGGGACTGGAGACCTTTGGCGACCTGCAACACAAAATGAATAACGTGCTGGGCGTGGTGATCCCTACGGGCATCAATGGCGATCAGGTGCGGCAACTGATGCTGAATGATTTCGGCATTGAAATTGGCACCTCGTTTGGTCCGCTGCACGGCAAGGTGTGGCGCATCGGCACCATGGGCTTCAATGCCCGCAAGGATTGTGTCATGCAGACGCTGGCGGCGCTGGAAATGGTGCTGACCTATCTGGGCTATCGCACGCCGCAGGGCGCTGCTGCGCAGGCGGCCTGGGACTACTACGGGAGCCAGGCATGATGATGAACGCCAGCGAAGCCCACGCTGCTGCACAGCGCGTTATGGCGCGCTGTGATGCGCTGGCAGCGATCAGCGAAACGGCGCAGGGACTGACGCGTGTCTACCTGTCGCCGGAGCACCTGCGCGCCAACGCCTGCGTCGGAGAGTGGATGCAGGCCGCCGGAATGCAGGTGTGGCAGGATGCGGTCGGCAACATTTGTGGCCGCTACGAAGCAGCCGAACCGGGGGCTCCCGCCTTACTGCTCGGTTCGCATCTCGACACGGTACGTAACGCCGGTCGCTATGACGGCATGCTGGGCGTGCTGAGCGCCATCGAAACCGTACAGTGGCTGCATCAGCACCAGCAGCGTTTGCCGCTGGCAATTGAGGTGATCGGTTTCGGCGACGAAGAGGGGACCCGTTTTGGCATTACGCTGCTCGGCAGCCGCGGCATTACCGGTAGCTGGCCGCAGAGCTGGGTAACCCATCCTGACGGCAACGGCATTACCGTGGCGCAGGCGATGGCAGATGTCGGGCTCGACAGCAGCCAAATCGCCACCGCCGCGCGCCGGGTAGAGGATATTGTCGGTTACCTTGAGTTGCACATTGAGCAGGGGCCGTGTCTTGAACAGGCAGATCTGCCCCTGGGCGTGGTGACGGCGATCAACGGTGCGCGCCGGCTGAACTGCCGCTTCATCGGCGAAGCCGGGCATGCCGGTACGGTACCGATGACCCACCGTAAAGATGCGCTGGCTGCCGCTGCCGAATGGATGGTGTTTATCGAGCAGACCACCCGCGAGCAGGATCCCCAGCTGGTGGCGACGGTCGGCACTCTGACTTGTGCGCCCGGCGCGGTAAATGTGATCCCTGGCGAGGTTGCGCTGTCGCTGGATGTACGCGGCCCGCTGGACAATCCGCTGGAGGCGCTGCTCTCCAGCCTGTTAACCCAGGCGGAGGCGATCGCGCTGCGTCGCGGATTGCGCTTTGAGGCGAACGAATATTACCGCATCGGGGCCACCGCCTGTGATTCCGCGCTGCAACAGGCGTTGAGTCATGCTGTGGAAACGGTGCAAGGGCGCAGCCTGTCGCTGCCGAGCGGCGCTGGCCATGATGCGATTGCGATTGCCGAACGCTGGCCGGTCGGCATGCTATTTGTGCGTAATCATCGCGGTATCAGCCACCATCCGGCGGAGTCGGTGGCGGTGAATGATGTTGCCCCGGCACTGCAGGCCTACCTGCAGGCGGTTTGTCTGATTGCTGAACGGAGCTGAGCATGCAATTAACCACCTTTAATCAGTTGCCGGAAGAGCAGGCACTGGCGGCGATTGCCCACTGTGTGGCGATCCCGCACTGGCAGCAGGCGCTGGTGGCGGCGCGTCCCTATGCATCGTTGGCGGCACTGCTCGCCACCGGCGATGCACTGGCGCGACAGTGGCAGGGCGATGCTTTACAGGCGGCGCTGGCTGCCCATCCACGTATCGGCGAACGGGCCAGCGGAAGCGACAAACAGGCGACGCTGTCGCGCGGCGAACAGTCTGCTATGCAGCAGGCCGATCGGTCGCTACAACAGGCGATGCAACAGGGCAATCAGACTTATGAGGCGCGCTTTGGCCGGGTATTTTTAATCCGAGCCAAAGGACGCAGCGCAGAGCAGATGCTGGCGGAATTGCAGCGTCGGCTCCAGAATGATCAGCAGGCTGAGCAGCAGGAAGCGCTGGATCAGCTGCGTGAAATTACCCTGTTACGGCTGGAGGAGAGCATAGAATGAGTACTGTCACGACCCATATTCTTGATACGGCAATAGGCAAACCGGCCAGCGGCGTGGCGATTTCGCTGGAGCAGAACAGCCCGGAAGGGTGGTTCCCGCTGTCTCAGGGCGAAACCGACAGCGATGGCCGACTGAAAACCCTGACCCCGGAGCCGCTGACGCCGGGTCACTACCGCTTAACTGCGGAGATTGGCGACTATTTTGCCGCCGCCGGTCGGGATGCGCTTTATGTCAGCGCCCAGATCGATTTTGTCATTGCCGAAGCGGGCAGCCATTTTCATCTGCCGTTCCTGATCTCGCCGTGGTCGTGGTCAACCTATCGCGGCAGCTGATTGCTGTCGGCCAGGCTTGCGCGACAGACTACAGCGTAAACCGATCCGCATCCTGCCAGGCCGGGAAGCGTTCACGATAAGCATTGAGCGCCTCCAGCGACAGCGCAGCATCCAGCCGGGCGCGCTGGAACGGCTCGGCCGCCTGCAGGATCTCACCCTGCGGCGAAATAATCTGGCTGTCGCCACGGTACTGATGCTGGTTACCATCACTGCCGACCCGGTTACAGCCCGCCACGTAAGCCTGATTCTCAATCGCGCGCGCTAACAGCAGCGCCTGCCAGTGCAACGCACGCGGCGCAGGCCAGTTGGCGACGTACAGCGCCAGATCGTAATCATTGCGGTTACGTGAAAAAACCGGGAAACGCAGGTCATAACAGATTTGTGGCAGAATGCGCCAGCCGCGCCATTCAACTATCTGACGCTGCTCGCCGGGCAAATAGTGATGATGCTCATCCGCCATACGAAACAGATGCCGCTTGTCGTACTGATGCAGCGTTCCGTCCGGCTCGACCAGTAAAAAGCGGTTTACCGCGCCGTTTTCGGTCTGGATCGCCGCACTGCCGCCGATCAGGGCGTCAGTCTGCCGGGCATGATGTTGCAGCCATTCCACCACCTGCGTCTGAGGCAACGAGCTTTTTGCCGCCTCCATCGCAAAGCCGGTGGTAAACATTTCCGGCAGCAGAATTAAATCGCGTCCGGTAATGCCAGCCAGTTGCTGATCGAAATGGCGCAGATTCGCCTCGCCATCCATCCAGCTCAGGGTCTCCTGCAATACGGTGAGGTTTAAAGCTGACATAAGCGCTCCGCGGCGGCATCTAACGTCGCTTGCTGTTTAGCAAAACAGAGGCGAATCAGTTTATGAGGGAAGGGATCGGCGCAGAACACCGACAGCGGTATCGCCGCCACGCCTGCTTCTTTGGTCAGCCACTGGCAGAAACTGACATCGTCCAGATCGGAGATTGCGCTGTAGTCCGCCAGTAAAAAATAGGTGCCTTCGCACGGCAGAACCCTGAAGCGGCTGTGCTGCAAGGCCGCAATCAGCTGGTCGCGACGCGCCTGATAAAATGCCGGCAGCTCGCGATAATGTTCCGGCTGGTGACGCAGCATATCGGCAATCGCCAGCTGCGCCGGGGTATTGACCGAAAAGGTCAGATACTGATGTACCTTGCGTACTTCAGCGCTGATCGCCGCCGGTGCAATGCAGTAACCCACTTTCCAGCCGGTCATGTGGAAGGTTTTGCCAAACGAAGAGACGGCAATGGCGCGCTGACGCAGTTCCGGATGAGCCAGTACGCTGGCATGACCTGCCGGATCAAAGCAGATGTGTTCATACACTTCGTCGCTCAGCACATACACCGGCAGCCCGGCAATCGCCTGCCACAGCGCGGCATAATCCTCGCGCCGCCAGACGGTAGCCGACGGATTGTGCGGCGTATTCAGGATCACCAGCCGGGTTTTCTCACTCAGCAGCGCACCAAAGGCCGACCAGTCAACGCGAAAGGTCGGTGGTTGCAGGGCGATGCGCTTCAGCACCCCACCCGACAGTTCAACCGCTGGCGCATAGCTGTCGTAGCTGGGATCAAAACAGATCACCTCATCGCCCGGCCTGACCAGCGCGGTAATTGCCGCGTACAGTGCCTCAGTCGCCCCGGCAGTAACCGTAATCTCGCGCTCGACGTCCGGACGATAGTCATAAAGCTCAGCGGTTTTCTCCGCAATCGCCTCGCGTAACGGCAAAGCGCCGGTCATCGGGGCATACTGATTCGCACCCTGACTAACGTGATACGCCAGCCGCTGCTGCAAATAGTCCGGCCCGTTAAAATCGGGAAAGCCCTGAGAAAGGTTAATAGCGTTGTGCTGCTGTGCCAGCGCACTCATCTGGCTAAAAATGGTCGTCCCAAGCGCCGGAAGTTTGCTGTCAGGAATCAGGTTGTGCTGCGTCATGGTTATCTGGCCTTAAGCGCGAATGTCGATGCGGAGTCACCCGGTGTTTGTGCCACTATAAACAGGATGGTAGTATTTGGCAATCGAGACGCTTAGACGGCTAAATGCGTCATGCTCCGCACCTCAGCGGCGTTGGTTGCGTTTGCTTACCCCGGTCACTGACTGATGTCAGCTCCCGGGGATAAGCGCGCTTACCGCCTTGCTGACACACGGATCATTTGGCAGGGATTATGAGCTTTGCTGATACAGGAATCATTGAAAAGACATCGTGAGCTTTGCTGGCAAAGTAGCAAACTTAACCTGTTGTATTTTTAGGGCCGTTACCGTTATCTGAGTTACCAGCCATCACATTCCACTGCAAGGAAACCCTATGTCGGATATTCACCCGTTAGATCAGCTGGTCGCCGCCTGTCACTGGATTGGTGCGAAGGGCTGGGCACCCGCGACCGGCGGTAATATGTCTGTGCGTCAGGATGCGCAGATCTGTCTGCTGAGCGAATCCGGTAAAGATAAAGGCACGCTGACGCGTGATGACTTTATCCAGGTCGATATTGCCACCAGCCAGGCGCTCTCCGGCCGCAAGCCGTCGGCGGAAACTGGCCTGCACACGCTGATCTATCGGCTCTTTCCCGAGGCGGGCGCGGTGCTGCACACCCATACCGTGAATGCGACGGTGTTATCGCGGGTCGAGCAGGGCGCGGCGCTGCTGCTGCACGGTTATGAGATGCAGAAAACGCTCACCGGTCAGCATAATCATCTGGATACCGTCGCCATCCCGGTGTTCGATAACAGCCAGGACATTGCGGCGCTGGCGTCGGAAATTGAAGATTACGCCGCCCGGTTTCCGCTGCGCTATGGCTTCCTGCTGCGCGGTCACGGCTTAACCTGCTGGGGCCGCGATGTCAGCGAAGCGCGTCGCCAGCTGGAAGGGCTGGAATTTTTATTTGAATGTGAACGTCAACGTCGCCTGCTGGAGAAAGCATGATCCGCGCCATTGTTACCGATATTGAAGGCACCACCAGCGATATCCGCTTTGTCCATAACATCCTGTTTCCTTACGCGCGCCAGCATCTGGCGACGTTCCTGCGTGACCAGCAGCATCAGCCAGAGGTGCAGGCTGTACTTGAGGCGGTGCGGGCTGAGGTCGATCAGCCGCAGGCCGATCTGCCGACCCTGACGCAGATCCTGTTCAGCTTTATGGATCAGGATCGTAAATCTACCGGACTGAAAGCGCTGCAGGGGATGATCTGGCGTGATGGCTATCTCAACGGCAGTTTCACCGGCCATCTTTATCCCGATGTGCTCCCGGCCCTGACCGCCTGGCAGGCGCAGGGTCGTAAACTCTATGTATATTCCTCAGGCTCGGTTGCGGCGCAGAAATTGTTATTTGGCTACAGCGACGAAGGTGATATTACTGGCTTATTCAGCGGCTACTTCGATACGCACGTCGGCGCCAAACGTGAAGTCGCGGCGTATCACACCATTGCCGCACAGATTGGCCTGCCAGCGGAGCAACTGCTGTTCCTGTCGGATATTCATCAGGAGCTGGATGCGGCTGCCCAGGCTGGCTGGCATACCCTGCAGCTGATACGTGGTGAGGCGGATGGCGCAAGCTGCCACCGTCAGGTCACTGATTTTTCTGAGATTAACCTGGAGTCGATTTAGAATGAGTGCACTGACTATTTTTACCGACAGCGAAGCCAGCCAGCCGATATGGCACAGCACCGACCCGCAGGCGATCGCTGAGCGGCTGAATACTAAAGGCGTCCGCTTTGAACGCTGGGAAGCCGATCGCGATTTGGGGGAGAACCCGGACGCAGCAGCGGTTATCACCGCCTATCAGCATGCGATTGACCGGCTGGTGGCGGAGAAGGGCTATCAGAGCTGGGACGTGATCAGCATGCGGGCGGACAATCCGCAGAAAACGGTGCTGCGCGAAAAGTTTCTTTCCGAACACACCCACGGCGAAGATGAAGTGCGTTTCTTTGTTGAGGGCGCGGGTTTGTTCTGCCTGCATCTGGATGGCGAGATCCTGCAGATCCTGTGCGAAAAGAACGATCTGATCTCGGTGCCGGCCGGTACGCCACACTGGTTTGATATGGGATCGTCGCCGCATTTCACCGCGATTCGGATTTTTGATAATCAGGAAGGGTGGATCGCTAACTTTACCGGTGACAGGATTGCCGACGCCTATCCACGACTGGCGTAATCGGCTGAGCCGCTTCGGCCACCGCGCAGAACAGTGCGCGGTGGCCGTCTGACTCACTGGGGCTGGAAAATTCCCGCCGCTACCTGCTCCGGTGTTACCACGCCGGTATCCAGAACCCAGCCGCTAATCAGGGCGGCTGGCGTCACATCAAACGCCGGGTTGTAGACGTTCGCCGCTTCAGGTGCCCACTGCACGCTGCCAAAACTGCCGGCCACGCCGGTCACTTCACTGGCAGCGCGCTGCTCGATCGGAATCGCCGCACCGTTCGGGCAGCTGCGATCCAGCGTGGTGTGCGGCGCGGCCACATAAAACGGGATCTGATGATAGTGTGCCAGTACCGCCAGGCTGTAGGTGCCGATCTTATTGGCGACGTCGCCGTTGGCGGCAATCCGGTCAGCGCCGACCCACACTGCGTCCACCTGTTTGCTGGCCATCAGACTGGCGGCCATGCTGTCGGTAATCAGGGTATAAGGAACCGCCCGTTCGCCCAGCTCCCAGGCCGTTAGCCGGCCGCCCTGCAACAGCGGACGGGTTTCATCGACCCAGACGTTGTTAACCCGGCCCTGCTGATGAGCGAGGATGATTACCCCCAGCGCGGTGCCGACGCCCGCCGTTGCCAGCCCGCCGGTGTTACAGTGGGTCAGCAGCTGGCTGTTGGGTTTTACCAGCGTGCTGCCTGCGGTGGCAATCGCCTCGCACAGCTGTTTATCTTCTTCGACCAGTCGCCAGGCTTCCTCGGCCAGCGCGGTAGCGAACGCCGGTTGCGCCAGCGCCTGTTTCATCCGATCAAGGTTATTCATCAGATTGACGGCGGTAGGGCGGGCAGCACGCAGGATCGCCAGCGACTCAGCCAGTTGCCTCTGCGTCTGTCCCTGTTCTGCCAGCAACGCCAGCAATAACGAGGCGGAAAGGCCAATCAGTGGCGCACCGCGCACCCGCAGCGCGTGAATATGCTCAACCAGCTGCGCCACACTGTGCGCTGGTAGCCAGTTTTTTTGCTGCGGCAGCGCCTGCTGATCGAGGATCCAGAGCTGATTGTCACGAACCTGTAAGCTGGTGGTTTGGAGAGTCTGCATGGTGGGTGAAATCCCTGTTGCGTTAATGTCAGATATTGTGCCAACATGCTCGACGGATGTATAGACGTCTGAACGGCTTTTACACCGGGTTTATTCAGCCTTCGAATGATGAGGAACAGGCAATGTCGCAATACCGTACCTTCACCGCTGCTGATGCGGTGGACTATGCCCGACAATTCGGCGGTCTGGATAATCCTTCCGCCCTGAGCCGTGCCGAGGAAATTGGTGACGGCAATCTTAACCTGGTGTTCAAAATTTATGACGATCAGGGCAACAGCCGGGTGGTGGTCAAGCAGGCGTTGCCTTATGTGCGCTGCGTCGGCGAGTCATGGCCTCTGACGCTGGATCGGGCGCGGCTTGAAGCGCAGACCCTGGTCGAGCACTACAAATATTGCCCACAGCACACGGTGCAGATTACCCATTACGATGCGGATCTGGCGGTGATGGTGATGGAAGATCTCTCCAGCCACCGTATCTGGCGTAGCGAGCTGGTAAAGGGCGTTTACTATCCTGACGCGCCACGGCAGCTGGGCGAATATCTGGCACAGACGCTGTTTAACACCTCCGATTTCGTGCTGCATCCGCATCAGAAGAAAGCGGAAGTGGCGCGCTTCATTAATCCGGAAATGTGCGAGATCACCGAAGATCTGTTCTTTAACGATCCCTACACCGATCATCCGCGTAACAGCTATCCGGCGGCGCTGGAGCCGTTAGTGGCCAGCCTGCGTCACGATAATGCGCTGCGTATTGCGGTAGCTGGTCTCAAGCACCGCTTCTTTGCCCATGCCGAAGCCTTGCTGCATGGCGATATCCACAGCGGATCGATTTTTGTTGCGGACGGTAGCCTGAAAGCGATTGATGCTGAATTTGGCTATTTCGGGCCGATGGGCTTTGATATCGGCACCGCGCTCGGCAATCTGCTGATCAACTATTGCGGCCTGCCCGGTCTGCTGCCGCCGCGTGAAGCCGCCGATGCCCGTGAGCAACGCCTGAGCGATGTGCATAGCGTCTGGACAACCTTCTCCAGCCGTTTCCAGGCGCTGGCGGCGGAGAAAACCGCTGACGTGGCGCTGGCTTATCCCGGCTATGTCGATGCCTTCCTGCGCAAAGTATGGGCGGATACCATCGGCTACTGCGGTACCGAACTGATTCGCCGCACGGTGGGAATGTCACATGTGGCGGATATGAAGCTGATCGCCGATCCGGCGATGCGTACCGACTGCATCCGTAACGCGATTAACCTGGGACGCACGCTGATACTGGCGGCCGATCATGTAGAAGATGTGGATGCGCTGATTGCCCGCATCCGTCAGGCAGGATAAAAAAAGGCCGACGTGATGTCGGCCTTTAGATAAAACAAGAATCTTGCTGGCGATGAGGGGGATGCCAGCGCAGGAAACACGCTCAGATTAAACGCTAAAGCCATTGATGGCGTTGTTGCGTCTTTACGGAGGGCATACGCTCCCTGAGCCTGCGCTCAATTAACGGGCCGACATCACATCGACCCGCCGCCTTATGCCGCCTCGCTGGCACGTGCCGAAGCGGATTGAGGTTTCTTCTCTGGCACCGGTACCGCCAGTGCATCCGCTTCAAACTCATCCACATTGATAGAACGCAGGCGGCTGGTTTCTGCGCGGCGCAATATCTCGGCTTCTTTATCGTCAATCCAGCCCTGCTCCAGCGCCCGTTTTGCCAGCTCATCCAGCCGGGTAAAGGAGAGGTGCTGCTTGCTCTGTTTGCTCAGTCTGTCGTGAATCACTTCCGCAGCCATTACATCCTGCAACGCCTGTTCCAGCTGACCGGCCGGATTGTTATCAACCGGTGCCAGATACTGTCCGCGTCCCAGACGTGTGCGGGTGGCAGACGGCAGTTGCAGCATTTTTGCCAGCTGATGATCAAGACGATCGGACGGTGCCGGGCAGTGATGACCACCGGCGAAAATCACCAGGCGTAACGCACCCGCCACCAGCCGGTTAGGGAAGTTGCGCAGCAGGTCATCGATAGCCACTTCCGCCTGATGCAGCGCATCCTGAACGCCCCAATGCACCAGCGGCAGATCGGCTTCGTTACGGCCTTCATCGTCGTAGCGCTTCAGCGTGGCAGAGGCCAGATAAAGCTGGCTCAGGACATCACCCAGTCGCGCCGAGATGCGTTCACGACGTTTCAGGCTACCGCCCAGCACCGCCATTGAGACATCTGACAGCAACGCGAGGTTGGCGCTGATGCGGTTGAGATGCTGATAATAACGACGCGTCGCATCACGGGTCGGGGTGGCGCTGGTGCGTCCGCCGGTCAGGCCGAGCCACAGACTGCGCACCTGATTACTGCCGACGTGGCCGATATGGCTGAACAACGCCCGATCAAAAGCGTCAACGTCGTTACTGGCCGCGGCCGCCATCTCCTGCAGAACATAAGGATGGCAACGAATTGCCCCCTGGCCGAAGATGATCATGCTGCGGGTTAAGATGTTCGCCCCTTCAACGGTAATCGCGATCGGTGCACCCTGATAGGCGCGCGCCAGGAAGTTGCTGTTACCGAGCATAATGCCTTTACCGCCGGCAATATCCATCGCGTCGATGATCGCCCGCTGACCGCGATGGGTGCAGTGATATTTCACAATCGCCGACAGTACCGCCGGTTTTTCACCCTGCATAATACCGGCGGTGATCAGCGTTGCTGCCGCATCCATCACGTAAGCATTACCGGCAATGCGTGCCAGTGGCTCTTCAATCCCTTCCATTTTACCGATCGACAGTCTGAACTGACGGCGGATATGGGCATAGGCACCAATTGCCAGCGCCACGCTTTTCAGGCTGCCGGTCGAGTTGGACGGCAGGGTAATGCCGCGACCCACTGACAGACATTCAACCAGCATACGCCAGCCCTGTCCGGCCATTTCCGGTCCGCCGATGATGTAATCGATCGGCACGAAAATATCCTTACCACGGGTCGGACCGTTCTGGAACGGCACGTTAAGCGGGAAGTGACGGTGACCGATTTCCACGCCGGGGGTGTTGGTCGGGATCAACGCGCAGGTAATGCCCGGATGGGTGTTATCGCTGAGCAGATGATCGGGATCGGACAGTTTAAACGCCAGCCCCAGCACGGTCGCGATAGGCGCCAGCGTGATGTAGCGTTTGTTCCAGGTCAGGCGCATACCCAGCACCTGCTGACCCTGCCATTCACCCATACACACTACGCCGGTATCGGGAATCGCACCGGCATCTGAGCCGGCTTCCGGGCTGGTCAGTGCGAAGCAGGGGATCTCATCGCCACGCGCCAGACGCGGTAAATAGTGGTTTTTCTGTTCGTCAGTACCGTAGTGCTGCAGCAGTTCGCCCGGACCGAGCGAGTTCGGTACACCGACGGTAATCGCCAGGATGCCCGATACGCCAGCCAGTTTCTGCAACACGCGAGCCTGGGCATAAGCGGAAAACTCCAGCCCGCCATACTCTTTTTTGATGATCATCGCGAAGAAGCGATGCTGTTTCAGATAAGCCCACAGTTCCGGCGGCAGATCGGCCATTTCATGAGTAATCTGGAAATCATTCGCCAGCCGGCACGCTTCTTCAACCGGACCCTCCAGGAAGGCCTGCTCATCCGGTGTCAGGTGCGGCTGAGGATAGTTATGCAGCTTCTGCCAGTCCGGTTTGCCCTGAAACAGATCGCCTTCCCACCAGGTGGTTCCGGCATCGATCGCTTCTTTCTCGGTGCGTGACATTGGCGGCATCACCTGCTGAAAACGCTGCAGCATCGGTTTTGAAAACAGATTACGGCGCAGCGACGGCAGGTTAAACGGCAACAGAATAATAGCCAGTGGCAGCAGCAGCCACGGCGTCCAGAGGTGTGCGGCCGCCATCGCCGCGGTCCACAGCAGCAGAATCAGGCTGCTCAGCCGCAACGACAGGCGGTGGTAGAACAGGGCGCCAATCAGCACCACCGTGGCAAGTATCGAAACAACCATCATAATGAACCGCTCCGTAAGTAGTAAGAGGTCTGACCTGTTGAGTAGAGGTTTAGAGCAGTTGGCTCTTTTTATCAATTCGTTTACATCGCAATTACAACCTGACTCACAAAATCATTTTTCCGACCCGTTTCGCTGGCGGCTGTGCAGAGATAATGCCAGCGGCGATCGGGCCGGAATGGCGTGATGCTTTGCGCCGCCCAGGCATTCCGTTAAACTTGCTGCGATTAACCTCTGCTAAAAAAGGACCTCCCTATGTACCAGGACATCATCCGCTCTGAGCTCAACGAAGCCGCCGATACGCTGAATAAATTCCTCAGCGATGACGCGAATATCCATGCGATCCAGCGTGCTGCGGTGCTGCTGGCTGACAGTTTCAAGGCGGGCGGCAAGGTGCTCTCCTGCGGCAACGGTGGGTCGCACTGCGACGCGATGCATTTCGCCGAAGAGCTGACCGGTCGCTATCGTGAAAATCGTCCTGGCTATCCGGCGATTGCGATTTCAGACGTCAGCCATCTCTCCTGCGTCAGTAACGACTTTGGCTACGATTACGTCTTTTCGCGTTATGTTGAAGCGGTAGGCCGTCCGGGCGATGTGCTGCTGGGGCTCTCCACCTCCGGCAACTCGGCCAACATCATTAAGGCGATTGAGGCGGCGCGGGCGCAGGGGATGAAAGTGATCACCCTGACCGGCAAAGATGGCGGTAAGATGGCGGGCAGTGCTGACATTGAAATCCGGGTGCCGCACTTTGGTTATGCCGATCGCATTCAGGAGATCCACATTAAAGTGATCCATATTCTGATGCTGCTGATCGAAAAAGAGATGGTGAAGTAACACTCTGGCCTCTCGCCTGGCGGGAGGCGTCTTACTCTAAGGTGGTGGCTATGTGCGAATTGCTCGGGATGAGCGCCAATGTTCCCACGGATATCTGTTTCAGCTTTACCGGCCTGGTGCAGCGTGGTGGCGGAACCGGCCCACATAAAGATGGCTGGGGCATTACCTTTTACGAAGATAAAGGCTGTCGTACCTTTAAGGATCCTCTGCCGAGCTTCAATTCGCCGATAGCGCGGCTGGTGCAGGAGTACCCGATCAAATCGCATTCGGTGGTGGCGCACATCCGCCAGGCGAATCGCGGTCAGGTCTCGCTGGAAAACACCCATCCGTTTACCCGCGAACTGTGGGGCCGTAACTGGACCTACGCCCATAACGGGCAGCTAAAGGGCTACCGTCAGCTGGAGACCGGGACCTTTCGTCCGGTCGGGGAGACCGACAGCGAAAAGGCGTTCTGCTGGATTTTACATCAGCTGGCGACGCGTTATCCCCGCACGCCGGGTAACTGGCCAGCGGTGTTTCGCTTCATCGGTGAACTGGCGGGCAGCCTGCGGCAGAAAGGGGTGTTTAACATGCTGCTGTCGGACGGGCGTTATCTGATGGCCTTCTGCTCCACCAACCTGTTCTGGATCACCCGACGCGCGCCGTTTGGCCGCGCACAGCTGCTCGATCAGGATGTAGAGGTTGATTTTCAGCAGCACACCACGCCGCATGACGTGGTGACGGTGATTGCGACGCAGCCGCTGACGGCCAATGAAACCTGGCAGCGGATTGTGCCAGGTGAGTGGGCGTTATTCTGCCTTGGAGAGCGCCAGGAATGAGCGTGAAGCAGCTTCGGGATTGGTCACTACCGGGCTGCTGTTCATCACATACTTACCGCTGGCGACGTTAACCGTTGGTGGCTGGTGATACTTCGCAAAATAAGCGTAACCCGGCTGCAACTGCTGCCAGAAACTGGCGTAGGTAGAGTAACGGTGACGCTGCATATTGCTGTCGGTCATGCGGAATGGATAGATACTGATGCTGATATCCTGCTGGCCGTTACGCAGCGCCGCATTGACATAAGTAAAGATCTCATCCATATAGGCGTTCGTCATGGCATAGCAGCCAATCGACTTACAGTCGCCATGAATCATCAGGTAGTTACCGCTGTAGCCCTGATTGCGATCGTACTGGTTCGGAAAGCCGATATTGATCGCGCGATAAAACTGGCTATCCGGTTTCAGCTGGTTCAGCCTGACGTTATAAAATCCTTCCGGGCTTTTGAAATCGCCTTCACGACGTTTCGGGCCGAGACCACCAGAAAAATTACAGATGCGATAGGTATCCAGCAGGCGGTATTCGTTACCAATTTTGCCGTACAGTTCGAGGGTACGCTCTTCCTTGAAAATCTGAATATAAACCGGCGTGCCGAGTAACTGTTTCTTTAATTCTTTACTGACCGGTGCCGCTTGCTGAGCGGGTTCTGGGGTCATTGCCATGCTGAGGGCTGGCAGTAAAATCATCGCAAACAGGAGTGCGATTTTGCCCATGCTGTGTGTACCTTGAGGTGAAGAGAACAATGACGCGAATCGTGCGTCTCTGCTTGCATTATCGGAACTATCCGCTACCGCAGCGCAACATTAAACATTGTCTGTTTTTTTAGCAAGACAGCGCGCCAGAAATTCGCGATTTCCTGAACAGAATACGGCCAGAAATTTGTAAACTTTAATGCCGGCCGCGACAAATATTGCAGTTACCTTCGCCAACTGTATACTTATCCAGTGCTGGAGGGGGTATGCGTAAAATCATTCATGTCGATATGGACTGCTTCTATGCTGCGGTGGAGATGCGCGATAATCCCCTGTTGCGTGACATCCCGATTGCCATCGGCGGCAGCCGCGAACGTCGCGGTGTCATCAGTACCGCTAACTACCCGGCGCGCAAATATGGCGTGCGCAGCGCCATGCCGACCGGGATGGCGCTCAAGTTATGTCCCCATCTGCGGCTGCTGCCAGGCCGCTTTGATGCCTACAAAGAAGCCTCGGCGCAGATTCGCGAGATCTTCACCCGCTACACACCGCTGATTGAACCGCTGTCGCTGGATGAAGCCTATCTGGATGTGACAGACAGCCCGCACTGCCACGGCTCTGCCACCCTGATCGCCCAGGATATCCGCGCGACTATCCTGCGTGAAACTCAGCTGACCGCCTCGGCCGGCATCGCACCGATTAAATTTCTGGCGAAAATCGCCTCCGACATGAATAAGCCGGACGGACAGTTTGTCATCACGCCGGCGGAGATGTCCGGTTTTTTACTGACGCTGCCGCTGGCGAAGATCCAGGGCGTGGGCAAGGTGTCGGCAAAAAAGCTGGAGGAGATGGGCCTGGTGACCTGCGGAGATGTGCAGAAGGCGGATTTAGCCCAGTTGCTGAAGCGCTTTGGTAAGTTTGGCCGGGTGCTGTGGGAGCGCAGCAACGGCATTGACGAGCGTGGCGTGGTGGTTGAGCGGGAACGTAAATCACTCGGGGTTGAGCGTACGCTGGCCGAAGACATTAACGACTGGGACGCCTGCCTGGAGATCATCGATTTTCTCTATGCCGAGCTGGATCGCCGGCTGAGCCAGATTCGGCCCGATAAGCAGGTGGCGCGGCAGGGCGTGAAACTGAAGTTCAGCGACTTTCAGCAGACCACCCAGGAACACATCTGGCCGGTGCTGAATAAAGAGGACATGATCGCGATTGCCAAAAAAACCTGGGATGAGCGTCGGGTCGGGCGGGGCGTCAGGCTGGTGGGGTTGCACGTCACCCTGCTCGATCCCCAGCTGGAACGACAGCTGTTACTGGGGTTGTAGCGCGGTCTGGCGATAAGTGCGCGTCAGCCTGGCGTGCCTGCCAGTACTGACGCGCCGTCACTTACTTGTGATTTTTCGCTGCCAGAGTGGCGAACCACGGCGCGACGAAATCGTCATTACCACCCCAGCCTGGGACGATTTTATTCAGCGAGGCAACGTTTACCGCGCCGGGCTGGCTGTTGAGCTGCTGCTGAGAGATCGACGCAGCCTTAAACTGATAGGTGGCTGGCGTCGCTTCACCGGCAATCTTTTTCGCTACCAGACGCATGTTTACCGCGCCAATGGTTTTCGGGTCCACCGCCACGGTCTGAACCCACGGGCTGTTCTTCTCACGCATCAGCTGCAAATCCTGGTTCGAGACATCGATGCTGTAGAGCTTGATCTCGGTACGCCCGTTCTCCTGCAGCGCTTTATAGGCGCCCTGGCTGAAGGCGTCCCACGCGCCCCAGATGGCGTCAATCTTGCCTTTCGGGTATTTCGCCAGAATGGCCCCAATCTTGTTTGCGGTATCACCCTGTACATCGGTAGAGACGGCGCCAATCGACTCCAGCTGATGAATGCCAGGATTCTCCTTCAGCAGTTTCTCGTACACCACCTGACGGCGTTCCATTGGCGGGAAGCCCGCCACCCACAATTTGACGATGTTGGCTTTGCCGTTGAAATCGCTGATTAACTGACCCAGCGACAGCTGCGCCAGCGATGCGTCATCCTGCGCCGTCACGGTCACGCCCTCAATCGGGTTATCAACCGGGGTATCAAACACCGACAGCTTAATACCGGCGTCGGCGATGCGTTTGACCAGACCGCTGGCGTAGGGCGCTTTACCGTGCGACAGCACGATGCCGTCATACTTCTGGCTGATCGCCTGGTTAACGAAATCCTGGAAACGCGCGTCGTCGCCGTTACTGAGGAAAGTGCTGACCTTAAAGCCGAGCTGACGGCCCTGCTGAATCGCACCTGCGACAAACTGGGTGGTGTTATCGTCAGAACCGAGGTTACGGATCACCGCGATGCGGATCGGGCCGTCGTGACTGGCGATAGCCGCGGGCACCGGGGTAACGGTCTCCGCGAAAGCGGCGCTGGCGTTCAGCAGGCTCAGGGCCAGCAGCGAGAGCGTTATTTTTTGCATTATTATCAACTCCGGTCAGTGCGCCTCAGCGGCGCTGGATATAGGTGATTGCCAGTGCCAAAGCCAGCACCAGCCCTTTAATAATGTCCATGGCGTAATAGGGGACGGAGAGCATCACCAGGCCGTTCTGCAATACCCCGAGGATCACCGCGCCGACCAGCGTGCCGAGCGCATTCGGTTTGCCCGATCCCGCCAGCGAGAAGCCAATCCACGCCGCCGCCACCGCATCCATCAGGTAGCCGCCACCGGCGTTAACCTGTGATGAACCAATACGTGAGGCCAGCAGAATGCCGCCCAGTCCGGCCAGCAGCGAGGCGATCACATAGGCCAGCACGCGATAGCGGGTAGTGCGGATACCGGAGAGTCGCGCCGCTTCGGGATTGCCGCCGAGGGCATACATCCGGCGGCCATGTTTGGTCAGCGACAGCGCCAGCTGGGCCACGACCGTTACCACCAGCATAATGATCACGATGGCTGGCACCTGACCCAGCAGGCCAAACGCCGCCGGGATAGTGCCTTCCGCCATATCGCCGCTCGGCAACACCATGTTTTCCGTGATCGAGCCGCCAAAGCTGTAGGTCATCGCCACACCCTGAATCACAAACAGCGTCGCCAGCGTGGCCAGCATGTCGGGGATCCGCAGGATGACAATCAGAAAGGCGTTAAACAGCCCGACCAGGCTGCAGAGCGCCAGGGTAATCAGGATCGCTTCGGTGGTGTCGAGGCCGTGCCAGACAAACAGCGAAATCACCAGCGCGTTGGCCAGCGAAGCGGTCGAGCCGACCGAAAGATCGAAGCCGCCGACAGTCAGTGAGATCGATACGCCGACCGCGATGACCGTAACAATCGCAATCGATCGCAAAATATTGATGATGTTGTTGGGTTCGAGAAAACTGTCTGAGGCCAGGCCAAAGGCGGCGATCAGGATCACTACCGTCAGTAACATGCCCCATTTATAAAGGAAGTCGAACAGTTGATGACGCCATGAAGATGATGGCAGATTCAGGCTGGTTTCTTTGCTGCTCACGCAGGGGTTCCTCCGGTGGAATAAAGCAAAAGCGTCTCTTCAGTGACATCGCGCGCGGCCAGTTCAGCCACAATGCGTCCATCCCAGAGCACACAAATCCGGTCGCATAAGCCGACCAGTTCAGAAAATTCACCTGACGCGTAGATAATGCCTTTGCCTTCGCGCGCCAGACCGTCGATCAGAGTGAACAGTTCGGTTTTGGCTTTGATATCGACGCCTTTGGTCGGCTCATCGAAAATCAGCACGTCGGCGTTGTTACGCAGCCATTTGCCAATCGCCACTTTTTGCTGATTCCCCCCGGAGAGGCGGCGCAGTGGTTGGGCCGGACCGGTAGTCCGCACCTGAAGTCGCTGAATGATGGCCTCTGCCCAGCGCCACGCCTGGCGATGGCCGAACAGGCTCCAGCGCGAGAAACTGTCGTCCGCGCTGACGCTCAGATTCATCGCCACCGATTCATCAATAAAGATGCCCTCTTTACGCCGCTCTTCCGGCACCAGCGCCATGCGCCGGCTGACCGAATCGTGCGGGGAGCGCGGCTGCCACGGCTGGCCGTGCAGCTCTCCCCGACTGATGCGGCTTTTACTGGCACCAAACAGCGCTTTGCACAGTTCGGTCTTTCCGGCACCGGCCAGTCCGGCGATGCCGAGAATTTCGCCCTGATGCAGCCGCAGCGAGATATCCTGCAGCAGGTGTTCATCATGCAGTCCGTCGACCGCCAGCAGCAGCGGCTGCGGCTGCGGCTGTGGTTCACGCCGGGCGGGATAGATGTCGGTGAGCTGATGCCCAAGCATTTTTTCCACAATCTGCTCACCGCTTAGCGCAGCCATCGGGCCGCTCTCAATCAGCCGGCCATCGCGCAGCACCGTCAGGCGATCGCAAATCGCTTTCAGTTCGTGAATCCGGTGAGAGATAAATATCACGCCGATACCGCTGGCCTGCAGGCGACGCACCACGGTGAATAGCCGCTCGCTCTCATGCTGGTCGAGCGGGGCGGTGGGTTCATCCAGAATCAGAAAGCGGCAATGATGCGACAGCGCACGCGCCAGCAGGATCTGTTGCTTTTCAGCGAGGGTGCAGCGTTCGACCAGCCGATTGACGTCCAGCGTCACCTCGAGCTGCGCCAGTAAGGCTTGCGCCTGACGACGTATCTCACCCCAGCGGTAGCGGTGGCCTGGTTCCGCCAGCCGATCCAGCAGTATGTTTTCCGCCACGCTGAGCTGTGGCACCAGCGCCACATCAACTTCCTGCTGAACCAGATGAATCCCCAACTGCTTTGCGTCGCGCGGGCTGCGGAGGGTGACCGGAACGCCATCCAGCAGGATCTCGCCGCTGTAGTGACTGTGGGCGCCGGACAGCACCGCCATCAGGGTCGATTTTCCTGCGCCATTCGCGCCGGTCAGCGCGTGAACAGAGTGGCCTTCACTGACGAAATCTACCGATGAGAGTGCGGCAAATCCGCCAAAAGCGATGGAGATGTTACGCATCTCGAGGCGGTTTAACGCAGCCATGTCACCATTCTCCTGAAGAATCACTGGCCGCATTTTTTCCTGAAGCTTCAGGCGCGGCAACGACCGAAAGCGCATAAGCTAGCACGAAACGGTATTAGCCATCCAGACATCTGGACATAACGGCGGCTAAAACCAGCGAAGCGTGAAAGCGTGGCGTATTCAGGCGGGGAAGGGCGTTCGGGGTGGTGAATTATGCTGTTGCGGCACGGCGGGCATAAAAAAACCAGGCCGAAGCCTGGTTAAACTTTTTGCGGTGAGATTACTTTTCTGGCACCACATTCAGCAAGGTGGTCAGCAATTTCCAGTAAAGGCCGACGCTTTCAATGTGTACCTGCTCATCCGGTGAGTGCGGACCGGTAATGGTCGGACCGATCGACACCATATCCATCTGTGGATACGGTTTTTTGAACAGACCGCACTCCAGACCGGCGTGAATCACCTGAATGTTTGGCGTTTTGTCGAACAGCGCGATATAGGTCTGACGGGTCAGCGCCATGATCGGCGAGTCCGCGTCTGGCTGCCAGCCTGGGTAGCCGCCTTTCGCTTTGGTCTGCGCGCCTGCCAGCTGGCCAAGCGAGGTCAGCATCTGCACCACATAATCGCGTCCGGTGTCGATCAGTGAACGGATCAGGCAGTTGATTTCTGCTTTATCCGCTTCCATCGTCACCACGCCGATATTCAGTGACGTTTCGACCACGCCTTTGGCGACGTCTGAGTTACGGATTACGCCGTTCGGCGTGCTGTTCAGCAGATTAAGGAAGCGATCGCGGCTGTCGGCGGTTAATGCTTCACCCTGATGCGCCAGCGGTTCGGTGACCAGCGCGATGTTCGGCTCTTTAATGCCGTGCTCGTTCTGGATGGCGGTCAGGAAATGCGCCGCAGCAGATTTCAGCGCATCGGCCTGGTGGCTGTCGACTGCAACGGTTGCAAAGGCTTCACGCGGAATGGCGTTACGCAGCGTACCGCCGCTGAACGCCAGCAGACGCAGATCCAGTTCGGCAGCGTGCGCCGCCAGGAAACGCGCCAGCAGCTTGTTGGCGTTGCCGAGGCCCATATGAATGTCGGCACCGGAGTGGCCACCGCGCAGCCCTTTCAGCGTCAGCTTCAGGGTTTCAAAGCTGGCAGGCACCGCTTCACGGGTCAGTGGCAGGGTGGTAACGAAGTCGATACCTCCCGCGCATCCCATGTAGATCTCACCTTCTTCTTCCGAGTCGGTGTTGATCAGGATTTCGGCCTGCAGCCAGTTGGGTTGCAGACCAAAAGCGCCATCCATGCCGGTTTCTTCGGTCATGGTCAGCAGCACTTCCAGCGGGCCGTGGGTCAGGCTGCTGTCAGCCAGTACCGCCAGCGCCGATGCCATACCGATGCCGTTGTCAGCCCCCAGCGTGGTGCCGCGCGCTTTGACCCATTCGCCGTCAATCCACGGCTGAATCGGATCTTTGGTGAAGTCGTGTACGGTATCGTTATTCTTCTGCGGCACCATATCGAGGTGGGCCTGCAGCGCGACCGGCTTGCGGTTTTCCATCCCGGCGGTGGCGGGTTTACGAATCAGGATATTGCCGACCTGATCGCGCTCACACCAGAAGCCTTGCTCTTTGGCCCAGCCGACGATGTAACTCGCCAGCGCTTCTTCATGAAAAGAGGGATGAGGAATGGAGCAAATCTTAGCGAAAATATCCCACAGTGGCTGTGGAGAGAGTTGAGACAATTCAGACACGACAAGTCTCCTGTGTCAGTGCGCCGGACCAGCCGGACATCGCGAGTTTCCAGTGAAAGATCGCCGCCAGAGAATCTGGCGAGATGGCCTGAGAATATCACTGTTTTTCCCCGGGTGCGCACTCAGACGCGCTAAAAAGCCGCAACCGACGCGCGGGTGCTGGTTTTTAGCGCGTCAACTCCTTATAATCTCGCGCAACCTTTTCCCCGTTGCACATTTTTAAGCCACCGCGGTTGGCTGGGATTCCTATTCTATGAGCGAAAAATACGTCGTTACCTGGGACATGCTACAGATTCATGCCCGTAAACTGGCTCAGCGCCTGCTTCCTGTTGAACAGTGGAAAGGCATTATCGCGGTCAGCCGCGGCGGTCTGGTACCGGCTTCGCTGCTGGCGCGTGAACTGGGGATTCGCTATGTCGATACCGTTTGCATCTCCAGCTACGATCACGATCATCAGCGCGAAATGAAAGTGCTGAAGCGCGCCGAAGGTGATGGCGAAGGCTTCATCGTCATTGACGACCTGGTGGATACCGGCGGAACAGCGCAGGCGATCCGCGAGATGTACCCGAAAGCCCGCTTCTGCACCATTTTTGCCAAACCAGCTGGCCGCCAGCTGGTCGATGATTACATCGTCGACATTCCGCAGAACACCTGGATTGAGCAGCCGTGGGACATGGGCGTGGTCTACATCCCGCCGATTGTTAAAAACTGATTAATCTTCCCTAAACAACGCCCGGTTTTCCGGGCGTTGTGCTTTCTGCACCTCGCACCCTGATTTGGCGTACAGTACACTAAGCTATCGCCGTTTTATGCCGCAGGAGAAGTGAGTATGTCGAGCAAAAATCTCAGCGAAGAGTTGTTCAAACCACGCTTTAAACATCCTGAAACCTCTTCTTTAGTGCGTCGCCAGCATCACGCGACCCCGGACGTGCACTCCGCCCTTGATGGCGACAGCCAGCGCGGCTGGTATCGCATGCTGAATAAGCTGATGTGGACCTGGCGCGGTCTGACGCCGCAGGAGATCAGCGAAGTGCTGGCGCGCATCGCCATCAGCGACGTTGAGCATACCGACGAGACGCTGCTGGACACCGTGATCGGTTTTCGCGGCGGCAACTGGAATTTCGAATGGTGCCGCCAGGCGGGCTTCTGGCAGCAGAAAGCGCTGGAGTGCAGCGACGACAGCGAAGCGGGCGAGTACTGGCTGCATGCTGCCCATCTCTACAGCGTGGCTGCCTATCCCTATATCAAAGGCGATGAGCTGGCCGACCAGGCCCAGACGCTGGCTAACCGTGCCTACGAAGAGGCGACGCAGCGGCTGCCGGGTGAGCTGAAGCCGCTGACTTTCGCCATCAGCGGCGGCAGTCCGGTGAGCGGTTTCCTGCATATGCCGTCAGGCGTCGATGCCCCTTATCCGACCGTCCTGTTTTGTGGCGCACTCGACTCGCTACAAAGCGATCATTACCGGCTGTTCCATGACTATCTTGCGCCGCGCGGCATTGCGATGCTGACCATTGATGTACCGTCGGTCGGCAACTCGGTGAAGTGGACGCTGAATCAGGACACCAGCTTTTTACATCAGCAGGTGCTGCGTCAGCTGGAAACGGTGCCGTGGATCGATCACACCCGCGTGGCGGCGTTTGGCTATCGCTTTGGTGCCAACGTGGCGGTACGGCTGGCTTACCTTGAGTCGTCACGGCTGCGGGCGGTCGCCTGTCTCGGCCCGATTGTGCATGCGCTGCTGACCCAGACTGCGCTGCAGGATGAGATCCCGGATATGTACATGGATATGCTGGCAAGCCGGCTCGGCATGGCGTCCTCGTCTGACAGCGCGTTACGTACCGAGCTCAACCGCTATTCGCTGAAAACCCAGGGGCTGCTGGGCCGGCGTACCCCGACGCCGATGCTGTCAGGCTACTGGCAGAACGATCTGTTCAGCCCGGAAGAGGAGAGCAAACTGATCGCCAACTCCTCGGCGGAGGGCAAAGCGCTGCTGATTCCGGTGAAGCCGATGATGGCCAGTTTTGATCGGGCGCTAAATGAAATTTGCGACTGGCTGGAGAAGCGTTTAAAAAGGTAACTGGCAAAATTTACAGTATTTGCTACAACTACTACCTGAATTATTGCGGGCTGCTGCAGCGCGCTTCGCTGACCCCTGGCGATTGATGCCAGTGACGTGGCGTGAAGCGGGCGCGACAGTCCGGATGATTGAGGATCGATATCGGTCAAAACCTATGGAGAATTAGCATGACGTTACCGAGTGGTCACCCCCGCAGTCGCCTGCTTAAGCGCTTCACTGAGCTGGGACCGTATATCCGCGATGGGAAATGTGGTGAAACCCGTTTCTTTTTCGACTGCCTGGCTGCCTGCGTCAATGTGAAACCGGCACCGGAACTGCGTGAATTCTGGGGCTGGTGGATGGAGCTGGAAGCACAGGCCGATCACTTTACCTATGTCTACCATATCGGTCTGTTCGATAAAGAGGGCGACTGGTCTGTGGCGACGGTTAAAGGCAAAGAAAATACGGCGCGGGTGGAAGAGACCTTACGTAACTTTCATACCCGTCTGAAAGCGATGCTGCACGAATTTGAGCTTGATCTGATTCCGGCCAGCGATTTCGATGAGAAACCGGTGAAACTGAGTGCCTGATTACAGCGTTCAGCAATAAGAAAGGGCGAGTTGAAAAACTCGCCCTTTTTTTATCAGACACACTTCACATTGAGGGTAACGCACTGCGGGCCCGCCGCCGCCACAGCAATCAACAGGGACGGAGCCGGCCCGACAGATATCAGAACTGGTAGGTCATGCCCACGGCAACCACGTCATCATTGTTGATTGACAGCGCGTTATCGTCATCCAGCTGGTTAATTTTGTAATCAACAAAGGCGGACATGTTTTTGTTGAAGTAATAGGTGGCGCCCACGTCGATATATTTCACCAGATCCGCATCGCCGATACCGTTTTCGATATCTTTGCCTTTGGTCTGCACGTAACCGATAGAAGGACGCAGGCCGAAATCAAACTGATACTGCGCCACCAGCTCGATGTTCTGCGCTTTGTTGGCGGCACCGGCCACTGCGGCACCGGTGTTGCGGTTGGTACCACTGATTGGCGTCATGTTACGGGTGTCGGTATAGATAGCGGCCAGGTAAATGCTGTTTGCATCATATTTGACGCCTGCACCCCAGGAATCCGCACGGTCACCGCCGCCGTAAGCACGTGCCTGCTGCTGGTTGGTGCGGTCAGATGAGGTGATGGCACTCATCAGGCTCACGCCGCTATCGCCCAGCGTGTAACCGAGTGACGCACCGTAGCCATCGCCGTTCTGGCGGTTGATGTCGGTACGGCTGTTGGCGCTGCTGGCGTCATTTTTGCCCTGATACTGCAGCGCAAATTTCAGACCATCCACCAGGCCGAAGAAGTTATTGTTGCGGTAGGTTGCGACGCCGGTGGCGCGCTGAGTCATAAAGTTATCAGAACGCGCGGTGCCGTCACCGCCAAATTCCGGGAACACGTCGGTCCAGGACTCTACGTCATACAGTACGCCGTAGTTGCGACCGTAATCGACCGAGCCATACTGTGAAAATTTCAGGCCGGCAAAACCGAGGCGGGTTTTGTTGCCGTTGTTGGCATCGCTGCCTTCGGAGTTATTGACGTTGTACTGATATTCCCACTGACCGTAACCGGTCATCAGGTCGTTGATCTGCGTCTGGCCTTTGAAGCCGATACGCACGTAGGATTTGTCGCCATCTGAGCCGGCATTATCGCTGAAGTAGTGTTCAGCTTTAACTTTGCCGTAAAAGTCCAGTTTGTTGCCATCTTTGTTATAGACTTCGGCAGCCTGTGCGGTCGACGCCAGCGCCAGAGCGGAGATGATCATTGCCAGTGTGCTTTTCTTCATTTGCTATCAATCCCGATGTGTACGTCAAAAAGTTATGAAAGTTTTTGTAAAACACCGACTTTTTACCGGGCGGTGATGAACTTTTTATGACACTTTTCGTGATTTCTTGTTAATCGTGAACTTTTGGTCTACGCCCTTGTCCGCGTAAAATCGTGCTTTTCCCCCGCTGGCTGTTGGCTTCCTTATCGACTCCTGTTAAAACGTCCTTTCGTAAAAATTTTTCACTACGGCAGGAAATATGAGTGGCAGTCAGACCTTAGTGGTCAAATTGGGTACCAGCGTTCTCACCGGCGGATCACGCCGGCTGAATCGGGCGCACATGGTGGAGCTGGTTCGCCAGTGTGCGCAGCAACATGCTGCAGGCCACCGCATTGTGATTGTGACCTCTGGCGCGATGGCGGCCGGACGCGAACATCTGGGCTACCCCGAACTGCCGCCGACCATCGCCTCAAAGCAGCTGCTGGCTGCGGTGGGGCAGAGCCGTCTGATCCAGCTGTGGGAACAGTTATTCTCTATCTACGGTATCCACATCGGCCAGATGTTGCTGACCCGCGCGGATATGGAAGATCGCGAGCGTTTCCTGAATGCCCGCGACACGCTGCGGGCGCTGCTGGATAACCACATCGTACCGGTGATCAATGAGAACGACGCCGTGGCGACCGCCGAGATTAAAGTGGGCGACAATGACAACCTCTCGGCGCTGGCCGCGATGCTTGGCGGGGCCGACAAGCTGCTGCTGCTGACCGATCAGCAGGGGCTGTTCACCGCCGATCCGCGCAATAATCCCGACGCTGAGCTGATCGGCGACGTGCATGTGATTGATGATGCGTTACGCTCATTAGCCGGCGGCAGCGTTTCCGGGCTGGGCACCGGCGGCATGTCAACCAAGCTTCAGGCGGCCGATGTCGCCTGCCGTGCCGGTATTGATGTGATCATCGCCTCAGGCGGCCGCAGCGGGGTGATCGGCGATGTGATTGACGGCAAACCCGTCGGCACGCTGTTTCATGCTCAGCAGTCGCCGCTGGAAAACCGTAAACGCTGGATATTCGGCGCACCGCCGGCGGGCGAACTGACGGTGGATGATGGCGCGCTGGCCGCGATTATTGAACGTGGCAGTTCACTGCTGCCGAAAGGGATCCGCGCCATTCAGGGCAATTTCTCCCGCGGTGAAGTCATCCGTATCCGCAGCCTGCAGGGACGCGATATCGCCCACGGCGTGTCACGCTATAACAGCGATGCGATGCGAATGATTGCCGGTCACCACAGCCAGCAGATCAGTGAGATCCTCGGCTATGAATATGGCCCGGTGGCGGTTCACCGCGACGACATGATCGTCAGTTAAGGAGCAGACAATGCTTGAAGAGATGGGTAAAGCGGCCCGCGCGGCAGCATATCGCGTGGCCGATCTGTCGACCGCAGAGAAAAATCAGGTCCTGATGACCATTGCCGATCGTCTGGAAGCCGAAAGCGCCGACATTCTGGCCGCCAATGAACAGGACTTAGCCGAGGCGCGTCAGAATGGCATGAGCGCGGCACTGTTAGATCGGCTGACGCTGAATCCGCAGCGGCTGAGCGGCATCGCCAGTGACGTTCGTCAGGTTTGTCAGCTGGCCGATCCGGTTGGGCAGTTGATCGATGGCGGTCAGCTCGACAGCGGACTGCGTATCGAACGTCGCCGTGTGCCGCTCGGCGTGGTGGCGGTGATTTATGAAGCGCGTCCCAATGTGACGGTGGATGTCGCCAGCCTGTGCCTGAAAACCGGTAATGCGGCGATTCTGCGCGGCGGTAAAGAGACGTGGCGCACCAATGCCGCCACGGTGCGGGTCATCCAGAACGCCTTGCAGCAGCACGGTCTGCCGACGGCTATCATCCAGGCGATCGAAAATCCCGATCGTGAACTGGTGAATCAGCTACTGAAGCTGGATCGCTATGTCGATATGCTGATTCCGCGCGGCGGCGCGGCGCTGCATAAACTGTGCCGCGAAAACTCCACCATTCCGGTGATCACCGGCGGAATCGGGGTATGCCATATCTACATCGACGACACCATGGAGATCGAACCGGCGCTTGAGGTGATCGTCAATGCCAAGAAGCAGCGCCCCAGCGCCTGCAATTCGCTGGAGACGCTGCTGGTGGATCAGGCGATTGCCGACCGTTTCCTGCCAGCGTTCAGCGCCCGGATGGCGCAGGAAAATATTGTGCTGCATGCTGACAGTAACGTGCTGACGCAGCTGCAGGCGGGTCCGGCGCAGGTGATGCCGGTCAGTCTGCCGCAATACGATGATGAATGGCTGTCGCTCGATCTTAACGTGAAGCTGGTGGCGGATATGGATCAGGCGATTGACCATATCCGGACGCACGGCACCCAGCATTCCGATGCCATTCTGACCCGCAGCACCCGCAATGCCACGCGCTTTGTTCGTCAGGTCGACTCCTCTGCGGTCTACGTTAACGCCAGCACCCGCTTTACCGACGGCGGACAGTTTGGTCTGGGGGCAGAAGTCGCTGTCAGTACCCAGAAGCTGCACGCACGGGGTCCGATGGGATTAGAGGCGCTAACTACCTACAAATGGATTGCCTGGGGCGACGACACGCTGCGGCCATAATCCCCCCTTTTTTTTAACAAAACGGGAGTCTTTTACAGACTCCCGTTTTTTTTTAGCTGCCACTTTAGGTCCAGTTATATCTGGAGTTTCTCGCCTGTAAGATAATTTTTCGTCGCTGCCGGGTCGTTTCAGCTAAAAAAGCTGGCTGAATTTCACGCAATTCCTTACGGAAGATTCCTGAAAGCCGGGGCTGCACGCGGCCTGAGGCAATATTTTTTGTTCAGCTGCAAACGGCAGGGGATAATGATAATTAGAAATGCTTGATAAAGCGGTTAGGTAGTAAACGGACGGTAATATAAAATGAACTGGTAGCAATAATGAAAATAACATCCAGTACCTCCTCTATGGCTGATTATTAACTAATGGTTAAAAAAGAAAGTACAAGACAAGCTTTCACCGCCAGGCTGATTGCGGCCTGTGAGAGTGCCGGCATTGTCGGACATGGACGAAACAAACAGGTTGCTAAGGCCCTGCAACAGCAAGGCTGCAAGATTTCAACGCCGGGAGTGTGGAAGTGGTTCAACGCCCAGTCAGTGCCCGATGGGGGCAATCTGCTGGCCCTGAGTCAGCTGCTTGGCGTCAGAGTGGAGTGGCTGCAGTACGGGATGGATCATCCGGCTGAACCGGTGACGTTAAGCGCGCTGACCGGCCATAAAAACGTCTTTCGCGTTGATAGCCTCGACATCGGCCAGAAAAGTGCGGCGGGTCTGCCTGCGCGCGATGAGTTTGTCGAAACCATCCAGGCCATTGAGTATGGTCAGGATGAGGCGCGGGTGCTTTTCAACGGCCGGCCGGCAGAAAATATCCGTCTGATCGCCATCAACAGCGATTCGATGGCCGACACCTTTGCTCCGCGCGATCAGCTGTTTGTCGACATCAGCGTGCGGATGTTTGACGGTGATGGCATCTACATTTTCACCCTCGACGAGCAGCTCTACCTGAAGCGCCTGCAGCTACAGCATAAGAAAATTGCAGTAATATCAGATAATAAGCGCTATGAAACCTGGTATCTCAACCATGATGATGTGGCCAGCCTGAAGGTACTGGCGAAAGTCATCATGAGCCAGGCACGACACTATCAGATCCTCGGTTAAGCGCGCTGTCAGCGGGCGAGACCGCCAGCCTGCAAAAAAATAATCGACATAAATTCAAAAATTTAACCAGCGGTAAATAAAAAATTAACCAACAGTGTTTGATAAAGCATAAGAACCTGTTAATAATTTGAACATGGATGAACGAAGCAGTTCTTTCAGGGACGACCCGCTCTTAAACAATTGAGGCGCTGCACAAGCGCGAATCAAACCACCCAAAAGTCAGTGAACTTTGGGATGGGGTGGATGCGCAAAATGCAGCGTCGTCAGATGCCGTTTATTCCCCTTCGCCTACTTTCCACCTGGCTGCTCACGCAGCCGGGCGGTGAGTGTGCGAGCGTGAATCGCGACATTCGGGCCCGTTCGGTTCGCCGAAAGCTCGCGCCTGCCACCCCATCGCCAAAGACTCATTCACAGGAGGAGTTATGGCGATAATTCACTATGGCAAAAGCGTTTTTATGGGCAACGCACGTACTCGTCGCCATCGGCGGCGCCAACCTCTCAGCAGCCTGAAACAGAGCATCGACCAGGCACTAAACTTCCCACCCGAAACACCCACCCTGCGGCGTGCAGAGCAAATCTGCCAGCGTCAGGTCACCCCGCGCGTTGATCGTGCAATAACGGCGCCTCGCGCCAAAAATCAGGAAACGCCCAGCTTCGACAATTGCTGTCTGCCGCATGTGCATCTCTACGCAGTGCGCTGATTAGCGTCAGAAATCTCCCGTTCTGTCTCCCTGTTCAATTCCTGTTACCTCCATTTTTCACTGGCCGCAATCCGGTTATTTACTGTTCAGTTTCGCTGGAGGGTCATCCCTGTCTGCGGCTGAAGGTGTGAGGGGCATTGATCAGCGGACGTTATGTATTTTTTCACAGGGCTGAGTTGCTCTGACCCGTCATTGAGGAATCGTTATGAGCCAGATAATTGCAATGCTGAATTTTGAAGAGGGCTATGCCGACGTGCCTTATCTCGACACGCTGGGCTTCCCGACGGTCGCGGGAGGGATTCGTATCGGCCCGAAAGGCGCATCGCTAAGTAACTATGCGTTCCGCGTTCCGCGCCGCGTCGGGGATGTGTGGAAGCAATGCATTCTGGAAGGCAAGGTGCAGGACATGCAGAGCCGGGAGCTGCTGCGTAATGCGCTGGCGAAGTGCAATGACGCCCGCACTGATGTGCTGCTGAGCATGGCCTATCAGCTGGGGGTCGATGGTGTGATGCAGTTTAAAAACATGCTTACCGCCATTGCCAGTGAGAACTTCAACGAGGCCGCAGACGCGATGATGAACAGCCTGTGGGCTCGTCAGACACCAGGACGGGCCCGGCGCCATGCTGAAGTGATGCGTAGCGGCACCTATGCGGTGTACAGGGGGCTGCTATGAGATGGCTGATGTTCCTGATTGCCGTGCTGACCGCGATCATCATTCTGCTGCTGCTGCAGCGCTTTACCACTCTGCAGTTTGTCTCCCACGCCCGTCTGTTATTCAAAACCTGGTCGGTCTGGCTCGCCTCGCTGGGATCGATGCTCAGCGCCTGGGCGCAATCCTTTCCCTCCGCCGCCGTCGATGCCTGGAGCGTACTGCCGGAAGACGTCAAAGCGATTCTGCCGCACAACTACCTTGGGCTGGTCGGCGCTTTCATGGTGGCGATGGGGGTGATTGCCCAATTTGTTCGTCAGAAAAACCTGCTGAATGAGAAGCAGCGGGCGGAGGTAACCAAATCATGACGCTGTTAACCACGTTACTCGGCGGCGGCTGGCACTGGATCGCGGCGCTGGCCGGCATCATTGCCGCGCTGGGTGCCAGCTATTTCGGTGGGAAAAAAATCGGCAAAGTGCAGCAAAAAGCGCGTTCTGACGTCGAAAACGCACAACAACAGGCGTCCCGCGTCGAAGCGGTCGCGCAGCAGCAACAACATAACCGTGAGGAGGCCAACCGTGTGGCGACTGACAATCACAACCTTGATGACGCTGCTGCTCGCGACAAGCTGCAGCAGTCGAAATACCACCAACCCTGAACCGGTCGCGATAACCGATTCAGCCTGCGTTCTGTTTTCCCCTCTTTATACCTACGGCGATGACGCACAAAAGATGGACGTTCGCACCGTGCGCGCTATTAACACCCACAACGACATGTGGGACACCCTCTGCGGCCACCCGGCCTCTGCTAAGTAACCTGCTGATAATCAGCGACTTATCTAAGTTATCCTGAGGAGGATACTATGATCGAAGTTAACTCTTTTGCTGAACTGCGTACGACTCCCCCATCAAAATCAGGTGAAATTGCGATCCTGAAACGCTATTACGACAAAGACTCGAGCTTCCGTGGCGGCGCAGACTTTGTTGGTTTCCTCAGTACTACCCCACTGAAAGATGATGGCGGTACGGTCGCTATCGGCAACGGTTTTTACTGGAAACGCACCATCAACGATCCTACTGAAGTGAATATTCTGCACTTTGGCGCGAAAGGGGATGGGGTAACTGATGATACCGACGCGTTTAAGCGGATGCTGGCGTGGACGCAGACCTATAACACCTACGTGAAAGCGCTGCCGGTTCGTTTTCCCGGTGGCCGCTTCCTGATTTCGCCTATCGATCTCAGCGATACCGAAATCCCGTTCTTCGGCCTGTTAGGGGACGATCTGGAACTCGGCTCACTGCCGCGCACCACGATTATTTCCGATAAAAGCGCCAATACGGTGTTTAAAGTAAAGGCGCGCCGGACTGCCATCAAAGGCATCGTCTGGAACGGGCAGGCCAGCGCCGATACCACCGCCAAAGTCACTATTTTACCCGAACAGTGCAGCAACAATCAGCCGTTCTTCGAAAACACCTGTATCGAAGGGCAAACCGTCAATATCAGCTGCTTCCGGGCGCAAAGCACTGGCGGCACGGTGTTTAAGCTGCAGGATACGCTCGACAGTAAGTTCGATCAGATCTACACCACCAGCACCTTTTCACGGGTGTTTGACGTCGGCTGGTCGAACTCACCCAATGGCGTCTGGGACCACTCAACCGCGATTGAGTTAAGTAACGCGAACTTCCAGTCCGGCTACGGCGATGCCACGCTCTATATGCCGCGCATGACGCAGGGCATCCTGCGTAACGTCTGGATTGAGCATACCCGCAATCCGGGCGATCTGTCGGATGGTGGCTGGACCATTGATACGCTGAACATTGAAGATTGCGGGACGCCGCTCAACCTCAACAATGCCCGCGTCATCATGCGTCAGATTAACCTGCAGGCGGGCGCAAAAATCACTAACGACCTGGCCGCCGGGAAATGGCTATCGACCTTTGAATACGGTTATCGCCGTGATGAAAACCACGGCAGCTTCCTGACCGGTTCACTGCGGGTCGGCTATTTCAGCGGCTATAAGGTGGTGAACAACACCGATACCGATAACTGGTACCGGCTGGGGCAGCTCTATTTCCCGAACCCTAATCAGGCATGGGTGATGGAACTGATCGGGAAAGCGGATGCGACCACGCCTTCCGGCACGGCAGGGTCGCCGGTCAACCTGCCGGGGACCGGCAGAACGCTGATTAATCTGCAGCGACTGGAGACGGTATGGGCGGATGCGTATCACATGGGCCAGCCTTCGGTGATGGATATCCGTTACGGCCGGGTCGGCACCACCTATGCGGTGGTCTGGGTCAAGCTGCGGGCCAACAGTGGCGAAACCATGTTCAACCTGAAGACCACCGGTCCGACCCGTTTTGATACCGGTTCCTGCTCGCTGTTCCAGTCTGATATGTCGGTGGTGACTGACATTACCAAAGTAGGGACGCTGAAACCGGCCGCACGCTTCGGCATGCATAACGGACTGGCCGGCATTGGTGCCAATGAAAAAGGGGTGGTGACTCTCGCAACGGCGGCGGGCACCCCGGCCAATAAAACCGCGCCGACCGGTTTTGTGCTGATCAATATCAACGGCGTTGACCGCAAGGTCCCTTACTACGATTGATGATCACCACTTTTGGGCGAGGCTGCGGCCTCGCCTTTTTTTGTCTGACGCCTGCGCCGCGGGCATCGGACTGTCAGGCGAGCTGCTGCGAAAATCCGCAGTTGAACGCCGCCTCTCTTGACGCATTTCCGCTTTTTTTCTAAGGTATTTCCCCGCTAATCCCGCCCGTTTGCCGGTATAGCTCAGTTGGTAGAGCAGCGCATTCGTAATGCGAAGGTCGGAGGTTCGACTCCTCTTACCGGCACCAGTTTTTCTCTTTATCAGATCCTCTTCTTCTATTACCTCCTTATTAGGTCTGTTTGGCCGGTTAACCTCAGGCAGGATCGCGCTCGCCGATTACCGCTCAGGGCGACATCGCTAGCGCGCGTGGCACCAATCTCTTTCCAGTTCAGCAGAGAAGGGCATGCGACTCGCACCAACCAGCTTCTGACGATTAATTTCAATTGCCGCTTGCGTCACTTAAAGAAGTGTGGCCTAATGAATCGTCGGTTTGATTAACAGACACTATCAAAGTAAGTATCCAAAGCAGTTCTCATCTCTAAGTTTGTCGCGAGACATCCCTTCTTTTTGAGTCTTCTCTTACGTTCTGATTAAAATCTGTTCTCAGGCCATTATGCCGGAAGGCTCGATATATTAAGGATTTAAGCATGTCTAACAAAATTCGCGGTACCGTTAAGTGGTTTAACGCAGAGAAAGGCTTCGGTTTCATCTCTCCTCAGGACGGCAGCAAAGATGTATTCGTACACTTCTCTGCAATCCAGGGCACTGATTTCCGTTCATTAGATGAAGGTCAACAAGTTGAGTTTACAGTAGAAAATGGCGCCAAAGGCCCAGCTGCTGCGAACGTTGTTGGTCTCTAAGGACTGAAAATTACATTTAAATGTCCTCACTGTAATGGCTCACAGTTTCGTACATCACACTTTGATGTTACAAGAGCCAATCCGCATGGAGCGAAATGCATTTTCTGCAAATCTGTCGTTGTTCAGGTGAACGCGGCGAGGATTGCACTTCAGAGCCAGCCTCGCGCTCTCTGATTAAAGGCTAACTGAGCTTTATAGCGTTGTTGCATTTACTGTAATGAAAGGCTGCCAATGGCAGCCTTTTTTGTTTCTGTCATTCTGCTTCTGCTTCTGCTTCTGCTTCTGCTTCTGCTTCTGCCTCTGCCTCTGCCTCTGCCTGAGTCTCAGCTTGCTCTGATGTTCACGCTATTCTGTTGCTTATCCCTGGCTCCGCCTGTTGCTGGCGCACGGCCTGACGTCATCGCTTCCCTGTTCAACAGAAATTAACTCCAGGCGCAGACGCTGGTCTGGCTGTAACAGCTGCGGGGCAACAACGTTACGGCCCGCCGGAGCAGGCCGCTGGAACAAACAAACTTCGCTACTTCTCAGCCACGGTATCAGGCACTGTGTGCTGCGTTCAGCGAGAGCTGTCCTACTTTAAATACGCTCATCGCCTGCGCCATCCGCTCAGCCTGATCCTGCAGAGCTTGTGAAGCTGCGGACGCTTCCTGCACCAGCGCGGCGTTCTGCTGCGTCACCGCTTCCATCTGGGTAATCGCCATATTGATCTCACTGATGCCGCTGCTTTGTTCACTGCTGGCGATGGTGATTTCGCTCATGATGTTTGCCACGCTCTGCACGCTGTTGACTACTTCGCCAATGGTAGAACCGGCATGGGTAACCAGCTTGCTGCCTTCATCCACCTTAGCGACCGAATCTTCAATCAGCACTTTGATCTCTTTGGCAGCCGAGGCTGAACGCTGGGCCAGATTACGCACTTCAGAAGCGACCACTGCAAAGCCACGGCCCTGTTCACCGGCACGCGCGGCTTCAACGGCTGCGTTCAGCGACAGAATGTTGGTCTGAAAGGCAATGGAATCAATTACGCTGATAATGTCGACAATCTTCTTCGATGACAGGGCGATTGCCTCCATCTTCTCAATCACCTGTTCCATCACCACACCGCCTTCACGCGCCACGCTGGAGGTGCTGGCGACCAGCTGGTTGGCTTCACGGGCGTTGTCAGCGTTGTGCTTCACGGTTGAGGTCATCTGTTCCATGGCAGACGCCGTCTCTTCCAGTGAGCTGGCCTGCTGCTCGGTGCGGGTAGAGAGATCAAGGTTGCCGCTGGAGATCTGGTTTGATGCCACCGCAATCGTATCGGAACCGGTACGTACTTCGGTGACGATGGAGAGCAGATTATCGTTCATCCGTTGCAGCGCCTGCATCAGCACGCCGGTCTCATCGCGTGACGTCACCTGAATTTTTGAGCTCAGATCGCCGGCGGCAACGCGCTCGGCAACATCAACCGCAGCCACCAGCGGGCGCACGATCGAACGCGTCAGGAAAAGGCCCAGCATAATTGAGGCCAGAATCGCCAGCGCAGAGAAAATCAGCGTGATGGTAATTGCTGACTGACCATTGGCCACGATGCTCTGGCCTTCGCCACGCAGCTGGGCATCCTGTGAATTGGCAAATGCGACAGCATCATCAAGGAACTTGTTCTGGGTCGCGGTCATCGACTTCAGCACGTAGGCGCTGGCAGCGTCGAAGTTGCCGCTTTTCACCAGCGTAACCAACTCCGTTTTGACCTTCTCAAAGGCTTCGGCCGATGCCAGCAGACCGGCAATTTTTTTCTTACCGACTGCCGTAACCTGAATGTCGGCGATCTTTTTCATGGCGGCGTTAGTACGCTGGGTTGCTTCGTCCAGCTGGCCGTAACGTTTCACGTTCATTTCCGGCCGGTTAGTGTCGATCACGATGCCGCGCAGGTATTTGATCTGATCGTTGACACCATCGCGCACATCAAATGCCAGTCGCACTTTTACGTAACGATCGTCCACGATCGAGGCGATCGCGGTGTTGATGCTGTTAATTTTCGTTATGGATGTCACCCCAATGACTATCAGTAACGTCACAACAATACCGAAGGCTGCGGCGAGCCGCATACCCACCTTCATATTCTTGATACTGACCATGCTTTTTTCCCCGTTTTATTATTTATCACTGTGTTATCAGCAATCAGGTTCCTTGCTGCTGTGCGCGATTCACCTGCTGTGCCCGGCGTCGTGCCGCCGAAAAAAGGGTGATCTCGCGCACACTGTTATCGGAGCGTTAAGCTTTACCTTTAATGTTTTTGAAGTAACAGGCAGGGGAAAGCGCACCATTAACCGCATGGATTAATCGTGTTTAACAAAACTGCCTTGAGATAACAGAAAGGCCGGATGTGCTCGGTTGGGCTGACAGCCACAAAACTGGCAGCCTGGACCGTAAGGGATGAAAGAAATCAGAAAACTAACAAGTAGAGGCCAACCCAGAACAGGGCGCTAAGAGACAAGGCGCTAATCCAGGCAAGCTGGCGTAAACGGCCACGCAGCACGTTTTGACGGGAGGTAACAGGTAAGGTTTCGCTGTGCATGGGTAAAATTCCTGGCTAAGTAGTAAAGACGCAGTGCGAAACAGGCCAGAGCGGCAGACCGAACGGCAGCGCGTCGGTCTGCATTCGCTTAGCGGGCTGCTTCGAGAACGTTAAAAATTACGTCGGAGAGTTCGTTTAACTCGAACTTAGCGACATAACCGTCGGCACCCACTTTGCGGACGTGATCTTCATTGGCGCTGCCTGACAGTGAAGAGTGGATTACCACCGGCAGCCGTTTCAGAATTTCGTCACGCTTGATGTTGCGGGTCAGGGTAAAACCATCCATCTCCGGCATTTCCAGGTCGGTCAGCACAAAGGCAATTTTGTCGTGAATTGACTCGCCCGCCGCCTGCGCATCCTGGCTCATCAGCTTGAGTTTTTCCCACGCTTCCAGGCCGGTGTTAAACATCAGCGACGGAATTCCCATGCTCTTCAGACCCTGCTCCAGCAGCTGGCGCGCCACTTTCGAGTCTTCCGCCACAATGGCGACGGCGCCGGGACGATAGTTGAATTCACGCGCTTTGGTGGCTTCAGGTTCCACACCGCGCACCGAAGGAATGATGTCATACAGAATTTGCTCAACGTCCAGCACCATCGCCAGATCGTTGCTCTGCTTATCACTGTCCAGACAGGCGATGCTGGTAATGTTGCGGCCACCAATCCCGGCTTCAGCGGTATGCACCTGGCTCCAGTCGAGACGCACAATGTTTTCAACCGACTCCACGGCGAACGCCTGGGTGTTGCGCGCATATTCGGTCACCAGCAGCAGATTCAGGCCGGTTTCTGGCACACAGCCTGCCACCGCCGGCAGATCAATCACCGGGATGAACTGGCCACGAATGCTTGCCATACCCAGCAGCGGTGAGCGCATGCCCGCGGCTTTGGTGATGGTTGGCATCGGCACGATTTCACGCAGCTTGAACACGTTAATGCCAAACAGTTCTGACTTGCCTTTCAGCTGATCGGAACCTAAGCGAAACAGCAGCAGTTCGAATTTGTTCGATAACGCGAGATTCGCTCTCTCATCAATCTCTTTTTGAAAATTATCCATCGTTGCCTCTGCCTTAACGCAGCTGGTGAAATAGGGTGTGAACAGGTTATCGGCAGCAAATGGAAAAAGGTGAGAACAGAAGGGGGAAATAAAACAGACGCCAATTATTGTGCCAGGCTTAACGGTGAAGGTTCGACATGGACACCTTTCCAATACAGGAGTGTGAAATGAAAAAAGTAATTTTAGCGTCGCTGTTGGTGGTAATGAGTGCTGGCGTGTATGCCGATGAGGGTGGCTACAAGGGCGGTGAAGCGCCGCCGCCGCAGCACAAGGAGGATGCAGGCTATAAGGGATCGGAAGATACCGGGCAGACTCACATCGATCAGATTCGCGACTTCCGTCAGGGCGGATACGTGACGCTTGAAGGCTATATCGTGAAGAAAGAGCAGGGCGATACCTATCAGTTCCGCGATAACACCGGCACATTACCGATCATTGCGCCGAAGAAAACCTTTGATGGTAAAACCTATTCGGCTGAGGACAAAGTGCGCGTCAGCGGCAAGGTACATGGCAAAGGGCAGCAAACCACGCTGCATGTCACTCAGATTGACGAGCCGTAATAACCAGGGCGAGGCGTTGTCAGCCTCGCCCGTCCTGTTTTAATCCTTCAGCAGAATCGCCCGGCAGGCTTTGCCTTTGATTTTTCCCTGCTTCAGTTTTACCAGGGCACCTTTCGCCTGCGCGGCATCAATCGCGACGTAAGCGTGAGTCGGCGTCAGCACAATCTTGCCAATCTGGTCAGCGCGATAACCTGCTTCACCGGTCAGTGCGCCGAGAATATCGCCTGGACGGATCTTGGCTTTGCGGCCACCATCAATACACAAGGTCATCATTGCGGCAGGCAACGGTTTGCTGCTGCCTTTTTTCAGCGTGCTGGCGGAAATCCACGGCAGCTTCTGCTGCAGAAAATCTTCCAGCGCATGGGCGCGAGCCATCTCATCAGCCGCAACCAGGCTGACCGCAACGCCGTGCTCACCAGCGCGGGCGGTGCGGCCAATGCGGTGCAGATGCACTTCCGGGTCCCAGGCCAGCTGATAGTTCACCACCATCGCCAGCGATTTGATGTCGAGTCCACGGGCCGCCACGTCGGTGGCGACCAGCACCCGGCCACTGCCGTTGGCGAAGCGGATCAGCACCCGTTCACGATCGCGCTGTTCAAGATCGCCATGCAGCGGCAGCGCACTGATATCACGCGCGTTAAGCGCCGCAGCAATCTCATCGCATTCACGACGGGTATTACAGAACACCACGCATGACGCAGGCTGGCGTTCGCTCAGCAGCGCTATCAGCAGCGACAGCTTTTCACCGTGGCTGGCTTCGATGAACTGCTGCTCAATCGACGGCAGTTCGCTGACTTCTTCCGTCACTACGCTCAGCGCATCGCGCTGGAAGCGACTGCTGATGGCAGCGATGCCTTCTGGCCAGGTGGCGGAGAACAGCAGCGTCTGACGTGAAGCGGGCGTGGCCTCAATAATGGTTTCCATATCGTCGCGGAAGCCCATTTCCAGCATCCGGTCAGCTTCATCCAGCACCAGCGTACGCAGGTTTTCCAGCTTCAGGTTTTCGCGTTTGATGTGATCCAGAATACGGCCCGGGGTACCGACCACGATATGCGGTGGATGCACCAGCGAATCACGCTGGGCGCTCATCGGCTGTCCGCCACACAAGGTCAGAACTTTAATGTTGCGGGTGAAGCGTGCCAGCTGACGCAGCACGTTGCCGACCTGATCCGCCAGTTCACGAGTCGGGCAGAGAATCAGCGCCTGGGTCTGGAACCGGGCACTGTCGATATGTTGCAGTAAGCCAATACCAAAAGCGGCGGTTTTCCCGCTGCCGGTTTTTGCCTGCGCGCGCACGTCACGACCCTGCAGAATGGCGGGCAGCGTGGCGGCCTGAACTGGCGTCATGCTGGTATAGCCCATCTCGCGCAGGTTATCGAGCTGGCTATCGGGAAGCGTATTGAGGGTAGAAAAAGCGGTCACGGGCGCGGCCTCTGAGGCTGAAAGTGGAGGGCATTATTGCGCGCGCAAGTCTGGCAGAAAGCCGGCCTGACGGCAACGGGAACCTTGAGGTAAGCAGTATGAAACAATCTGGTGAAGATCGGATAAGAATTAACCGAAGTGACACCGGAATTGGTGTTTTTTTTTAATCCTTTGGCGATGGTCAAAGAAAATACTACCGTTGCGTTTATCCAGCAAGGCCAGTCATTAGTTTATAACCTGCCGTTTTTAAAAATTTATTTCATTGTTAATCAGATAACTCCTTAAAAATAACTCCAGTAAAAGAATTAATCATTAAAAAATATCACCCTTAATGCCGATAAAAATCTGGCGCTAATTGCTTTATATTTAGCGCGCCATATTCCTGGTACAACGACCGGTAGAGGGTATTTTCATTGAGTAATAGCATCCAGGGACCACATGAGAATGTGCTTAAAATAGTAGGCCGCGCCGTACTGACACTGCACGTTCATGGAGAGAGCTTATCAGCCGATAAGATCGCTTCGATGATCGGCTGTTATGCGGAAGATGAGCCCTGTGATCAGGAAGATCGTCGCTTATATGCGCTGGCAATGGAACTGATGTCGAATGATAAATGGGCTAAAACCGCCTGACAGGCGGGTCCATTCAGGTAAATGCAGAGCCTCCGAACCGGAGGCTCTGTTATTTCAGGCGGAGGCCAGTGCAAATACCGCTTTACCGCGTGAAAAAGTCGCCACCACCGGTGAAATACGGGCCACCGCTTCTGCAGAACAACTTGCCGCCACCAGCATCATACTGGCTTCATCGCCCGATTTCGGCCACTGACGCTCGCCTGTTGCCGACAGCGGCAGCTGATTACCGGTAGCAATCGCCAGCGCCCGTGACAGCGAAAACTCATCCGATCCCCGATAGAGCTGCGCATACAAATTGGCTTTTTCCAGCATGCTGCCGGTGCCAAACGGCGACCAGTGATCGATAACGCTATCGGTGCCGGTCATTACGTTAATGCCGGCCGCCTGTAACTGCGGAATCGGCATGGTGAGTTTGCCGATCGGCAGAGTCGAGGCGACGCTGAACTGCTGCTCAGCCAGCCCTTCAATCATCCTTGCCAGCGCGCTGCCTTCCAGTGTTGCCAGCGCAAAGCCGTGGCTCAGGGTCACTTTGCCCTTCAGGGCAGGGTTACGGGCCACGGTATCGATCATGTACTGAATCGCCGCCACGCCTGCCGCTGAAGTTTCGTGCAGATGAATATCGACGCCACGCTGATAATCGAGCGCAATCCGGAACATCGTATCCAGCGATTTTTCCATCGCGCCATCAACGTTAGTGGGATCGAGTCCGCCAACGTACTGGACGCCGCGCTGCATTGCTTCGCGCATCAGGCCATCAACCTGAGAATGCAGCAGGCCGTGCTGCGGAAAGGCTACGATTTCACAGGAAAACGCGGGATGATTGGCCAGCGCTGCCTGCAGGTGATCAAGGCTTTGCAGGCCGCTGACCGGATCGATATTGCAATGGCTACGGGCGCGGGTGGTGCCTTTGGCGTTCAGCAGCGCAATCAATCCTTCGGCTCGCGCCTGAGAATGCGGCAGCAGCTGTGGGATCAGCACCTGCTCCCGGGCGATCATATCCATAATCGTTTTGCCCTGACGCGGACGTGGTGCCTGCCATGGGCCACCATAAAAGGTCTTATCAAGGTGGATATGCATATCCTGAGTGGCGGGCAGCAGCAGCGCGCCATGCGCATCCCACGCCGGCAGCGAAGCGTCGCCCTGGCCTGCCGGTTGCAGCCGATCAATTTTGCCGTCACGCACGCTGATGTCGTAAAGCGCGGTGCGGGTGGCAATAATCTCGTCGCCCTCGCGTTCAAATCCCTCTTCCAGCCGCACGTTGCGCAGCAGATAGCGATCCTGATGCGGCAGGGCGGTCGACTGCTTCGTGGCTGTTGATGGGCCACTGGCTGTCACGCTGGCCTGGCTAAAGCCGGCGGCCAGCAGACCGCCTGCCGCGGTCCAGCGCACGCTCTGGCTGAGAAAGTCACGGCGGCCTGGCGAAGGGGAAGTGGGCATCAGAGGCTCCTGCAATGTGGGTAAGCGGTTAATCTGACAAATGGCCGGCCGCTTTGCTGCGTTATTTTCCACTGCTGGCTAGTGGAAATTTCACTGCCAGCGTAACTGACCAAATGCCACCAGCGCTTCAGCCAGCTCACGCTGCAACGGTTCCTGTGGCTGACGACAGAACAGCGCCAGCTCGAAGCTATCGATCACCGGTAGTCCCTGTTCGCTGCCGAGCACCCGATGTTGCGGCAGGCGGCAACTGGCGGGCAGCAAGGTCAGGCCCAGCCCTTCGGCACTGGCGGCAGCAAGCGCCACCAGACTGGCGCTGCTGTAGCTGATACGCCAACTGCGCCCCAGCGCATCAAGCGTCTGGCAGACCTCATCGCGGTACAATCCCAGCTGCGGAAACAGTACCAGCGGCACTGGCGTCTGTTCAAAACAGGGTGACGCCGCGCTGTCGAGCCACAGCAGCGGTTCCGGACGCGACGCCAGCGGACGCTCGCCATAGGTCTGCTTGATCAGCATGATATCGAGTTCTTCACGTTGCCAGGCCCGGCGCAGCTCGACCTGCATACCGCTCATCACATCCAGTCGCAGCTGGGGATGATCGCGACTGAAATCGGCCAGCAGGCCCGCCGTCGGTGCGGCGAAATCTTCCGGTACGCCAAGACGCAGCACGCCATCGCGCCATTGATCGCTCAGCACGTCGTGCGCCTCACCGTTCAGGGCGATAATCCGGCGGGCATAGCCCAGCAATTTTTCGCCCTCTTCGGTGATCTGAACCTGATGTGACGAGCGCACCAGCAAATCTTTACCGACCATCTCTTCCAGCCGCCGTACCTGCTGACTGACGGTTGATTGCGACAGATGCACCCGATCAGCGGCGCGGGTAAAGCTGGCAGTTTCACACACCGCCACAAAGCTAAGCAGTTGCTGCGGCGTAAACATCGGCTGACGATTCATTTTCCCACTACCTGGCAGAGTAATATTTTATTTCCAAATAGTACCGTCTGCTGTCAGGCTGACAACTTTTAACGCTGCGGATGTGTGATGAACAGAGAAAATAAGCTGCTGCTGGCGGCGCTGGTGCTGGCCGGGCTGAATATGCGGCCCCTGATGACTTCGGTCAGTCCGCTGCTCGAACAGTTACGACAGAGTATTGGGCTGTCGCCGCTGGCGGCGTCGCTGCTGCCCGCCGTGCCGATGATGATGATGGGGATGATCGCCCTGACCAGCGCCCGGCTGATGCAGCGCTTTTCGGTGCGTAAGCTCCTGCTGGGCGGCCTGTTTCTGCTGCTGCTGGCGCTGGTGAGCCGGCTATTTATCAGCGATGGTCGCTGGCTGGTGCTGAGCACGATACCGGGCGGCGCGGGAATTGGCGTGGTGCAGATGGCGATGCCAGGGCTGATTCGTCAGCGCTTTAGCCGTCGCAGTGCGCCGGTGACTGGCCTGTGGGCCGGCGCGCTGATGGGCGGCGGTGGAATTGGCGCGGCGCTGACGCCGTGGCTGAATGCGCATGTCGGCTGGCAGGGCGCGCTGAGCAGCTGGACGCTGCCGGTGGTGCTGGCGCTGTTGCTGTGGCTGTGGCTGTTTATTCCGACCGCTGCGCCAGCAAAAGCGGCGGCGGTCGCGCTGCCCGCCTTGTGGCGCAAAACCCGCGCCTGGACGCTGGCGTTAAGTTTCGGGCTGGTAAACGGCGGTTATGCGATCTGCGTTGCCTGGCTGCCCGATTTCTATCATCAGCTGGGCTGGAGCGCCCAGGCCGGTGGCTCGCTGCTGGGCATGATGATTGGTTGTCAGGTGACAGGTGCGCTGCTGCTGCCGCTGCTGGCACGCGGTAACGATCGCCGGCCGCTGCTGCTGTTGACCCTGACGCTGCAGCTTTGCGGCATGCTCGGTTTTCTGCTGGCACCGCAGGCGGCACCGTGGCTCTGGGCCGGGATCGCGGGTGTCGGGCTCGGCGGCGCGTTCCCGCTGGCGCTGGTTCTGGCGCTGGATCATCTGGCACAACCGCAGGCAGGTGCGCGGCTGGTGGCGTTTATGCAGGGTATCGGTTTTATAATCGCTGGCAGCATGCCGTTTATCGCCGGACAGCTGCGTACGCTGACCGATCATTTCACCAGCGTCTGGCTGCTACAGGCGACAGTCACGCTGGTGCTGATCGTGCTTAACCTGCGGTTTCATCCGCGCAGCTATCCGCAGGCCTTTCCCGAGCAGCATCATTGATTTTGGTCCTACCAATTGCGGAAAAATTTTTCTGTGGTTCACACATCGGGAAAATTTACGCCGCTTTTGTTGCCTTGCATTAACAATGCATTAACTATCTGTTGCCATAAAGCCCGAGGATGTGATTTTTGGTCAGACCAAATATCGCATCGGGCTGATGGTGCGCGGCAGGCGGCTGTACGCGTACCACGTTTCCTCTTCCTCTGGAGATAGCGGCATGCAGCTGTGGCAACAAAATTACGATCCGTTGGGCAATATCTGGCTTTCAAGCCTGGTGGCGCTGATTCCGATTCTGTTTTTCTTTTTTGCGCTGATCAAGCTCAGGCTGAAAGGTTATCTGGCGGCCAGCATCACTGTGGGACTGGCGCTGCTGGTGGCACTGTTTCTCTATCAGATGCCGGTGGCGCAGGCACTGGCGTCGGTGGTTTATGGCTTTCTCTATGGCCTGTGGCCAATCGCCTGGATCATTGTCGCGGCGGTCTTCGTCTACAAAATTTCGGTTAAAACCGGTCAGTTCGATATTATCCGCGCCTCAATCCTGTCGATTACGCCCGATCAGCGCCTGCAGATGCTGATTGTCGGCTTCTCGTTTGGTGCCTTCCTTGAAGGGGCCGCCGGCTTTGGCGCGCCAGTGGCGATCACCGCCGCGCTGCTGGTCGGGCTGGGTTTTAATCCGCTGTATGCTGCCGGGCTGTGCCTGATCGTGAATACCGCGCCGGTCGCCTTTGGCGCGATGGGCATTCCGATTATTGTGGCGGGGCAGGTGACCGGACTCGACAGCTTCGCCATCGGGCAGATGGCCGGGCGGCAGTTACCGCTGCTGACGCTGATCGTGCTGTTCTGGATTATGGCGATCATGGATGGCTGGCGCGGCGTCAAAGAGACCTGGCCGGCGGTGCTGGTGGCCGGCGGATCGTTTGCTATCGCCCAGTTCCTTAGCTCCAACTTTCTCGGGCCGGAACTGCCGGATATCATCTCGTCTCTGGCCTCGCTGATTTCGCTGACGCTGTTTCTGCGCGTCTGGAAGCCGGTGCGTATTTTCCGCTTTGAGAATGGCGGCGCAGCGCCAGGCGAGCAGCCCGCCGTTCAGCCGGTGGTACAGCAAAAATACCGGCTCGGGCAGGTGGTACGCGCCTGGATGCCGTTCCTGTTTCTGACTGCGACCGTCACATTGTGGAGCATCCCGCCGTTTAAAGCGCTGTTCGCCAAAGGCGGCGCGCTGGCTGACTGGGTGCTGAACGTACCGGTGCCGCTGCTCAACGAAGGGGTAGCGCGTATGCCGCCGGTCGTAGGCAGCGCCACGCCTTATCCGGCTATCTTTAAGTTCGATCTCTTTTCCGCCACCGGCACCGCGATCCTGATTGCGGCGATCGTCGCGGTACTCTACCTGAAGATGAAACCCAGGGCTGCGCTGCAAACTTTTGGTGAAACGCTGAAAGAGCTGGCGCTGCCGATCTACTCGATTGGCATGGTGCTGGCCTTCGCCTTTATCTCTAACTACTCCGGCCTGTCAGCCACCCTGGCGTTAGCGCTGGCGCACACCGGCCACGCCTTTACCTTTTTCTCGCCGTTCCTCGGCTGGCTCGGGGTGTTCCTGACCGGCTCGGATACCTCGTCGAACGCCCTGTTCGCCGCGCTGCAGGCCACTACCGCGCAGCAGATTGGCGTATCGGACGTGCTGCTGGTGGCGGCCAACACCACCGGCGGCGTCACCGGCAAGATGATCTCGCCGCAGTCGATCGCCATCGCCTGTGCGGCGGTCGGACTGGTTGGCAAAGAGTCTGACCTGTTCCGCTTTACCGTTAAACACAGCCTGATTTTTACCTGTATGGTCGGCGTGATTACCACGCTGCAGGCATATGTCTTCCCCTGGATGATTCCATGAATACCGTTTCCGATCCGCTGGTGACGCGCCTCCGGGCGTATATCACTGAACATCAACTGACACCGGGCATGCGGCTGCCTGCTGAGCGGCAGCTCTCGGCCGAACTCGGGGTGTCGCGCTCGTCGCTGCGTGAAGCGTTACAGCAGCTGATCAGCGGCGGCATGCTGGTCAGCCGTCGCGGCGGCGGCACCTGGGTCCGGCAACAGCTGGAACCCTGGTCGGAACAGCGCATCGTTGAACCGATTCGCCAGTTGTTACGCGACGATCCTGACTATCGCTACGACATTCTCGAGGCACGACATGCGATTGAAGCCAGCACCGCCTGGCACGCAGCGCTGCGTGCCACCGAGGCGGATCGCGAGCGGCTGCAGTACGCCTTCGACGCTACGCTGAAGCTGAAAGAGAGTGACGATCCTGACCTTGCCGCTCAGGCTGACGTGCGCTTTCACCTGGCGATTGCCGAGGCCTCTCACAATCTGGTGCTGCTGCAAACCATGCGCGGTTTCTTCGAACTGCTGCAATCCTCGGTGATGCAAAGCCGCCAGCGGATGTATACCCAGCCGGCGATATTCGCCCGGCTGACGGAGCAACATCAGGCGCTGCTGGACGCCATTCTCGCCGGGGATGCCGAGGGCGCACGCCAGGCGGCGATGCAGCATCTCGGGTTTGTTCACACCACGATGAAAAATCTGCATGAGGATGAAGCGCGCCAGGCGCGCATCACCCGCTTACCGGACACTGAATCACGTAACCGTAAGGAATCTGATTGATGATTATCTCTGCTGCCAGTGACTATCGCGCCGCCGCGCAACGCATCCTGCCACCTTTCCTGTTCCACTATCTCGATGGCGGGGCGTATGCCGAGCACACCCTGCGCCGTAATGTGGAGGATCTCTCTGACGTGGCGCTGCGCCAGCGCATTCTGAAGAACATGTCAGAGCTGAGCCTGGAAACGAAATTATTCAATGAGACGCTGTCAATGCCGGTGGCGCTGGCACCGGTCGGCCTGTGTGGCATGTATGCCCGTCGTGGTGAAGTGCAGGCGGCGCGGGCGGCGGCGCTGAAAGGGATTCCGTTTACTCTGTCGACGGTTTCCGTCTGCCCGATTGAAGAGGTCGCACCGCAGATTAATCGCCCGATGTGGTTCCAGCTCTACGTGCTGCGCGACCGGGGGTTTATGCGCAATGCGCTGGAGCGCGCCAAAGCCGCCGGCTGCTCGACGCTGGTGTTTACCGTCGATATGCCGACGCCAGGGGCGCGTTACCGTGACGCGCACTCCGGCATGAGCGGTAACCATGCGCCGCTGCGCCGCTACTGGCAGGCGGTCACCCATCCGCAGTGGGCGCTGGATGTCGGATTGCAGGGACGGCCACACGATCTGGGCAATATTTCAACCTATCTGGGTAAACCGACCGGGCTGGAAGATTACATCGGCTGGCTGGCGAACAACTTTGATCCTTCGATCAGCTGGAAAGACCTGGAGTGGATCCGTGAATTCTGGGATGGCCCGATGGTGATCAAAGGGATCCTCGATCCGGAGGATGCGCGTGATGCGGTGCGTTTTGGCGCTGACGGTATCGTGGTCTCCAACCATGGCGGACGGCAGCTGGATGGCGTGCTGTCGTCCGCGCGTGCGCTGCCGGCTATTGCTGATGCGGTGAAAGGCGATATCACCATTCTGGCCGATAGCGGTATCCGCAACGGTCTGGATGTGGTGCGGATGATTGCGCTCGGCGCAGACAGCGTCCTGCTGGGACGGGCCTTTATCTATGCGCTGGCGACCCACGGCCAGCGTGGCGTCGAGAACCTGCTCAATCTGATCGAGAAAGAGATGCGGGTTGCGATGACCCTGACCGGGGCGAAGTCAATCAGCGAGATCACCCGTGAATCACTGGTGCAGGCCGAGGCGGTGCTGAACCCGCAGAGCACCCCGCCACGGCCGCGCGCAGTAAGTTAACCGGCGAAAACGCAGACGTTGTCTATACTTAGCTTCTTTACCAACAGGAGGAATAACATGACCATTCATAAGAAAGGTTCGGCGCACTGGGAAGGCGATATCAAGGGCAAAGGCACCGTCAGCACCGAAAGTGGCGTGCTGAGCCAGCAACCTTATGGTTTCAACACCCGCTTTGAAGGCGAGAAGGGCACCAACCCGGAAGAGCTGATTGGTGCGGCGCATGCAGCCTGTTTCTCCATGGCGTTATCGCTGATGCTGGGCCAGGCGGGTCATCCGCCAGAAAGTATCGACACCACTGCGGACGTCTCGCTGGATAAGAAAGGTGACGGCTTCGCCATTACCAAAATAGCGCTGACCAGCACCATTTCGCTGCCAGGCATTGATGAATCGACCTTCGATGAGATCATCAATAAAGCCAAAGCGGGTTGCCCGGTTTCTCAGGTGCTGAATGCGGAAATCACGCTGGACTACACCCTGAATAACTGATGCCGTCCACCGGTCGCCTTTTTGCGGCCGGGGCGTTATGCTACGCAGTACCGGTCCTGCAGCTGACCGAATCAGATGCGCCTTGTGGCGCATCTTCGCTTTCTGACAGGGAGGAAACCGATGTGACGAAGTATCGGGCGGCAAAAAAGCACTGGAAAATGGTGCTGGTTCTGTTTTGCATCTGTGGCGCGCTGCTGCTGATACGCTGGGCTGCGATGATTTGGGCCTGACCGGATGAACAGGATCTGCCGCCATAAGCTGGGCATATTATTGATGGTGATACTGGTACTTGAAGCGATTCACTTCCTGCTGACCGCCTCCTGGCTGCCGTGGCAATAGCGTCGCCCGGACGTCAACTTTTCACGCCGCCGTGACAATAATGCCGATCAGACGTACGCGTCTTCCCGCCGCCGGGCACGCACGTCGCTGCGCGCAATGCGATACGCCTTGCGTGGGTCACCGACCACAAACTCAAAGGTCGGCGTATAGTAAAACGGCAACCAGCCGCCGAAGCCGCTTTCCCATTCCCAGCGAACCGGGCAGGGCCACAGAATGCCATCATACAAAATGTAATAAACCCAGCGTCCGTTTGGACGACGGGGACGTGATGTTTTCATGGGATTCACAACGGTAGTAGTCAACAACAGCTCATATTTTGTACGCTAAAGCGTCAGCTTGCAACGTTACAGTCGGGTTTATTGTAGTTGGCCCTGTTTTAACGATGCACTTCACCGCACAGCAGGACCACATTGGGCCTGACTTTATGAATACGGTTCGCCATGGTTTCACAGGCGCTTTTGGTCGGAAAGATGTGCTCCGAAACCGGTAAAGCCTCACAGGCATCGTAGCCGCACGCGCTCACTAATAACACAAATCCAATTAACATAGATCGACTCCTTTGCACGGTCTGGTGGTCCGGACTGTGGTGCTTTTTATCCCTTTTTTTGATCCAGTATAGTCAAACGCGTCGGGGGCAGCATTACCCGCCCGAGCTATAGCCACCCGCAGACCGGAAGGCCGACAGCGATACGGGACTGCAGGCGAGAGAACCGGGCACCCTCAGCCCGCGAAATACCAGGCAGGCAGCAGGGCGATCAGGTTATTGAGGGTGTGGAGGAAAATCGGCAACGCCAGGCTATTACTGCGTAAGCGCGCGTAGCACAGCAGCAGCGAAAACAGCGTCAGTGCGATAATCGTCTGCCAGTGAACGTATTGGGTATGCATCACCGCGAACAGCAGCGAGGTGAGCAACATACAGGCGAAGCGGCTGCGGGGCGCCCACAACAGGAAAGCCTGCAACAGAAAACCGCGAAACAGCACCTCTTCAAACACCGGTGCCAGCAGCACCGCCGTCAGCAGCAGGATCAGCAACGAGTTACGTCCCTGCTGCGCCTGCATCACCAGCCAGCCTTCCGGCTGCATAAACTGCATCTGCGCCGCCATCAGCACAAACAGCGCGCCGGTAAACAGCAGCGTCTGCAGCGTACGCAGTTCACCCAGCGGTAAATCGGTGCGGCGCTGACAGTAAAAGCGATAGAGCGGATAGATCACCGCAAATTCAAACAAACAGAGCACCGGCACCAGCAGACCGTCATTACGCAGCACGCCGTAATTAGGGAACAGCGTGATCAGCATGGTGACAAGGTAATAGACCACAAAGCTGCCGACGTAGAACAGCGTCAGTGTCACTCTGTCGGAATTGGTATTCATAGGCGACCCAGCCAGCGAAGGTTAGCGCATAGTAGCAATGCGCCTGATCGCTGTCGAGTCAGCCAATGACACAATATTTAAGCGCTAAATTTTAACCGCAGACTAAACACCCGACGGCACGGGCCGATAACTGAGGAAACAAATCGGGTCAGCTCGGCGCTTCACCGGGCGGGCCTGTTATCCCAAACGGACTTTATGTCGTGTAGTGAGTACTTTTAATGACTTTTGACCCTCCGGCACCGCCGTCACCCTCTTTTGCGCATGCAGCGGAAGATCGCACTGTCCGCTTTACGCGGCGCAGCCTGCGCACGCTTTCGCTGCTGCTGTTCGGTGTGCTGATACTGTCGATGCTGATGGTGCTGACCATCGCTCAGCGACAGAATAGCGAGTCGATGGCGCACGACCAGTTGCTGATGCAGCAAACGTGGAAAAGTCGCCAGGACGCGATGGTCACCGATATCCGTGACTATGCCTTCTGGGGTGAGGCCTGGCGTAACCTGCACCTGACGGTGAATAAAGTCTGGGCCTACGACGAAGAGAACTTTGGACCGGGCCTGTATGAGGAGTATCACTACGAGGGCGTGTTCGTCGTCGACGGTCACGGACGCACCAGCTACGCGGTGATTAACGGCCAGCTCTCCGATACGCCGCTGGAAGCCTGGCTTGGCAGTCAGAGCCGCGAAATGATTGCAGCCGCGCGTCAGCTCAACAACGCTGCTCTGGTGCGTAACGCCATCATTAATCGTCAGGCAGCCATTGTGGTCGCCGCGCCGATCAGCCGCGGCAAAGTCGCTGCGCTGCCGCTGAAATCGGGGCCGCCGTCGATCATGGTGTTCGTGAATCTGTTTACCCCCGCCAAGCTGAAAGAGCTGGGTGCGGCGCTGGACGTGCGCGGACCGCGGCTGGCCAGCAGCGCGCTGGATGCCGAACGCGAACCGCGGATGCTGCAGCCGATTACCGGCAGTACGCCGATGGTGCTGCGCTGGACGCCGAAAATGCCGGGCATGGGGCTGATCTGGTTCCTGCTGCCGCTGCTGGTGATGATGGCGATTATTATCGGGATGATCACCCGCCGCGTCAGCCGTCACGCGCTGTACAACGCCATTCTCTCCGATCGACGCTTTGCCATGCTGGCGATCAGTCAGCAGGAGCTGGCAAACAGCGAGGCCCGTTTCCGCGATCTGGCTGAAGCCGCGTCGGACTGGATCTGGGAGACCGATGAAGAGGGCCGCCTGATCTACCTGTCGGCGCGTTTTCACACCGTAACCGGCCATGAAATCTCCCAGTGGCTGGGGCGTCATATCGATCACTTGCTGACTCACCCCAGCCATTCACTGGTCACCTGGCTACTTCGCCAGGAGCAGGAGCCGCAACAGATGCCGCTGCGCTGCCAGTTTATGTCGGCGCACGGAGACCGGCGGATTGGTCAGCTGGTGGCGAAAACCGTCTGGCACGATCGGCGCTGCATCGGTTTCCGCGGCACGGTGTCAGACATTACCCAGGGAATGGAGGCCGAAGCGCGTATTCAGTTCCTGTCGCGTCACGATGTATTAACCGGCTTGCCCAACCGCGTCCATTTGCAGGAGTTCCTGACGCACCATCTTGAGCTGGCCGACGAAAGCAATCCGCTGATGATTATCAGCCTCGATCTCGATCAATTCCGGCCGATCAACGAAACCTGGGGCCATGCGGCAGGCGATGGCGTACTGAATCAGATGGCCCAGCGCCTGAAAAGCGCTATCGGGCCGCATGAGCTGGCGGCGCGGCTGGGCGGCGATGAGTTTGTACTGGTGCTGCGTGAAGGCAGCCGTGACAAGGTCGATGAACGTTGCGCCCAACTGGTACACGACGTCCAGCAGCCGATCACCACTGGCCAGCACGTTCACTACCTCACCGCCAGCCTCGGCATCGCCTGTGCGCCACAGGATGCCAGCCACCCGGAAGCGCTACTGCGGATGTCCGACATTGCGCTGAATGAAGCGCGTGAAGCCGGACGTAATCAGTGGGTCTGGTACGCCAACGAGATGGCGAACCAGCGCAACAGTAAGCGCGACATGGCGCAGCGTATTGAGAAAGCGCTAAAGAACAACGAATTCCGGCTGCACTATCAGCCGCGCTATCAGCTGCTGAGCGGACAACTGGCCGGCGCAGAAGCATTGATCCGCTGGCAGATCGCGCCTGATCAGTGGATCACGCCGGATCGCTTTATACCGCTGGCGGAAGAGAGCGGGCTGATCGCTACCATCAGCGACTGGGTACTGATGCGCGCCTGTGAAGATGCGCTGGCCTGGGGAGGCGATCGTTATGTGTCGGTTAATATTTCCCCGATGGAGTTTCGCACCACCGACCTGGTTCAGCGGGTGGCGAATACGCTGGCGCGCAGCGGCCTGCCAGCGACGCGGCTGGAGCTGGAAATTACCGAAAATGTCACCTTTGAACATCCCCAGCACGCGCTGGAAGTGATGCAGGGTTTGCGCTCGCTGGGCGTGCGTCTGACGGTTGACGATTTTGGCACCGGCTATGCTGCGCTCGGCTACCTGAAAACTTTCCCGTTCAACGGTCTGAAGATCGATCGTTCATGGATGAAAGATTTTCCGGAGTCACAACAGGCGCAGTCGGTAGTGGCAGGGATTATTGCGCTGGCGCGCGCGTTTGCGTTGACTATTACCGCAGAGGGGATTGAGACAGAAGCGCAACTGAATCAGCTCAAGCTGCTATCGTGCGAAGAGGGGCAAGGCTACTTCCTCGGTCGACCGATGCCGCTGGCCGCATTCAGCACGCTTCTGGAAAGAACTACGCAAAGTCCGCCTGAGCAGAGTTAGCGGACTTTAACGGCCACGGCGGTCATCAGCATGGCACAGACGATAAAAATGATAAGTTCCATGATTTCACCTCTCTGGACCTCAGAATATTCTTAAGTATTTTAGCCGCTGACTGTCGTATTTTTAGGCAGCAAGTGCGATTAATCTTAAAAAATGACGCTGATAGCGCAGCGAATTGGCGGTCAGTGGGGATAACTTTACTTTTTTAGGGTTCAGCTCAGCGGGCGCGCTTTGCTACTCTTGGGGCAGGGTTTTACACGTCCAACAGGAGATCACACGTGAAACATTATGGAAAAGCGCTGCTGGTGCTGGGTCTGTTTACATTAACGGCCTGTCAATCTGCCAGCAAACCCGACACCACCACCGCGCCGCAGGACCCGGAAGCGGACCGCTGCGGTGCCTCGCAGTATCAGCATTATGTCGGCAAACCATTAACCTCACTGCAGGGTCAGCATTTTGACCAGAAGGTGCGGGCTATCCCGTATAACTCCGCCGTCACCATGGACTTCAACCTCAGCCGGCTGAACTTCCTGGCTGACAAGAGCGGCAATATCAGCCAGGTTTATTGCGGTTAACCCTGAATCAGGCGGTTTGTCATAGCATTGTCATAACGGCAGGCGAGGATAGAGCGGCGTTTAAGAGACTTCCTCGTCACTCTCCATAGACAATGCTCGTCTTGTTTATTCCCGCTCCGGCGGGAATTTTTTTATCGCCTTCAGTGCGATAAGGGAGCACAAATGCAGCGGATCATCGGGGCGTTCCTGCCCGTCCTACTTCTCAGTTCGTCACTGGCGTACGCCTCAACCGACACTGCCTGGCAGCAGAGCCGTCAGGTGATGACGCAGGCCTGTATCAACGCCAGCACCCTGAGCAAGGTCAGAGTCCTCGGCGAGATTATCGATTATGACGATAGCGTGGGTTACAGCGCGCTGCTGCTGGAAGGCCGCTATCCGCAGCCACAGATGCGGAATAAGCGTGGACGGGAGCTTTGTCTGTTTCAGCGCAGCAGCGGACGCGCCAGCGTCAGCGAAGCCGATCAGCTGCGCTGGGTGAAATAAGCGACTACTCTTCCGGCCGCGTTTCCATCAGCTGCGCCAGCAGGGTGCGGTAATTCTGTAGCCGCGTCTCATCGCCTTCGACCTCGAGTTTGTCGATCACCCGTGCGACGATGGTCTTATTGGTGGCGGGCTGTCCCGCCTCCATCAGTTCACGCAGTATGACCGCCAGCAGGTCAGACTCAGGCGGTATCCGCCAGTCCGGGCTATTGAAATAGTCGGTGATAGCTCGGCTGGCGCTGTTAGGTTGCACTCTCATTCCCTACCTCCGCTAAAACAACAACGCCCCTTACGCCGTGGCATAAGGGCTGGGTTTCTCTCCATTGAGTCAGCTCACCTCGCATCTTACTGACGGCGGGCACCGTCATTGTGAGGCTACTGCGTCTGTCAGAATGATCGACGCACCGCACGAGACTGGCGGTTTTTTAAACATAGAACCGGGGGGGATAATTGTCAGTAACAGGCTGAAATATTTTTTCATAGTGATAATTGCCCGATGCGCTACAGGCCGGTTTTGACACCGGAAGCTGCTGTAAACGTTGGCGTAAGGAAAATTTGTGCCAGGCCGTATGCTGAATCAAAGCGGAAAACAGCGTTTTACCGTCTGTGCCATGTTTTGTCAGTCGACAAAGTCAGGGGCGCGGTAAACTTAAGCTTCTCTTTCCTGCAAACCTTCTGCTGATGCCACGCGTAATTGAACCCTGGAAAATTAACCTGATTTCGGTCTGGTTTGGCTGCTTTTTTACCGGCCTGGCGATCAGCCAGATCATTCCGTTTCTGCCGCTCTACCTTGAACAGCTTGGCGTTAGCGGTGGCGAATCGCTCAGCCTGTGGTCTGGGCTGACCTTCAGCATCACCTTTGTCATTTCGGCGGCGGTCGCGCCGCTGTGGGGCAGCCTGGCGGATCGAAAAGGGCGCAAACTGATGTTGCTGCGTGCCGCTTTTGGCATGGGCGTGGTGATTCTGCTGCAGGCGTTTGTCACCGAGGCGTGGCAACTGCTACTGCTGCGCGCGCTGATGGGGCTGACCTCCGGCTATATTCCTAATGCCATGGCGCTGGTGGCGGCGCAGGTGCCGCGTGAACGCAGCGGCTGGGCGCTGAGCTGCGTCTCCACCGGTCAGATTGGCGGGGTGATCCTCGGGCCGATGCTGGGCGGCCTGCTGGCAGACTGGGTCGGATTACGCACCGTGTTTATTGTCACCGCGGTGCTGCTGATGGTCAGCTTCCTGGTCACCTTGTTTTTGATTAAAGAGACCGGATACACCCCGGTCAGCAAAAAAGATAAGCTCAGCGGGCGCGAGGTGTTCCGTTCGCTGGATAACCCGAAGCTGATGGTCTGTCTGTTTTTCACCACCATGGTGATTCAGATGTGCAACGGATCGGTGAACCCGATCCTGACGCTGTTTGTGCGCGAACTGGCACCTGCCGCAGAGAACATCGCCTTTCTCAGCGGCGTTATCGCTGCGTTACCGGGCGTGTCAGCACTGCTCGCCGCGCCCCGACTGGGGCGGTTAGGCGATCGCATCGGCACCCAGCGGATTCTGCTGGCCACTATGGTGATCTCGCTGCTGCTGTTTGTCGCCATGTCGTTTGTCACCAGCGCCACCCAGCTTGGGGTACTGCGTTTTCTGCTGGGATTTGCCGATGGCGCCATGATGCCGGCGGTGCAGACGCTGCTGGTGCGCCATTCACGCGACAACATCACCGGCCGTATCTTTGGCTATAACCAGTCGTTCATGTACCTGGGCAACGTTGCCGGTCCGCTGCTCGGTGCAGCGGTGTCGGCGGTGGCGGGCTTCCGTTGGGTCTTCTTCGCCACCGCCGTGGTGGTGCTGATTAACGTGGTGTTTCTGAAGCGCTTCTATCGCCGTCCGAAAACCCCTCTGCCGGCGTCGGCTGGCAAATCGTCAGCTCCGCCTGCCAGCGCTGCTGAGTCAGCAAAAACTCAGGACTGACGCTCGGACTCCAGGAATCATCGCCGCCCACGCCCATATGATGCAGATCCAGATGCAGCCAGCAGCCCGCTTCGGGCTGTAGCAGATGGCGATGTGAGGTGTCGCGTAATTGCTCCAGACTGAAGCGGCTGAGCGAAAAGGCAAAATCGCCTCTGACCTGCCAGCTGCCGCTGTCGAGCTGGCGGGTGCCTCCACGCAACCCGTTTTCACTCGGGAAAACATAGGGTGTTGTCAGCTGCTGCAACGGCAGTTGCCAGCGCGAGAAGCGGGCAGCTAACTGGCGATCGGGATAGTTTTCATGCGGCCCCAGTCCGAGCCAGCTGACCTGCTGCGGCAGGGTGGCCAGCTGGCAGCGCAGACCGATTCGCGCTGGCGGCGGCAGGCCGGGTGACTGCTCAACGAACAGGTTTATCTGCATCTCGCCCTGGGCACTGATCTGGTAGCGTTTGCGGCTGATAAAGGCCAGCTGGTCATTGGCGTACCAGCCGTGCAGCGTGTCGATTTGTACCGTCTGCGGCAGGCTGCTGGCTTCGATGGATATCAGGCTGCGGGTCATCTGGTCATAACCGGCGGCTTTCCAGCGCTCGGCCCAGGCATTGGGATCGACCCGTTCAGCTTCGCTGGTGCCGATGTCATTATCCAGCGGCGCCCGGATAAAGCAGTCACGCAACGGTGAGAGCAGCGTGGGTTGCTGATTAACGTACCACTGCGCCAGTTCGCCGCTGTGGCGTGAAAAGCACCAGCGCTGCTGCTGATGGGTGACGTGAATTTCGCCCTCCTCCTCATGCAGTACCGGCGCACTGCCCGACGCCGGCGGCGAGGGCAGCACCAGCGTCGACGGCAGCGGCCATTGATGCCAGGCAACGCACCAGTCTGCGGGACTCCACTCGGTGGCTTCAACCTGATGTACCGCCAGATTGAGCCAGCATTCTCCCTGCAGCCCGGCGGGCGGCGGCAGCGTAATGCGTTGCCGTCCCTGCGCAGCGAGGTCCAGCCGCACTTCACCTTCAGCCACCCGTTCCCCCGCCTGCTCGATACTCCAGCGCAGCACTTCATTGTCGCTACGCCGGAACAGGTATTCACTGCTGACGGTCACGCTGAACGGATCGGCCGCATCGGCCTCGAACTGATAAAACTGCTGAGCGCGCTGCGCTTCAAACAGTGCCGGGTGCGGGCTGCGATCGGCAAACACCAGCCCGTTCATACAGAACTGGCGGTCGTTAGGCTTATCGCCGAAATCGCCGCCGTAAGCCTGCCACGGCTGGCCCTGCTGGTCATAGCGGGTCAGGCTTTGATCGACCCAGTCCCAGACAAAGCCGCCCTGTAAGCGGGGAAACTGACGAAAGGCCTGCCAGTATTTAGCGAAACCGCCAAAGCTGTTGCCCATCGCATGCGCGTATTCACACAGGATCAGCGGACGGGTTTCACCCGGCAGGCTAATCCACTTCTTCAGCGACCATTTCGGCACGGCGGGGAAGGGTTGATCCTGATCGACCCGGGCGTACATCGGACAAATAATGTCGGTGGCCGCGGTGTCGGCACCGCCGCCTTCATACTGGACCGGGCGGGTCGGGTCGGCGCTTTTAACCCAGCGATAGAGCGCATCATGAGTGCTGCCGTGCCCCGACTCGTTGCCCAGCGACCAGATAATGATGCTGCAGTGGTTACGATCGCGCTGCACCATGCGGGTTACGCGTTCGCTGTAAGCAGCAAACCAGCGCGGATCGTCTGAAAGCCGGTTCATCGGCTGCATGCCGTGGGTTTCAATATTGGCTTCATCCACCACATACAAACCGTAGCGATCGCACAGCCGGTACCACAACGGATGATTCGGGTAGTGCGAGCAGCGCACGGCATTAAAATTGTGCTGTTTCATCAGTGTAATATCGCGGCGCATCGTCTCCTCATCCATCACCTGACCGCGCTCAGGATGGTGCTCATGACGGTTGGTGCCGCGGATTAACAACGGTTTGCCGTTCAGGCACAGCAGGCCATTATCAATCGTGACCTGACGGAAGCCGACGTCATAGGCTTCCACTTCGATGACCTGCTGATTCTTATCCAGCAGCGCCAGCGTGGCGCGATAAAGATGCGGCGTTTCGGCGCTCCACAACTGGGGCTGTTCCACCCGCAGACGCAGCAGGGCGCGTTCCGGATAGTGGCCGCGCTCGTCAATAATCTCGCTGCCGGGCGTCTGCTGGCACTGCGCTATCTGCCGATCTCCCTGCCACAGCGTCAGGCGCAGCTTAACATCGGCGCAGGCCGCGGCGGGCCAGGCTATCTTCACCTCGGCCCGCAGCTCGGCACTGGAAAATTCCGGACTGAGCCGGGTTTCAAGCTGAACGTCGGCCAGCTGGACCGTCGGTTTATGCAGCAGGGTGACATCGCGGAAGATGCCGCTCATCCGCCACATATCCTGATCTTCCAGATAGCTGCCATCGCTCCAGCGCAGCACCATCACCCCCAGCCGGTTATTGCCGGGCCGCAGACAGGCGGTTAAATCGAATTCGGCCGGCAGACGGCTATCCTGCGAGTAGCCGATCCACTGGCCGTTACACCAAAGATGAAAGGCCGAGTTGACTCCGTCGAAGATGATGCGGGTCTGGCCGCTGGCCTGCCACTGCGCGTCGCTAGTGAATGTGAGCGAGTAACAACCGGTCGGGTTTTGCTGCGGCACATAAGGCGGATTGACCGGAATCGGGTATTGCACGTTGGTATAGACCGGCGCGTCGTAGCCGTGCATCTGCCAGTTTGCCGGTACCGGAAGAGTGGCGGCATCGGGCAGATCCTGCAGCAGCCAGCTGGCAGGAACCGCTTCAGGCTGCGTGAAATAGCTAAAATTCCACTGACCGTTGAGGATCTTTAACGAGGAGGAGGGGCGATCGTCGCGCGCGGCAGTCTCGTCGCGCCAGCTGGCGAACGGCGGATGGGCATCCAGTCGGTGCAGCCCGGTGATTACCGGATTTTCCCAGTCGCGTCGGGAAATAATGTCATGAAAAGCAGCCTGAGACATGATGAGCTCCTTGAATTGTAATGCGCTCACAATGCGCAAAAATGTTCAGACTGTAAAGCGTCTGCCTTAACGTTTTGAACAAAATAAGCGGATCGCCGTGGGCCGGATTAGCCGACAGATGTTGAGATTGTGGCGTCTTACTGGCTGTAAAGTGTTAAGCCTGGTCAGCAAAGATGAATAGCCGCCCGATACGGAGGATTCTCACTTGTCGGCCTGCAGGCGTCTCCCTACACTCAGCCCGATTTCTTTATCCTGAGGTTGATATGGTACGACTGATTAAGCTGACTGCCGTTGTGGCATTGGTTACCGCGCTGAGCGGATGTATTTTCCCTCCTCCGGGCGGCGGCGGCGGTTGGGGTGGACATGGCGGCGGACATGGCGGCGGGCCGGGTCGCGGCTTTGTCGATCCTCGTTAACGCTTAACGGGCGGTTTCAGGCGGGCGAAACGTTACGCGGCGGCACTTTTCGCTGGCAAAACGTTTCGCCAGCATCAACAGCCCGCATCGGTGCAGGCGCACGCCAGGCGCCATAGGTTAACTGCCTGACAAAAGAGGGATTGCCCTCTGTTTTTTTTATTTCACCAGTGCTAATTTCTGCTTTTCTTCTCTGCTGAGATCACAGCATGAAAAACCTGATAGCTGAACTACTGGTTAAACTGGCTGAAAAAGAAGAGGCGTCAAAAGAACAGGTCGCCCAGATTGAGGCGCTGGAAATCGTGGTCACCGCGCTGGTGCGTAAGCTGGATCCGCAACAGCACCAGGCCATTACCTCCAGCATTGAAACGGCAATGGACAATGCGGCCGACGCCAGTGATGAAAACGCCGTGCTGCTGCGTAATTACATCGACAGGCTGCTCAGGCATCCGCGTGTCTGACCGTGCGTGGCGCGGGCCTGATTTGCGATCCTGGCAGCAGTTCCGCCTGAAATTCCCCCGCTTTGCTTAATCACTGCCAGAATCAGAATGGCTAACACACAATGGAGAAGATACGATGAAAATCGGTTTAACGGCGATGATGATGGCAGGGCTGCTGGTCAGCGGTATAGCCAGCGCGGCGGATAAAACGCCGCAGCAGGAGAAGATGTCGATGTGTAATCAGCATGCCAGCTCACAAAACCTCAAAGGCGATGCCCGTAAAAGCTTTATGAGTGACTGTCTGAAGAAGGACAGCAAGCTGTCGGGCATGTCGCCTCAGCAGATGAAAATGAAAACCTGCAACAGCGAAGCCGGAAATAAACAGCTCGCGGGCGATGCCCGTAAAACCTTTATGAGTCAGTGCCTGAAAAAAAGCTGACGCCTGCCGGCCACCCGGGTGGCCGCTTTTTCCTTCCCGCCTCCGCTGATTAAATTTCCTGATAAAACAGCCCGCTACCCGCCTCGTTAACATTCCGACATGAGCCGTGTGATTCCTTTGCCACACTTACTGTTTGTAGGGGTTTGCGCAGCAGCGGATATTTTGCTGCGCATCCGATAACCAGAACGCAAAAGGAGCCATGTCGTGAACTATCAATTTACCGTTGCCCTGAATGAGTTGCCGCAGCGTCAGCCGGTTAAAAAGAAGCTGGGTGAGGTGGAGGTATTGCTGATCCGGGACGGAGAGAGTGTGCGTGCTTACCAGGCGAAATGTCCCCATGCTGGCGCACCGCTTGAGCAGGGCGCTATCTGCGGCGATCGGCTGGTCTGCCCGTGGCATAAAGCGGCGTTTGATCTGGCGGATGGCAGAATGTGTGAACCACTGGCGCTGGCCGATCTGAAACAGTATCCGCTGCGGATCGAAAATGGCAAGGTCCTGGTGAACCCTAAAGCGATGTCGCCTGCTGCGCCGATTGGCAGTGGGGCAAGTGCGCCGGTTTTCGTGGTGCTGGGCGGCGGGGCGGCCGGCAGTGCCGCGCTGTGGCGGCTGCGTCATGAGGGCTTTAAGGGCCGGCTGGTACTGGTCGAACGCGAGCAGGATGCCCCTTACGACCGTACGGCGCTGACCAAATTTGTGCCCTCCGGCAAGATGGATATCAGCGAAGTGCCACAGCTGCTGAAAGAGGATGTGATGGATCACGTTGAGCGCATCACGGCCACCGTTACCCGGCTCGACAGCCAGCAGCAGCGGCTGATTTTCGATAACGGTGAGTCACTGTCGTTCGACAAATTATTGATCGCCAGCGGGGCGACGCCGGTGCTTCCTGACCTGCCAGGCAGCGATCTGGCCGGCGTACATCTGCTGCGCAGTAAAGATCAGACCGACGCATTACTGAAAGCGGTGGATGCCAGCCAGCAAATTGTGATCATCGGCAACAGCTTCATCGGCACCGAAATGGCCTCGGCGCTGCGTAATCGTAACATTGACGTCACGGTGATTGCCCGCCAGCCGCTGCCGTTTGTGAAACAGTTCGGTGAACAGATTGGCCGCTATTTTTTGCAGCTACATCAGGAAAATGGCGTCAAATGGGTTCACGGCCAGATCGAGGCGTTGCAGGGCGACAAACATGTCACCGCGGTGCGGCTGAAAGGGGGACAACAACTGGCGGCTGATGTGGTGCTGTTTGCCACCGGGGTAAAACCGGCGACGCCGTTTATCCACGATTTACCGCTCGCCGGGGATGGCAGCCTGCAGGCAGATGCTCAGCTGCGGGTGGCAGAAAACATCTGGGTTGCCGGTGATATCGCCACCTGGCCAGCCGCGCAGGGACCGTTGCGCATTGAGCACTACCGCGTGGCGCACCAGCAGGGACAGACGGTGGCCCGCAATATGCTGGATCAGGCGGTGCACTACGATCGTGTGCCGTTTTTCTGGACCACCCAATATGGCACGCGCTATGAATATCTGGGCCATGCCGCTGAATGGGATGAGTACCAGCTGCTTGGCTCGCCGGCCGATAAAACGTTTATCGCGTTTTATGGACAGCAGGGGCAACTGGCTGCGGTCTGCTCATGCGGCCTCTACACCCTGACTGCGGAACTGATCGAACGTATGCAGCAGCCGATGACGGTGGCGCAGGCGGTGGCGCTTTATCAGGCGCGGCAGAGCTAATCTGACTGGCACAAAACAACAGAGCAGGTGCTGGCCTGCTCTGTTTCTGTGGCGTTAACGGCGGCCTTAACGTGTGGTTTTAACTGCGGCTTAGCTTTTCCGATTTCGCCATGCACTGCTGCATCGCTTCGATAACCGCCGAGCGCAGTCCTTTCTCTTCCAGCACTTTGACCGCTTCAATCGTGGTCCCGCCAGGCGAGCAGACCATATCTTTCAGCTCAGCCGGATGCTTACCGGTGGTCAGCACCATCTGTGCGGCGCCTTTCACCGCCTGAGCCGCAAACTGGTACGCCTGGGCACGCGGCATCCCGCCAGCCACGGCGGCATCGGCCATCGCTTCAATAAACATAAACACGTAGGCAGGGGCAGAACCGCTGACGCCGACCACCGAATGGATCAGATATTCTTCCACCACCGCAGCTTTGCCGAAGCTTTCAAAAATGGCCACCACCTCATCGGTTTCACTCTGCTCAACCAGCGCGTTAGGCGTGACAGACGTCATGCCTTCACTCACCAGCGACGGGGTATTTGGCATCGCCCGGATAATTTTGCGATCGTAACCCAGCACCGATGAGAGCGAATCCAGCGTCACTCCGGCAGCAATGGAGACCACCAGCGCTTCTTTTTTCAGGCTGCCGGTCAGATCCTTGAGAATTTTGAGGATGACGTTGGGTTTAACCGCGCCAAACAGGATATCGACCTCGCGTGCCAGCGCCTCTGCGCTCTCTGCGGCGTTAATGCCGTACTGCTCAGCCAGCGCCTGGTTGGTCTCGGGTTTACGATCGAAAACCGAGATATCAGACGGCGCGATGTTACCACTGCTGATCAGTCCGCCAATAATGGCCTTTGCCATGTTGCCACCGCCGATAAATCCAATTTTCTTTGCCAGCATCGCCGTCTCCTTAATCATTGTTCGCTGTTCTGAGCGGGTTAGCTTACTTCAGCCAGCCTGAATAACAAGTCAGCCGCGCTCAGGCCGGTCACCGCACTGCAAATAAAATTTGCCATTGCGCAGGAGTCCGGCAAGATCGGGGCCTGTCTCTGATAAGAAGGAATCCTGATGGCTATCTGGGTCGATGCTGACGCCTGTCCGAATGTCATCAAAGAGGTGCTGTACCGTGCTGCGGACCGCACGGCGACCACCGTCACCTTTGTCGCTAACCAGTTTCTGCGCGTGCCGTCTTCGCCTTATCTGCGTACGCTGCAGGTGCCGGCGGGGTTTGACGTGGCGGATAATGAAATTGTCCGACGGGCGCAGCCGGGCGATCTGGTGATCACGGCGGATATCCCGCTGGCAGCAGAGGTGATTGAAAAGGGGGCGGCGGCGCTTAATCCACGCGGCGAACGCTACTCACCGGCCACCATTCGTGAACGGCTGACGATGCGCGATTTTATGGATACCCTGCGGGCAAGTGGGGTGCAGACTGGCGGCCCCGCGGCGATGAATCCGCGTGACCGCCAGCAATTTGCTAACGAGCTGGACAGCTGGCTCAGGCAGCAGAAACGCTGAACTCAGACGAAGCTGTCGTCGTCGAAATCGTTGCCACCAAAATCGTTGAGATCGCTGTTGTCGGCGAAGCCGTTATCCCAGCCGGCGTTCTGATCGAGGAAACTGCTCTCATCACCGCCGTTAAAGGTGTTGAGGTTGTCATTCACCTCCGGCAGCGGTGGCTCGTTAATGATGTTTACAATCTCTTCCGGCTGGGAATGATGAAACATGCTGGTCAGCATATCCGCCATCACCACGCCGCCTGCGACGCCCACTGCGGTTTGCAGCGCACCGCCAAGGAAGCCCGTGCCGCGTGGGGCCGGGGCATTGGCATACTGCGGCGGCTGGGCTGGTTGCTGTGGCGCACTGTTCCACACCGGCTGCTGCTGAGCAGGCGGCTGCTGGCGCGATCCGCTGCCAAATAAACCCGACAGAAATCCACCGCGGCTCTGCGCTGGCTGCTGTTGCGCCAGGCGGCTCTCCAGCTCGCTCACCCGCTCATTCAGTTTCTTCAGTGCGGCTTCCTGAATCAGAATCGCCTGCGCCATGTAATAGGGCGCGCCCGGCTGTGCCTGCAGGTGCTGGTTAATCAGTTGTTCGGCGGCGGCATCGCGTGCCGCAGTCTGGCTTTCAGCCTGTTTCAGACGGCTGAACAGCCCTTCAATCAGTTGTTGTTCTTCGCGTTGCATGATGACTCTCCTGTTGCGACTGTTATCAGTATATGGGGGCGGCAAGCTGCAAAGTAAAATTGGGGCGGTAAGCAAATGTTGCGACGGTAACCGGGTGCCCGCCATGCACAAAACGTGCATGGGTTTCACCTTGAAAATAAAAGAATTATCCGAAGTTGAGCGAGGGCGATGCGCAAATCATGCTTGATGGGTAGAGGCAAAAAAGATTTCCAGTTATCATGCGTCGCATTATTGAGCTAAACATGCAGCCGCAGCACGCGGCCAGGCGGAGGAACGGCCCTGATGTCTCTACCCATCTTTTTGATTGGCGCACGCGGTTGCGGCAAAACCACCGTCGGCAAAGCGTTGTCGCAGGCGTTGGGCTACGCCTTTTGCGATACCGATCACCACCTGCAACTGACAACGCAACGCAGCGTGGCGGAAATCGTTGCGGCTGAAGGCTGGGAAGGCTTCCGCGCCCGTGAAACCGAATCGCTGCAGGCGGTCACTGCGCCGTTGACGGTGATTGCGACCGGCGGCGGCATGGTGCTGGCGGAACACAACTGCCGCTTTATGCAGGAGCAGGGCCGCGTCATCTGGCTCAGCGCCTCGCCTGAAGTGCTGGCGGAGCGGCTGGAGAGCCAGCCGGAAACAGCACAGCGGCCAACGCTAACCGGACGCCCGATCGCTGACGAGATGGAAGAGGTGCTGCGTGAGCGCGCCCATTTATACCGCGCGGCGGCTCATCATCAGGTTAACGCCATGCAGTCGCCCGACGGCGTGGTCGATGAAATCCTGCATTCTCTGTCACTGGCGCGCGCCAGCTAACCCTCAGATTTTTCCCGCTTTGATCCCGCTTCGGGCGGGGTTGTCTATACTTACTGTCTGGCAGGCATCAGCCTGTCTCACAGAGAGTTATTCAGCCCGGAGGGAGACCGTATGCCGACAAGACCACCCTATCCACGCGAAGCGCGCATTGTGCCGGTTGAAAAGGGCACCGAAGCCAACAAAGTGACGTCGTACGAATTACGTGCTGACCATCCTAAACCGAATTCGTTAATCAGCGAGCATGAAACGGAAGAGGAAGCGCGCGACGCCAAACTGCGTTATGAAGACGTCGAAAAAGAGTAAAACGTTGCCGCTGGCAGGGACGCCAGCCTGTAAGCCCGCCGACCCGATCTTCAATTCTGTGCAAATTTTCTGCTGAACCCGGTTTTGCACTGTTTTCTGTCCTGCCCGATCTCTCCGTCACCAGATAAAGCCCCGCTAATCATTTCTCTGCCCGTATTTTGTCCGTCTGCCAATCGACCGTGCTAAAAATTGTCACTTGACCGATTCAGCTCAACGCTTTATTTTCGACTTACCCGATTCAGGAACTCAGTTCCATATAGTGAAACTAGCAGCATGACCACACTCGAAAACGCCGCCGCGGTACTCAGATTGTTCCAGCATAAAGGCGTGACGCAGGGCCATGTCGGCCTGACGTTTAGCGAGGTGGTTGAGGCATTAACGCTGCCAAAGAGCACCGTTTCGCGTCTGCTTGCGACGATGGAGAGTCAGGGATTGCTGGAGCGGGATGCCGAAACGCGCGGCTATCACATTGGTCGCGTACTGCTGGCCGTCGCCGGGCATTATCTCTCGGCACCGCTGGTCGATAGCGTTTCCGCCGCGATGATCAGACTGGCTGAAAGCACCGGCTGCATGGGATACGTCTCTAAGCTGGCCGGACGCGAAATATTAGTTATGCGTATGTATCACGGTCGCCATTTTACCCAGATGGTGACACCGCCAGGCAGCCGGATGCCCGCTGCCGCAACCTCTACCGGCCGGGCGCTGTTAGCCCAGTTGAGCGATGAAGAGGTACAGGCGCGCTACCGTGATGACTGGCAGGTCGTTTCAGCTAATTCGCCGCAAACGCCCGACGCGCTGTGTGCCAGACTGGCTGAAGTGCGTCAGCACGGCTGGTCACTGGCACGCAATGAAACCTTGCCTGGCATCAGTTCGCTGTCAGTCATCGTGCACAACAAACATCATGGCGAAACGGTAGCGCTCTGCCTGTCGTTTCTGTCGCAGGAGACTGAACCGGGCTACCCGCCAGCACTGCTTGACGCCTTACGCGCAACCGCCGCACAGATGGCTGAGAAATTTGGCGCGTAACGTCACAACGATTTTATCGGCGTAATATTTCGCCACACCAGGGAAAAACAAAGGCCTTCGGGCCTTTTTCTTTTAATCTGACCGCCACTCTTTACGCAGCGCTTCGGTTGTCTGTGCGGGCCTCCCCACGTCTCAGGTGCGTCGCCGGGACGGTACGCACACGCGTCCTGCTGCCGCAACGATCAGCGTGTCAGATCAGTGAAATATAAAAACGACGTAAGCCAGCGGGCTGGCAAAACGTTATTTCATTTCGTCTGGGAAGGGAGAGGGGAATAGATGGAACGGGTAAATCCGATTAAGCACGTTGGCGTTGCGCTGGTTTTAATTTTTCTGTCGATTGCGGGTGCCATTATTGGTATTCAGTTAATCACCACCATTGGGGTGACGCCCAATACCTCAATTATCGGCGCGCTGTTTGCGATGTTACTGGCGCGCATTCCACTGCAGGCATTTCGCCGCTATCGCTCAATAGAGATTCAGAACCTGGCGCAGACCGCCATCTCCTCGGCTACTTTCGGTGCTGCTAACAGCTTACTGATGCCAATTGCCGTCCCGTGGGCGCTGGGCGAGCCACAGCTGGTGCTGCCGCTGTTCTGTGGCGTCAGTGCCGCCATGCTGCTGGATGCCTGGCTGCTCTATCGGCTGTTTGATACCCGCGTCTTCCCGGCCAGCAACGCCTGGCCGCCGGGCGTCGCGGCCGCAGAAGCGATTAAGGCGGGCGATAGAGGCGGACGTCAGGCCTGGCTGCTGGTGATGGGCATTGTGGGCGGCATCGTCGGCGCGATGCTGAAGATTCCAATGTCCGCCTTTGGTACCGCGTTTATCGGCAACATCTGGGCGCTGTCGATGCTGGGCATTGGCTTCCTGCTGCGCGCCTATGCCCAGCCGGTGGCCGGCATTGATATTAACGCGCTCTATATTCCTCATGGCGTTATGGTCGGGGCCGGACTGGTGGCGCTGATTCAGGTGGTAATGGTGATCCGCAGCCGCAAAAATGACGCGCTGGTGGTCAGCCGTAACGGCAATGAAGTGCAGCGGGCGCTGGGACTGGGCAGTGCGGGCTATATCATTATTTCAGCGCTGCTGGCGCTGGCCGGCGGTTTGTGGAGTGAAATGGGGCTGGCCATGCTGCTGCTGTTTATTCTCTACGCCGCCTTTGCCGCCTTCGTTCACGAACTGATTGTCGGTATTGCCGCCATGCACTCTGGCTGGTTTCCGGCGTTTGCGGTGGCGCTGATCACCCTGATTATCGGTATTCTGATCGGCTTCCCGCCGCTGGCGCTTTGCCTGCTGTGCGGCTTTACCGCCGCGACCGGGCCAGCCTTTGCCGATATGGGTTACGACCTCAAGGCGGGCTTTATCCTGCGCGGTAACGGCGCGGATATGCAGCAGGAGCTGTGGGGCCGTCGTATTCAGCTGATCGCCGCAATGATCGCCTTTGTGGTCTCGATTCCGTTGGTCTGGTATGCCCACACGCTGTTCTTCACCGATAACCTGCTGCCGCCGGTCGCGCGGGTCTATGCCAAAACCATTCAGGCTGGCGCAGAGCCAGGCATCGCCGGCAACCTGCTGATCTGGGCCATCCCAGGCGCGATTATTCAGCTGATTGGTGGACCAAAACGCCAGCTGGGCGTGCTGTTAGCCACCGGTTTATTGATCAACAACGCCATGGCCGGTTGGGCGGTGGTGGTGGGTATTGCGCTGCGTATCGTGATCATTCGTGTCTGGGGTGAGCGCGGCCGATCGCCGATGGAAGTGATGGCGGCAGGCTTTATTGCTGGCGATGCCCTGTACAGCTTCTTTAATTCGTTGTTTGCCAGCAGCAGTAAGAAATAGCTAAGGATTAACCATGAGTTTACAGCAGACCTTACAGGTTTTTGAGTTACTGGATAGTGCTCTGATTGATGGGCAGCAGGTGGTGGATCTGTTCGCCGCGTATCCGCAGGTGGAAGCCAGTTTTACCCGGGTTACCGGCCCTAAAGGCCGTACCGATTTTATCCGCATCGATATTCCCGGCACCCAGGGCAAAGCCAGCGGCGGCACTGCACCGACGCTGGGCATTATCGGGCGTCTTGGCGGTATTGGCGCGCGTCCAGGCCGTATCGGCATGGTGTCAGATGCGGACGGTGCCGTGGCGGCGATCGCCAGTGCGCTGAAGCTGGCCCAGATGCAGCTCAAAGGCGATCGCCTGAGCGGAGATGTGATTGTCACCACCCACATCTGCCCGGATGCACCAACCCGTCCGCATCAGCCGGTCGACTTTATGGATTCGCCAATTGACGATGTCACCATGAATGATAATGAGGTGATGGCGGGAGTGGATGCGATTCTGTCAATCGACACCACCAAAGGTAACCGTATCATCAACCACAAGGGCTTTGCGCTGTCGCCCACGGTGAAAGAGGGTTACATCCTGCGGGTGTCTGAGGATCTGCTGCGCATCATGGAGATGACTACCGGTCGTCCGGCCGTCACCTTTCCGATTACCACTCAGGACATCACCCCCTACGGCAACGGCATCTACCATCTGAACAGCATTCTGCAACCGTCGACCGCCACCGATGTGCCGGTGGTCGGGGTCGCGATCACTGCGGAATCGGTGGTGCCGGGCTGCGGTACCGGAGCCAGTCATGAGGTGGATATCGCCGCCGCGGCAAAATTTGCGGTTGAAGTGGCGAAAGAGTTTGGTCGCGAGACCTGCCACTTTTATGACGCTGAAGAGTATGCGCGGCTGCTGGCGCTGTACGGCAGCCTGGGGCACTTGCGCCAGCGGAATCACTGATATGGCTAAATCTCTGGTCACCCTGACTATCGGTCAGTCACCGCGCAGCGATATTCTGCCACTGCTGCGCCAGCATCTGCCGGACGCCGTTACCGACCATGCTGGTTTGCTGGATGGATTAAGCGCGGCCGACATCGCGGTGCAGTATGCTCCGGCGGCGGGTGAGGCGGTCCTGGTTTCCCGGCTGCAGAGCGGTGAGCAGGTACGGCTGGCGGCACCAAAGGTGGAGCAGGGATTACAGCGCAAAATCAGCGCGCTGGAGCAGGCCGGTTACGACATCATTCTGCTGCTGTGTACCGGCGAGTTCGGTACTTTAAGTACCCGGCGCGCACTGCTGCTGGAGCCGGATCGTATTATCCCTCCGCTGATCCGCGCACTGGTGCAGCAGCAACGGGTGGGCATCGTGGTGCCGGTAGAGGAGCAGATCGTTGAACAGGCCGGTAAATGGCGGCAGTTACCATCGCCGCCCTGTTTCGCCGTCGCCAGCCCTTATCTGGCTGATGAGCAGACGTTCGCAGCAGCAGCCCGCACCTTGCAGGCTGCTGATGTCGGGCTGGTGGTGCTGGACTGTATTGGCTATCACCAGCAGCATCGGGCCGCGTTGCAGTCGCGGCTTGGCGTACCGGTACTGCTCTCTAACCAGCTGGTGGCCAGACTGGCGGCGGAACTGCTGGGCTGACGTGAGAGATCACAAACGACCATCATTTCGCGTGACAGATCAGCGAGTTCCCTTCTACACTGCCAGACACCTTAATGTGCTGTGAGGAAGTATTATGCTCAACATTAGTGAGTATTTTGACGGAAAAGTTAAATCCATTGGTTTTGACAGTGCGAGCACCGGCCGTGCCAGCGTGGGCGTGATGGCTGAAGGCGAATATACCTTTGGTACCGCTCAGCCGGAAGAGATGACCGTGGTAAGCGGGTCGCTGAAGGTGCTGCTGCCGGGTGAAACCGAGTGGCAATGGTTTGAAGCGGGTTCGGTGTTCAACGTGCCGGGCCACAGCGAATTTCATTTGCAGGTTGGCGAACCCAGTTCCTATCTCTGTCGCTACCTGAAAGGATAAAAAAATGGCCGCAATGCGGCCATTTTCTTTCAGGGCAGCACCGGCTTAACGCTGGGCTTCGCCGCCTAATGCTTCCACCAGGTTGCTGGTCAGCGCAGCCAGTTCGCTGGTCATCAGAATAAAGTCGGCGTCAAAACGCTGAGCAAAATCTTCACGATCAATATCGTCATTCTGGTCACGCAGCGTGTCGCTGAACTTCAGGCGTTTGACTGAACCGTCGTCGGCCAGCATAAACTGAATGCGCTCCTGCCAGTCCAGCGCCAGTTTGGTCACCAGCTTGCCCGCTTCGATGTGATTAGCGATCTCATCGCACACCAGATCCTGCTTCTTGCAGCGGATCACGCCGCCATCCTCCAGAATTGCTTTCAGCTCCGCCTCATCCATCAGGGCGAAACCGGCCGGCACGTCGCCGGAGCGTACCCATTCGGTCAGGGTCAGTTCAATCGGGCTTTCCAGCGTCAGCGGCACCACCGGCAGTGAGCCGAGGCTTTTGCGCAGCAGCGCCAGAGTATCTTCCGCTTTTTTGGCACTGGCGCAGTCAACCATAATCAGGTTGTTCACCGTGTCGATCCACAGGTAAGTCTGGCTGAAGCGGCTGAAGGCACGCGGCAGCAGGCTGTGCAGTACTTCATCTTTCAGCGAATCTTTTTCGGTCTTCTTCAGCTTGCGGCTCTGCTCCGCTTCCAGCTTGTCGATTTTCGCTTCCAGCGCCTGTTTCACTACCGGAGACGGCAGGATTTTCTCTTCTTTACGGGCGCAGATGACAATCTGGCCGTTGTTTTCATGCGTCAGTGCATCGCTGCGGTTGCCCATCGGCGGTACCCAGCCGGTTTTGCTCATATCCTGACTGCCACACGGCGAAAAAGTGAAGGCGTCGAGCTGTTTTTCCATCTCGTCTGCGGACAACGGAATGTCACGATTCAGACGATAAACCATCATATTTTTAAACCACAACATCGGGATTCCTTACCGTGGCGCGATCGGGCGCACAAGTCTAACAGAGTCAGCGCGCATGATAGCGAAACATCGGAGTGGTTTCATTGCCTTTCCGGCTGGCGCCTTCTACTGTATCTTCCACCTGAACGAATAATGAGGAATAAACCGTGCGCATAGGCATTGATTTGGGTGGCACCAAGACAGAAGTGATTGCGTTATCGAACGCCGGACAGGAGCTGTTTCGTCACCGGGTCAACACCCCGCGTGATGACTATCAGGCAACGGTACAGGCGATTGTCGATCTGGTCCGCCTGGCGGAGCAGAAAACCGGGCAGACCGGCACCGTCGGCCTCGGTATTCCCGGCACGATTTCGCCCTACAGCAAGCGGGTAAAAAACGCCAACTCCACCTGGCTCAACGGCCAGCCGCTGGATAAAGATCTGGCGCAGGCGCTGAATCGTGACGTGCGCATCGCCAACGACGCGAATTGTCTCGCCGTTTCTGAGGCGGTCGACGGGGCAGGTGCCGGTCAGCCGCTGGTGTTTGCGGTGATTATTGGCACCGGCTCGGGTGCCGGGGTGGCGATCAATGGTCAGTCACGCATCGGCGGTAACGGCAATGCCGGCGAGTGGGGCCACAATCCACTGCCGTGGATGGATGAGGATGAGCTACGTTATCGGCAGGAAGTGCTCTGTTATTGTGGGCAGCAGGGCTGCATTGAAACCTTCGTCTCGGGTACCGGTTTCGCTATTGATTATCAGCGGCTGAGCGGGGTGTCACGTAAAGGCGCGGAGATCGTATCGCTGCTGGCGCAGCAGGATCCGATCGCCGAACTGGCGATGAGCCGTTACGAACTGCGGCTGGCAAAATCGCTGGCACAGGTGGTGAATCTGATCGATCCGGACGTGATCGTGCTGGGCGGTGGGATGAGCAATGTCGATCGTCTCTATCAGACCGTGCCGACGCTGATGAAAAAATGGGTATTTGGCGGCGAATGCGAAACGCCGGTGCTGAAGGCTCACCATGGCGATTCCAGCGGCGTGCGTGGAGCGGCCTGGCTCTGGCCGCTCAACGACTGATCAGCACCGAATAGCAGGGCGCGCCCTGCTATTCACCCACCAGCATGCTGTCCTGTGGCGCCCGATCGCGCTGGGCTTTGGTCGCAAGGAAGTAGAGATAGCCCACCAGCATAAAGGCGAAGAACAGCGCGCCAATGATCGGGTTAAACCACAGCATCGCCAGCAGACAGACCACCGATAACAGCAGGGCGATGCCCGGCACTATCGGGTAGCCTGGTGCACGGAAACTGCGAGCCAGCTGCGGCGCACTGCGGCGCAGCCGGAACAGGCTCAGCATACTCATGATATACATCACAATCGCCCCAAACACCGCCATGGTGATCATCGCTGCCGTCAGCGTCATTCCCTGCAAATTAATAATGCCATCGCTGTAAATCGCTGCGATCCCCAGTACGCCGCCGGTAATGATGGCGCGGTGCGGGGTCCGGAAGCGTGACAGTTTCGCCAGCCCGGGCGGCAGATAACCAGCGCGTGCCAGCGCAAAGAACTGACGTGAATAGCCGAGAATGATGCCGTGGAAGCTGGCTACCAGCCCAAACAGGCCGATCCACACCAGCATGTGCATCCAGTTAGAGTGTTCGCCGACAATCATTTTCATCGCCTGCGGCAGCGGATCGTTAATGTCTGACAGCTTGCGCCAGTCGCCCGCGCCGCCTGCCATCAGCATCACGCCGATCGCCAGCACCACCAGCGTCAGAATGCCGCTGATGTAGGCGCGAGGAATGGTGCGGGTCGGATCCTTTGCCTCTTCCGCCGCCATCGCAGCTCCCTCAATGGCAAGGAAAAACCAGATGGCGAACGGAATAGCGGCAAAAATACCGGAAAAGGCGGGCATGCCGAAGCTGTCGCTGCCGGCCCAGCCGTGCGCGGCAAAGTTGGCCAGGCTGAAACCCGGTGACACCACGCCCATAAACACCAGCAGCTCAATCACCGCCAGAACCGTGACCACCAGTTCGAACATCGCCGCCAGTTTCACGCCAAGAATGTTGAGCGTCATAAACAGCAGGTAAGCGCCGACCGCGGCGGTTTTCGGGTTAAGCGCCGGATACTGCACGTTGAGGTAGGCTCCAATTGCCATCGCAATCGCCGGCGGCGCAAAGACGAACTCAATCAGCGTGGCCAGACCGGCAATCAGCCCGCCGGTTTCACCAAAAGCGCGGCGGCTGTAGGCAAACGGCCCTCCGGCATGTGGAATCGCGGTGGTCAGCTCGGTGAAGCTGAAAATAAAGCAGGTGTAGAGCGTGGCAATCAACGCGGTGGTGACCAGAAAGCCCAGCGTGCCCGCCACCGCCCAGCCGTAACTCCAGCCAAAGTATTCACCTGAGATAACCAGGCCTACCGCGATCCCCCACAGATGCAGGGTGCCCAGAGTGGGCTTGAGTCTGTTTGTCATACTGTTATCCCCGTCGTTGTTGGTGCAGCGCGGCAGTGATACCGCACATCATGGTTTACGCTACAGTGAAGGGATAATGCCGTTGCCTTGCGGGCCGCGACTTGACGTCGGCGCGGTCAATGCTGTCCTCCACGGTCAACTCACAGGCAACAACCGGGCCAGATGCACGCTGCGGTCAACTTTGACTGCTCTGCGGTCAAGCAGCACAGGTTCTGGCAACGCATGCTGAGGTGACGCAAGTGACCAGGAGCCGGACTGATGAGCGCTAAACAATATGACAACCTGACTGATTCCCAACTCACCGCACTGGCGCAGCAGGCGCTGGGCCATTATCCCGCCGCGCTGCAGGGCACGCTGCGCCTGCTCTGTCGCTCAGAAAATGCCACCTTCCTGCTCCAGGCGGGCGGCAGACGCTATGCGCTGCGGCTGCATCGCGGCGACTACCATCAAAAAGCGGATATTCTCAGCGAACTGCTGTGGCTGGATGCGCTGCGTGAAACCGGCATTGTGGTGCCGCAGGCGGTAGCCGATAGCCAGGGCGAGCGCGTGCTGACGCTGCGTTTGCCCGACGGCGGCGAGCGTTATGTGGTGCTGTTCCACTGGATTGACGGCGAGATGCCGACCACCGAGGTGGACCCGCGTGCCTTTCAGCAGCTGGGGCAGATTACGGCCCGGCTGCATCAGCACAGCAAACAGTGGCAGCCGCCGGCAGGCTTCCAGCGCATCATCTGGGATCACCACACCATGACCAGCGCGCAGAGTCACTGGGGACGCTGGCAGGATGCGCCGCATCTGCATCCAGCCGATCACGCGATCGTCGAACAGGCGATCGCTCAGGCGGGCGAGGCGCTGGCGCAGTTTGGTAAAGGATCGGATCGTTATGGCCTGATCCACGCCGATCTGCGGCTGACCAATCTGCTGCTGCACAACGGCGAAACCCGGGTGATCGACTTTGATGACTGCGGGATGGGCTGGTATCTGCACGATCTGGCGGCCGCGATCAGTTTTGTTGAGCATCATCCGCGCGCGGCAGAATGGATCGATCACTGGATCCGCGGTTACGAGCAGGTCTCGCACATCAGCGATCGGGAGATGGCGCTGCTGCCGACGCTGCTGATCCAGCGCCGGATCCAGCTCACCGCCTGGGTAGGATCGCACGCTGAAACCGAGATGGCGCAGAGCCTGGGCACCGAATGGGCCAGCCACTCGGTACGTCTCTGTCGTCGTTATCTGGAGAGCGAGCAGTTGCCGGTGGGTGCCTGATGCACCAGAGGCGGGCGTCAGTGCGCTGCCGCAGTGCTGCCTGCCCGATGCCGGCTGGCTAACTGGCTGAAACCCGGAACAATTAAGCTGGTACGGAATTTGCTCAGTCTGACAGTGGGTGATCCCCCTGAATTCTGACTGAGGCGACCATGAATCCGATGATGATGAAACAGCCCGATGCGTTTGCTGCCTGCTCCGCTGCTGCGGGTGCCGGCAATCACGGCGTGCTGGCCGCTGCGGCCACTGGCCTGAGCGATTTTATTCATACCCGTGGCGGCGACGTTGACCGCATCTTTGGCATCAGCGGCATCGATCCGGAGCGGCTGGCCAGCCCGACGCTTAGCCTCGGGCTGGTCAACTACTGTCGGGTGTTGGAAGAGGCGGCACGACACTCCGGTTTTGATAACTTCGGTTTGCACTACGGCAGGCAGTTTAAACCGCAGTCATTAGGCCTGATTGGCTATATCGGACTCTGCTCGGCCACGCTGGAGCAGGCGCTGCACAACGTAGTTAATGCCTTTCCGTGGCATCAGCACGACACGCTGACCCGGCTGGTGGACAAAGGCGAGTGCTGGCGGCTCGACTATCAGGTCCGTCACGGCGCTATTCTGTCGCGCCGTCAGGATGCGGAGCTAACGCTGGGCATGTTGATGAATCTGATTCGCCATGCGGCAGGCAAAAACTGGGCGCCGCGTGAAGTTCACTTTGAACATCCGCGCCCGGAACAGTGGCACGATCACGGTAAAGTGTTCGATGCCCCAATCTGGTTCGATCAACCGTTTAACTCGCTGGTGATCCCGAAGCGCGATCTGCTGCGCAGCATGCCGGACAGCGATCCGATGTTGCTGATGGTGATGCAGGATGCGATTCGCCGGCTTAACCGGGCCGCCTCGCAGCAGAGCCTGGCAGAGCAGGCGCGCTCACAGGTTAATCTGTCGCTGATGCAGGGCGAACCGGTGCTGGAAGAGGTGGCCGATAAACTGGGGCTATCGAGCTGGTCGCTGCAGCGGCGGCTGCGTGAAGAGGGCTGCAGCTTTACTGCGCTGGTGGATCAGGTTCGCTGCGAAATGGCCACTCACTATCTGCAGCAGAAGCAGCTGCCGATCTCTGAAATGGCGCTGCTGCTGGGTTATTCAGAAGTCAGCGCCTTCTTGCGCGCCTTTCGTCGCTGGTTTGGCATCAGCCCGCGTCAGTGGCGGCAGCATGGGCTGGCAAGCTAGTCTGGCGCGGCGCAAAGCCAAACCACGCCGGTTGGGTACGCACCGGTGGTGGCGGCAATCCCTGCGTCTGTGCTGCCAGCTGCCACGCCCGTAAGCACAACGCTTCATCTCCCTGAGTCTGCGTCACCGCATAGCGTCCACTCTGTTGCCACTCCAGCCGGACCAGGCATTGCTGGCCCGCATAGCGCGCCGCATCGCTGAATTGCTGATTCAGTCGGTGCTGCATTTGATTAGTCCACTGACAGGATGCACTGTCGGGATCCTTCATCGGCTGACACAGGTTGGCGACGCTATCCCGTTGCTGTGGTTCAGAATGCTGACAGCCACTGAGCAGGGCGGCGATAATAACGCCCGGCAATATTTTCGAAATTACATTAATTAAATTCATTGAACTGACCAATTCTGATTAAAGTTCTGTTCTGCTGTTGCCGACAGTCTACAGACCGGACTGGCGAATGCTATGGCATTACTCCGACTGTCGGCAGAACCAGAATTTACCGCCCCGAGCGCGGTTTCTTATTATTTATTCATGGATTAGAAATGCAGAGAAAATATGCCGTTGCGGCACTCACCTTATTAAGTGCTTCACTGATCAGCGGTTGCGCCACCGAATCATCCCGAGCCATTGAGGCACCTCAGGTCCGCGCGGCCAGCCAGCCCGCTTACCAGGGCGTGCGCAGTCCGATTGCCGTCGGTCAGTTTGATAACCGCTCTTCGTATATGAACGGCATCTTCTCCGATGGCGTTGACCGGCTGGGCAATCAGTCAAAAACCATTCTGATCACCCACCTGCAGCAGACTAACCGCTTCAGCGTGCTCGACCGCAGCAACCTGAAAGAGTTAGAGCAGGAAGCGGACTTCAGGCGCAGCCAGCAAAATATCAAAGGCGCGAACTACATCATCACCGGTGATATCACTGAGTTTGGCCGCAAAGAAGTCGGCGATCAGCAGCTGTGGGGCATTCTCGGTCGGGGTAAGAGCCAGATCGCCTACGCCAAAGTTAATCTCAACGTGGTGGACGTCACCACCTCCGAAGTAGTGTTCAGCGCGCAGGGCGCAGGCGAATACCAGCTTTCTGCCCGGGAAATCATCGGCTTTGGCGGTACCAGCAGCTACGACTCGACGCTGAACGGCAAAGTCATGGATCTGGCGATTCGTGAAGCGGTCGATCATTTAGTGGATGGAATCAACAGCGGCGCCTGGCGTCCGGCTAAATAAGGAAGCAGTAAATGAAAATGATCACACTGGGCGGCCTGCTGATGGCGGCTGCGCTGCTGGCTGGCTGTGCGCCGAAAACGCCGAAAACCCTCTACTACTGGGGCGATTATCAGCAGCAGATTTACAGCTACTACCAGAAAGATAGCGATCCGCAGAAGCAGATCGACGCGCTGAATCTGGATGTTGAAAAAGCCCGTGCGGTAAACCAGCCGGTCGCGCCAGGGCTGCACGCTCAGCTCGGCCTGCTGTACGCCAAAACCGGTGATACCAATAAAGCCTTTAGCCAGTTCGCCATGGAAAAGCAGCTGTTTCCGGAAGCCGGCCCTTACATGGATTTTCTGATGAGTGACAAACAAGGAGTGACCCGGTGAAAAAACTGATTGCCCTGGGCGGCGCACTGGCCGTGCTGCTGCTGACCGGCTGTGCGCAGCACAAAAAACCGTATGACTACAGCGCGTTTCGCGCCAGCAAACCTGCGTCGATTCTGGTGTTACCGGCCGAAAACAAAGCTCCGGATATTAATGCCGCTCACAGCCTGACCTCGCTGGTGACCCAGCCGCTGGCCGAAGCGGGTTACTACGTGTTTCCGGTGGCGGTAGTGGAAGAGACTTTCCAGCAGAATGGCCTGACCAGCGGCAGTGAAATCCAGGCAGTCAGTCCGGCTCGCCTGAATAAGATCTTTCACGCCGACAGCGCGCTCTATATCTCGATCACCGATTACGGCAGCAGCTACCGGGTGATCGACAGCGTGACCACCGTGTCAGCAACCGCGCGGCTGGTTGATCTGCGTAGCGGCAAAGAGATCTGGCAGGGTTATGCCACCGCCAGCGACAGTGAACAGGGCAGCAATAACAATGGCGGACTGGTCGGCATGCTGGTCAATGCGGCGATTAAACAGATCGCCAACAACGTCAGCGATAAAGCTCACTCGATTGCCGGCCTGACCAGCAATCGCCTGCTGGCGCAGAATGAGCAGGGCGGTTTGCTGACCGGTCCGCGCTACAGGCCGATCAGCGTCCGCTGATCGGCAACAAAGCGGGCGCTGCGGCGCCCGTTATCCCTGCGGCAACTCCAGCTGGCTGTAGCCCAGCCCGTTCATTTTCCGCACCTTGATCTGCACCGGAATCCGCTCTTTCATCGCTTCAACGTGACTGATCACACCGATGGTTTTTCCGCTGGCGTTGAGCGCATCCAGCGCGTCCAGCGCGGTATCGAGCGTTTGCGCATCCAGCGTGCCGAAGCCTTCGTCCAGAAACAGCGATTCGATACGGGTTTTGTGGCTGACCAGATCGGATAACGCCAGCGCCAGCGCCAGGCTGACGAGGAAGCTCTCGCCACCGGAGAGGGTGCGGGTATCGCGCGCCGTGTCAGCCTGCCAGGTATCCACCACGTCCAGCTCCAGCAGATCCTGCGCCCGACGCTGCAGCAGATAACGGCCATGCAGCCGGTCGAGCTGACGGTTGGCGAGCGCCACCAGGTGATCCAGCGTTAAGCCCTGGGCAAAGCGCCGGAACTTGTCGCCGCTGGCGGAGCCAATCAGATCGTTGAGCAGTCCCCACTGCGCCAGCACCGTTTCATCCTCTGCAATCTGTGTCATCAGGCTCTGCTGCTGCTGGCGCAGGCTGGCATCGCTCTGTAGCTGTTGCTGTATCTGGCCCTGCTGGCTGGCATTGTCACGAAGCGCCAGCCGCAACTGTTCCAGCTGCTGCGCCAGCGCCTCAGCCGAGGCTGGCATCGCAGCGGGCTGCGCCTGCTGGTGCGCCGCCTGCCGCTGATGCAGATCCGCCAGCCGCGTCTGTTGCTGCTGATGGTGCTGATCGATCTGCTGTAGCTGTTGACGCAGCTGCTGGGCGGTCTGCTCATCCAGCAGCGCGGCGCGCAACGTGGCTTCATCACGGAAACCGGCGGCCGTCAGCGCCTGCAGCAGTGTCTGTTCCGCCTCAGCCAGACGGGTGACGAGCTGCTGCTGCTGGCTCTCCAGCACCGCCAGCTGGCCCTGCAGGCTGCTGACTCCGCTTTGCGCCCGCTGTAACCCCTCCTGCTGCTGTGCGAGCTGCGCCTCATGCTGGCGGATGCTGGCCTGCATCTGCTGGCGGGCCACGGTGACCTCGCGATCGCCAAACAGGGCCTGACGCTGCTGGCGCATCTCGTCGAGCCGGGTTTGATGATGGTGAAGTTGCTGCTGCTGAGTAGTCAGCTGCTGCTGTTCACGTTCAGCCTGTTGTTGCAGCGCGGTCAGCTGAGTTTCGCCGCGCAGCAGCTGCGGCTGCAGGTTAGCGAGTAATTGCTCACTTTCCTGCCAGCGCTGCCAGCGGGACTGCTGAACAGCCAGCCAGGATTCTCGTTCAGCGGCGGCAGGCAGGCTCAGGCCATGCTGGCTGAACTGCTGCTGTACCGCGTCCTGCAACTGCTGCCAGCTCGCCTGTTCCTGCTGCTGGCGCTGTTGCAGCGCGCTCAGCGCCTGCTGCAGGTTATCCAGCGACTGCTGTGCCAGCTGTTCGGCCTGCAGATGCTGCTGCCAGGCCTGCGACTGCTGAAGATGGTGATCTTTTGCCGCCTGACGGGCCTGCTCAGCCGCCTCCAGCGCCTGCCGCTGCTGCTCAAGCTGCTGTTCGCGTTGATTTTGCTGCTGCTGCCACTGGGTCAGTGCGTCGCGATCTGACAGGGTGAAGGTAAGTGCCAGCTCACCGCTGAGCGCCTGCCATTGCTGCTCCAGACCAACAAGCTGCCGCTGGGTTTCGGCAATGTCGTCGCGCAGCGTCTGCTGCTGGATCGCCGACTGCTTTAACTGTTCGTTTTTGGCGGTACCCGCCTCGCGTAGCGCATCGACCTGCTGTTGCAGGGCAGCGCGTCGCTGTTGATTGGCGCTGATTTCCAGCGTGCTGTAGCTGGCGACTGCCGGATGCGTGCAGGAGCCGCACAGCGGACAGGGCTGGTCTGGTGTGAGCCGGGCGCGATACTGCGAAAGATCGGCAATCTGCTGCTCCAGCGCGCAGATTTTATCGACATCATCCAGCTGCTGTTTCTCGCGTTTCCATCTTTCGCGCAGGCTGTGTAATTCCGCCTCCGCCTGCTGGTGAGCTTTTTCCAGCCCGGCCAGCTGCTGCTGGCGCTGACCAAGCTGCTGATGCAGCGGGTGCCACTGGGTAGAAAGCAGTAACAGCTGCTGCCGCGCCGCGCGGCGACTGTGCAGCTGGCTCAGCGCCTCTCGCAGCGCGGCTGGCGGATGCTGCTTCTGCAGCGAAGTTAGTACTTGCTCCGCTTGCAGCAGCGCCTGAGCGGCGGCCTGCTCAGCCTGCTGGCGTGGTAATGCCTGCTTAGCCTGCTGTTCCCGTTCTGCTTGCTGCGCCGCGATTTTCTGCTGTTGTTGCTGCTGCTGTTGCGCCAGTCCGGCGAGGGTCGCCTCGCGCTGCGCCAGCTGGGCAAATCGTTCCTGCCACAGCGGCAGCGATGCGCCCCATTGCGCCATATCGGCTAACTGCTGACGCAGGGTTTGCTGCTCCGCGATCGCCTGTTGTAAGACGGTAAGCTGGTGAGTCTGATCGGTCAGCATACGTTGAGTCTGATCGCACTGCTGCTGCTGGCGATCTTTTTCCTGCTGCTGCTGCGTCAGCTGCTGTTGCAGCGCCTGCAGTGACTGATCCAGCGGCATCACCTGTTCGGTCAGCAGGCTCTCCTGTTGCTGCTGTTGCTGGCGTGCCTGTTCCGCCGCGGCCTGGGCGGTGGCATAGTGCTGCTGCTGGCGTTGCTGTTCAGCCAGCGCCTGCTGGTGTGCGTCGGACAGCTGCTGCTGCTGACTGCGTACCTCACGCAGCGCATTCGCCCGTTCGTCACGCTGCTGCAGGGTAGCCCGCAGCTTTTCAGCCGGTTCGCTGCGCGCCAGCCGCTGTCGGTCCGCTTCAGCGGCCTGCGCCGCCGCCTCCGCCTGTTGCAGCGCCTGGCGGGTCTGCGCGATATCCTGCTGGAGCTGCTGCGCCTGTTGCTGCCACTGCTGCTGCTGCTGGGCGTGCTGATAGTCACGGCTCAGCGTCTGTTCCGCCGCGCTCAGTTGCAGCATCTGCTGTTGCAGCGCGGTGCGCGTGTCGTCATCCAGCAGCGCCATGGCTCCCGCCCGGCTGCGCAGCAGGTCGAGCGCGGTTTTTGCCTCTTTGTGACGTTCATAGATTGCGGCGGAAATCTGGCCGTAAATTTCGGTGCCGGTCAGCTCTTCCAGCAGTTCGGCCCGTTCGCTGGCTTTGGCGTTGAGGAAGGCGGCAAACTGCCCCTGGGACAGCATCATTGAGCGGGTAAAACGCTCAAAGTCGAGGCCGGAAAGGGTCTCAATCAGCCTCAGTTTGTCACCGACCTTGTCGGCGACGATGGTATCGTCGGCACAGCGCGCCAGCTCAACCCGCGGCGCCTGCAGTTTGCCGTCGGCGGTGCCGCGTGCGCGGTTCTGGCTCCAGAAGGCGCGCCAGGCTTCGCCTTTGATCTCAAATTCCACTTCAGCCAGACACTCGGCGCAGTCGCGGGTCATCAGCGCATTCTGGCTCTGGGAGATGGCGCCGAGACGCGGCGTCTGGTGATAGAGCGCCAGGCAGATGGCATCCAGCAGCGTGGTTTTGCCTGCGCCAGTGGCACCGGTAATCGCGAACAGCCCGTTACTGGCGAAGGGTTCAGCGCGGAAATCGATAAACCATTCACCGCGCAGTGCGTTAAGGTTTTTAAACCGTAGCGTGAGGATCTTCATTGTGGTTCCTCAATGTCGGCCAGCGTCTGGCGGAACAGGGTGGTCATCTGATCGATCTGCTGCGGTTGCAGTTCACTATCCAGCGCCAGGCGACGGGCAAACACCTCTTCCACTTTCAGTTCGCTCAGGGTTTCGTTATCGAGTCGCGCCAGGCTGTGCTGACGCTGCTCGCGGCTGCGGCGTAACAGCAAAACCTCAACCGGCAGTTCTGCGGTCAGGGTTTCCACCTGACGCTGCAGATCGCTGAGGTACTCCTGAGTGGTGACTTCAATATCCAGCCAGGTCGGTTTTTCCTGCTGCATGTCGCTGAAATCGCTGAGCTGCTGCGCGATCTGCGCCAGTGAACCTTTCAGCACCTGCATCGGCTGCACCTGCGGCACCACCAGCGGCGTCACCGCTTGCAAACCGCGCGGGGTGAAGTCCAGCAGGAAGACGCTTTTTTCACTGCCCAGTTCATCAAAACTGAGTGGAATCGGCGAGCCGCTGTAACGAATGTGCTCAGTGCCCGCCACCCGCTGAGCGCGGTGAATGTGGCCGAGCGCGATGTAATCCACGTCCGGGAACGCGGAGGCCGGGAAGGCGTCCAGCGTGCCGATATAGATGTCACGCACCGAGTCGCTCTGGCTGACGCCGACGGTGGTGAGGTGACCGGTAGCCACGATTGGCAGAGCCGGCTCCAGCGCCCGCGCAGCAGCCACGCGCTGCTGATAATGGTGAGCAATCGCCTCCAGCAGCGAGGTCTGCTTGTCGCGTCCGGACTGTCCGGCGCGGCTGCGCAGAATATCGCGCGGTCGCAGATAAGGAATGGCGCACAGCAGCACGCCCGGCTCGCCCTGACGGGTGGTGAGCAGCAGCACATCGCTGTTGGTCTGAGGCGTGGCGATCACCCGGGTATTCAGGCAGGCGAGCAGTTCGCGTGACTCATTGAGCGTCGCCACCGAGTCGTGATTGCCCGCCAGCACAATCAGCTGACAGCCGCTGGGCTGCAGCGCCACCACAAAGCGGTTGAACATTTCGCGCGCGTAGCTGGGCGGGGTGCCGGTATCGAACAGATCGCCCGCAACGATTAACGCATCCACCTGATGCTGTTCAATCTGGATCAACAACCAGTCAAGAAACGCCTGATGTTCCGCCGCCCGACTCTTGTTGTAAAAGAACTGCCCCAGATGCCAGTCCGCAGTATGAATGATGCGCATAAAACTCCCTGCCGTTGTAATTCGCCCGACGATTATACTGGCTCTGCGGCCAAAGCGAAAAATTGTCGCTGCGCTGTCATAATTGATTACCACTGGCCTGAATGAGCGGTTATGTTTTTCATAAAAGTGTCACAAATCTGACGCATAATGGCGCCGCGAATCTCAGTGACAGCCGTCATATCAGCAGGAGTAATAATGGCTAAGCGCATTTTGGTTGTGGAAGATGAAGCCCCAATCCGTGAAATGTTGTGCTTTGTTCTGGAGCAGAACGACTATCAGCCAATTGAGGCGGAAGATTATGACAGCGCAGTGGGTAAGCTGATTGAACCCTGGCCCGATCTGATTCTGCTGGACTGGATGTTACCCGGCGGCAGCGGCATTCAGTTTATTAAGCATCTGAAACGCGAAGCGATGACCCGCGATATTCCGGTGATGATGCTCACCGCACGTGGTGAAGAAGAGGACCGGGTGCGTGGGCTGGAAGTCGGCGCTGACGATTACATCACCAAGCCCTTCTCGCCAAAAGAGCTGATGGCGCGCATCAAAGCCGTCATGCGCCGTATTTCACCGATGGCGGTGGAAGAGGTGATTGAGATGCAGGGACTGAGTCTGGATCCCTCCTCGCATCGGGTGATGTCCGAAACCACGCCGCTGGAAATGGGCCCTACCGAATATAAACTACTGCACTTCTTTATGACGCACCCGGAGCGGGTTTACAGCCGCGAGCAGCTGCTGAACCATGTCTGGGGCACCAACGTGTATGTCGAAGATCGCACCGTCGATGTTCACATTCGCCGTTTACGTAAAGCGCTGGAAGTCTCCGGCCACGATCGCATGGTACAAACCGTCCGTGGAACAGGGTATCGTTTCTCTGCCCGCTACTAAACGGAGTTTTCACCGTGCTGGAACGCCTCTCCTGGAAGAGATTACTGTCAGAACTGCTGCTGGCGTGTCTGCCTGCGCTGCTGCTTGGCCTGCTGTTCGGTTATCTGCCGTGGCTGCTGTTGCTGAGCGTCCTGGCGGTGCTGCTGTGGCATTTCCATAACCTGATGCGCCTGTCGCACTGGTTGTGGCTCGATCGCACTATGACGCCGCCGGCTGGGCGGGCCAGCTGGGAACCGCTGTTTTACGGGCTCTACCAGATGCAGTTACGCAACCGGCGGCGGCGGCGTGAACTCGGCAACCTGATTAAACGCTTTCGCAGCGGCGCTGAGTCGCTGCCAGATGCGGTGATCCTCACCACCGAAGAGGGCACCATTTTCTGGTGCAACGGGCTGGCGCAACAGCATCTCGGGCTACGCTGGCCGGAAGATAATGGCCAGAACATCCTCAACCTGCTGCGTTATCCAGAATTCTCGCGCTATATCCGCCAGCGTGACTTCGACAAACCCCTGACGCTGGTGCTGAATAACCAGTACCACATGGAATTTCGCGTCATGCCCTACAGTGAAGGGCAGTGGCTGCTGGTGGCGCGTGACGTCACCCAGATGCACCAGCTGGAAGGGGCGCGCCGTAACTTCTTTGCCAACGTTAGCCATGAACTGCGTACTCCGCTGACGGTGCTGCAGGGCTATCTGGAGATGATGAATGACTCGGTGATGAACGAGCGTTCACGCGGCAAGGCGCTGCATACCATGTCGGAGCAGACGCGCCGCATGGACAGCCTGGTCAAGCAGTTGCTGACGCTGTCGCGGATTGAAGCTGCGCCCGCGATCGATCTGAAAGAGAAGGTCGATGTGCCGGTGATGCTCCGGCTGCTGCAACACGAGGCCGCCACCCTGAGCGGCGGACGTCACGACATCCATTTCCATACCGATCCGCATCTGAAAGTCTTTGGCAACGATGAACAGCTGCGCAGCGCCATCTCCAACCTGGTCTACAACGCGGTAAACCACACGCCGGAGGGCACGCGCATTGATATCAGCTGGCTGCGCAGTAAGCAGGGTGCAACGTTTCGGGTGTGCGATAACGGACCGGGCATTGCGGCTGAACATATTCCCCGTCTCACCGAGCGTTTCTACCGGGTCGATAAGGCGCGATCGCGGGCGACCGGCGGCAGCGGACTGGGGCTGGCGATCGTGAAACATGCCCTGAGCCACCATAATGCGCGGCTGGATATCACCAGCGTGCCGCATCAGGAGACCTGTTTTACCTTTACCTTGCCGGCAAGGTTGATTGTCAGCAGTGGGATGCAGGAGAATGCCCTCCATTAATGGCTGACGGATCTGCTTGATGCGCGCACTTGTTTTGTTGATGGTCATTTTATTGCCGGGCATGGCGCTGGCACAGCCCGGCGCGCTGTCGGGCAACCTTAGCAGCGTCGGGTCTGATACCCTGGGCTACCTGATGACGCTGTGGGGCGAGGACTTCAGTCGGCAGGCTCCGGGCGTCAATGTGCAGGTGCAGGCATCCGGATCGTCGACCGCGCCGACTGCGCTGGCTGCCGGTGCGGCGCAGCTCGGACCAATGAGCCGCCCGATGCAGGCGGATGAACGGCAGGCGTTTGAAGCGCGCTATGGTTATCCTCCGCTGGCGGTACCGGTAGCGATGGATGCGCTGGTGGTGGTGGTCAATCAGCGCAATCCGCTGCAGCAGATAACGCCGCGTCAGCTTGACGCCATTTTCTCGATTACCCGCCTGTGCGGGGCCACCTCGGTGCCGCAACGCTGGGGCGATCTCGGCGCGCGGGCGGCTGAGTGGGCTCACCGGCCGATCCAGCGCTACGGACGCAACTCGGCGTCCGGTACCTGGGGATTCTTCAAGCAGCAGGCGCTCTGTCAGGGTGATTTTCGCAATGACGTAGCCGAATTTCCCGGTTCGGCAGCGGTGGTGCAGGCGGTGGCAGGCAATCCACGCAGCATCGGTTACGCCAGTTTTGGCTTCCACCTCAGCGGCGTAAAGATGCTGGCGGTGGTGAACGATCGGGGTGAGGCTGTGGCACCCGACGCGGACGCAATCCGCAGTGGTCGCTATCCGTGGGCCCGTCCGCTCTATCTGTATGTCAACAAGGCGCCGGGTAAGCCGTTGCCACCGCTGGTCGCAGCCTTCCTGCAGCAGGTGCTCTCGGTGCAGGGACAGCGACGGGTCAGCGAAGCGGGTTATCTGCCACTCTCTGATAGCCAGATGGCGCAGGCGCGCGCGGCGCTTAACTGATCCTCTTCAGACGCGCATTCTGCTCTGCTTGTGTGCTGCGCGCGATGTTTAAGCGAGGGTCTCCAGGCGCGTAGGGCTTTCGCTGTCCGGAACCTGGAAGGTTCACCTTCAGGCGCGCATTCTCTCCTTAACCGCTATGGATGTGCTCCTCTCCCGGCGCGCGCATGTCGCTGCTTATCTGCTGCAAAACCGCGCGGTAGCCCGTCTTATCTGCCAACATGAATTTTCTTCATGGCCGGTGAATTTTCTTCTATTGCAGCGGGCGGCGGCACATGTCATTCTGCGTTCAGACGTATAGCCATCCAGATGGCTACAAATAACAGAGCGCAATTATTTCCTGCTGAAACCATCGGCAGGCGAGACAGGAGTGATCATGCAAAGAAATACCGCCCCGTTCCGTGCTGATACCGTAGGCAGTTTTCTGCGTCCCGCCGCGATTAAGCAGGCGCGTGAGCAGTTCGCCGCTGGCGAAATTGATGCGGCAGCGCTGCGCCAGGTTGAAGATGACGCCATCCGCGATGTGGTCGCCAGACAGCGCGAAAATGGCCTGCAGGTGGTGACCGATGGCGAATTTCGTCGCGGCTGGTGGCACTTCGATTTTTTCTACGGCCTGGATGGTGTGGAAGCTTATGAAGCTGAGCAGGGGATCCAGTTCAACGGCGTGCAGACCAAAGCGCATGGCGTAAAAGTAGTGAGCAAGCTCGGTTTTTCCAGCCATCCGATGCTGGAACACTTTCGCTTCCTGCAAAGCATTGCCGGTGATGCGGTGGCAAAAATGACCATTCCCAGCCCCAGCGTGCTGCACTTCCGCGGCGGTCGCAAAGTGATCGACGCTGAGGTCTATCCGGACCTGGCAGATTATTTTGACGACCTGGCACAGACCTATAAAGACGCCATTAAGGCGTTTTACGCCGCGGGTTGCCGTTATCTACAGCTGGATGACACCGTCTGGGCCTACCTTTGCTCTGAGGATCAGAAACGCGATATCCGGGCACGCGGCGACGATCCGGAAGCGCTGGCGCGGACCTATGCTCAGGTGCTGAACAAGGCGCTGGAAGACAAGCCAGCCGATCTGACCGTTGGTCTGCATGTCTGCCGTGGCAATTTCCGCTCAACCTGGATTTCAGAAGGTGGTTACGAGCCGGTGGCGGAAATCCTGTTTGGCAGCGTCAATGTCGATGCCTTCTTCCTCGAATATGACAATGCCCGTTCAGGCGGTTTCGAGCCGCTGCGCTTCATTAAGCCAGGCCATCAGCAGGTGGTGCTGGGCCTGATCACCACCAAATCCGGTGAGCTGGAAGATCCGGCGCAGGTGAAAGCCCGACTGCAGGAAGCGGCGCAGTATGTCAGCCTCGACCAGATCTGTCTCAGCCCGCAGTGCGGCTTTGCCTCTACCGAAGAGGGCAACAGCCTGAGCGAAGAGCAGCAGTGGCAGAAGATTCGCCTGGTGGTCGATATCGCAAAACAGGTGTGGTAATGCTGTAAACTTGTGCAAACAGGCGCGTAAAACGCGCCTTTTGTGCATTTGTCAGCGGCGTTATGCGGGGAATTCTCGCGGTCTGTTTATTATTTAGGCACATCATCTTGTGTGCCTGGGTTAAAAATTAACGCTATCCACTGGTTGTTACGTAAATAACGGGATAACCTTCTGGTTTTCCGATCCCGTATTGCCTTTCCCCGCTATAAACGTTTTACTTAGCCCCGTTGTCGATCCATCCCTCCGTGAACAGAAAAAAAGCAGCTTAAATCACCTGCGCTTCACCTCACGACGAGCATAATGCGCTGACATTGGCTGGCTGGTCGTGGTTTTAACGCAGCGAGGGGACAACACAAACCCAACTTCCACCGCAACATCAGTGACAGGCCGTATGACACATCGTTTAACCTCGAAAGACATTCTCGCGCTGGGCTTCATGACATTTGCCCTGTTCGTTGGCGCGGGCAACATCATTTTCCCGCCGATGGTTGGCATTCAGTCTGGCGAACACGTCTGGACCGCCGCTATTGGCTTTCTGATCACTGCCGTGGGTCTGCCGGTGATGACCGTGGTAGCGCTGGCGCGCGTCGGCGGCGGCGTGGATGCACTCAGTACCCCAATCGGTAAGGTTGCCGGTCTGGTGCTGGCCACCGTCTGCTATCTGGCGGTCGGGCCACTCTTTGCGACGCCGCGGACGGCCACCGTCTCCTTTGAGATGGGGATTGCCCCGCTGACCGGTGATGGCGCGATGCCGCTATTTATCTACAGCCTGGTCTATTTTGCGCTGGTGATTGGCGTGTCGCTCTATCCGGGTAAACTGCTCGATACCGTCGGCCATTTCCTTGCGCCGCTAAAAATTGTGGCGCTGACCGTGCTGGGCATTGCTGCGCTGGTGTGGCCAGCGGGCGGCACTATTCCGGCGACGGAAAATTATCAGCGTGCGGCGTTCTCCAGCGGTTTTGTGAACGGCTATCTGACCATGGATACGCTGGGCGCACTGGTGTTCGGCATCGTGATCGTGAACGCGGCCCGTTCACGCGGGGTTGATAATGCCGCGCTGCTGACGCGTTACACCGTTCTGGCCGGCCTGATTGCTGGCGTGGGCCTGACGCTGGTCTACCTGTGCCTGTTTAAACTGGGCTCCGGCAGCGGCGCGCTGGTCGATCAGAATGCGAACGGCGCAGCGATTCTGCACGCTTACGTTCAGCAGACATTTGGCGGTATGGGCAGCTTCTTCCTGGCGGCGCTGATCTTTGTTGCCTGTATGGTAACGGCGGTCGGTCTGACCTGTGCCTGTGCGGAATTTTTTGCGCAATACCTGCCATTGTCGTATAAAACGCTGGTGTTTATCCTTGGTCTGTTCTCGATGGTGGTGTCGAACCTCGGCCTGAGCCACCTGATTCAGATCTCCATCCCGGTCCTGACGGCGATTTATCCGCCTTGTATCGTGCTGGTGGTGCTGAGCTTCACCCTGAACTGGTGGAACAAGAGCAGCCGGATTATTGCGCCAGCAATGCTGATTAGCCTGCTGTTCGGCATTATTGATGCGATTAAAACTACCGGGTTTAAAGCGTTGCTGCCTGCATTCAGTCAGCACCTGCCGCTGGCCGATCAGGGACTTGCCTGGTTGCCGCCATCGCTGGTGATGCTGCTGATTGCCGCCGTGGTGGATCGGGTTAAAGGACGCGAACAGGTTTCCGTTCACTCGTAGCAGATGGCACTGATTTTTCTTTAACCACGGGCTTGCCCGTGGTTTTTTCATTTCACAGGTACAGGTTGTTATGCAAGAAATCAATAAGCTCAAACGCGGACTGAGCACGCGCCACATCCGCTTTATGGCGCTGGGATCGGCGATTGGCACCGGGCTGTTTTACGGTTCCGCCGATGCGATCAAAATGGCCGGACCCAGCGTGCTGCTCGCCTATATTATCGGCGGGGCCGTGGCCTACATCATCATGCGTGCGCTGGGTGAGATGTCCGTCAACAATCCCCAGGCCAGCTCATTCTCCCGTTACGCCCAGGATTATCTCGGTCCGATGGCGGGCTACATTACCGGCTGGACCTACTGCTTCGAAATCCTGATCGTGGCGATCGCCGATGTGACGGCGTTCGGCATCTATATGGGCGTCTGGTTTCCGGAGGTGCCGCACTGGATTTGGGTACTGAGCGTGGTGCTGATCATCGGCGCGGTCAACCTGATGAGCGTGAAGGTGTTTGGCGAAGTGGAGTTCTGGTTCTCTTTCTTCAAAGTCGCCACCATCATTGTGATGATTCTGGCCGGTTTCGGCATGATTATCTGGGGCATCGGCAACGGCGGCCAGCCGACCGGCATCCATAACCTGTGGACCAACGGCGGCTTCTTTGCCCACGGCGTGGTCGGAATGTTGCTGTCGCTGCAGATGGTGATGTTCGCCTACGGCGGTATCGAAATCATCGGTATCACGGCCGGTGAAGCGAAGGATCCGGAGAAGTCGATCCCGCGCGCCATTAACTCGGTACCCTGGCGTATTCTGGTGTTTTATGTCGGCACGCTGTTTGTGATTATGTCGATCTATCCGTGGAACCAGGTAGGCACCTCGGGCAGCCCGTTTGTGCTGACCTTCCAGCATCTGGGCATCGCGGCGGCCGCCTCGATTCTTAATTTTGTGGTCCTGACCGCCTCACTGTCAGCGATCAACAGCGACGTGTTTGGCGTAGGGCGCATGCTGCACGGTATGGCCCAGCAGGGACACGCGCCGAAGATGTTTATGAAAGTCTCTTCACGCGGTATTCCGTGGGTGACGGTGGTGGTGATGATGTTCGCCATGTTGATTGCGGTCTATCTCAACTACCTGATGCCGGAAAAAGTGTTCCTGGTCATCGCCTCGCTGGCCACCTTTGCGACGGTCTGGGTGTGGATCATGATTCTGCTGTCGCAGATCGCCTTCCGCCGCAAAATCGGCAAACAGGCTGCCAGCGAACTGAAGTTCGCGCTGCCAGGCGGCAGCTGGACCGCGGGTGTCGGTGTCGCATTCCTCTGCTTCATCATTGCGCTGATCGGCTATTTCCCGGATACCCGGGTATCGCTCTATGTCGGCGTGGTGTGGATAGTGGTGCTGCTGCTGGGCTATAAGCTGGTACGTAAACCGCGCTGATTGTCGGCTGCTCCCCCTGGCGGGGGAGCAGATGCGCTTTGCCATCTCTTCCATCTTCTCTCTTCCCCCGACTGACTTCTCTGACGCTGCGCTGGCTATTTATGTCAGTCACAACACCGTAACGAAATAACCCGGGCGGATGGCGCTTTCAGACGGTGGAATAACCTATCCGCCTGCGCGGTTAATTATCTGCGGTGAAGGGGATTGCCAGCTAAACATCGGCGTTAAGCGCATCAGGGCGGCTGTGGCGGGGCGAAGAGAACAGCAAATAAATAAAAAAACGGCGAAACCAGTCGCCGAAATATTCAAGAGAATCAGAGAAATAAAAAGGGATGATTGACCCGGTTATCGTAAAACAAAATTAACGCCGCTGATAGCTGGGTTATTTAAATAAGAAAAGTACCAGGCGACAGCAATACAACCAATTAAGCCTGATAAAGCATATTTACGCCGCGCAGCGAGCGCGGCATGGATTTGATTAGCGGCAGCTCAGGGCAGCCGGATGGAAACCGGCTGCGTGGCGCGCTTGTCCAGCCGTTGTTGCCAGCCGGTCAGGGTCGATTGATAAGGACACAGCAGCCCGACGTCGGTCATTCTGCAGTCTGGCTGATGCCACTCCTGACGCAATAAACCCTGTGCGTCTTCAATCGGCTGTAACTGACGCAGGCCATCAAGGCTCTGTGCCTGGAAGTAGAGCCGCAGAAAACGCTCGCCGCTCTGGCTGTCACGCCAGCGCTCCAGCACCAGACTGCCGCCGGGCGGAATATTGCCGCGCGCGTAGCCCGGCAGCTGCCAGTCAAACCCCATCAGGGTACGCACCATCGCAATATTGGTGTCATGCGCCACCAGGATCAGCCAGCGGGCAGTGGAGGCATTGCTGGCGATTTCGGTCAGCATCGCCTGCAGTAAAATCGATCCCCGCCGCTGTGCCTGATAGAGCAGATCATTACTCAAATCGTAATTAGCGGTCAGCAACGGCAGCAGGCGGGTAATTTGCGCCGCGGTGGTGATATGCCCCCACGCCAGCTGATCGACGGGCAGATTTTCGCTGTAACCCAGCCGCAGGGTCTCAACCATACTGGCCATCACGCTCAGTCCTTCGACGTAGGTGTGGCCGCTGCGGGTCTGTTTGAATTGCCATGGGCGATCAAAGAAATCACATTTCGCCGTGGGCGGGCAAACCGCGGCTTTAAGCTGCTGAATAGCCGGTTGCAGTTGCTGCTGTAACTGCGCCAGATCGCCCGCTTTCTGCTGCTTAGCCGCAAGTTCTTGCTGCGGATCGGTTTGTGCAAACGCCAGCTTATCGCTCTGAAACAGTGGATCAACCTCACCGGTCACCTGATGGATCGGTACGCCACAGCCCGGAAACGCACCGTCGGCTATCGCCTGGGCGGTGGCTCGGGTGCGCTGGAGCGGGCTGGCGCGCAGATAGACGTCGTCTGCCGTCGGGCAGCCAGCAGGCAGTAAACCAAGCTGGCGGTAATGTTCGCCCTGCCAGCGTCCTTTGTTGACCACTGCGCTGTAGCCGTGACCGGTCAGCTCGCCATCCGCCGTGGTCCATACCGTCCACGGCTGCTGGCTGGCGGCTTCGATCTCTTTACGGTTGCCGGGCGTCGGTGGCCGCACGCCGTGCCGGCTCAGTTCGACCACTTTTTCCAACTGATAATGGGGCAGCGGGGCCGCCTGCATCGGCAGGCTCAGTAGCCAGAGTGCACTCAGGGCTAACGTGCATTGGCACCATCGGGTAGCGCGCATTTATTCGTCCAGCGCGCGATTGCCGGTCAGCGCTTTTATCTTTGGATAGAGCGTGGCATTCGCCAGCAGCACCGGATTGCCATTTTTCAGTCCGTCGTTACTGAGGTAATCGTTAGTGACGCCACCGGCTTCTCGCATCAGCACAATGCCCGGCAGGCTATCCCACGGATGCATATGCGCTTCGTAGTAGCCGATTAACCGGCCCGCTGCCGCCCAGGCGCTGGTCAGCGCGCCGGAACCGATGCGGATAAACATGCCGCCCTGTTGAGTCAGTCCGGCAATCAGGCGGGTAACGCTCTCGCCCGGCGTGCGGCTGGAGTGACTGATGCCGAGCAGACCTTCGTTGAGATGTTGCGCTGCATGTACCTGCAACCGGGTCTCGTTGACCCACGCGCCCTGGCCCAGTCGGGCGTGGAACAGCTCCTGATGATTAGGATCGCACACCACGCCAATCACCGGTTCACCGTCGCACACCACTGCCAGCGAGACGCACCAGTTAGGCAGGCCGTTGACGAAGCAGGCGGTGCCATCAATTGGATCGACGACCCAGATAAAGCTGGCGTTGCCTGTTTCGCCGCCGCTCTCTTCACCGTAGACGGCATCGTCCGGGAAGCGCTCCTCAATCAACGTCTTGATTAATGCTTCGACGTTGCGATCGGCTTCGCTGACCACGTCCTGCAGATCCCTCTTGTGTTCCACCACCAGGTTTTGACGCTGCTGATACCACGAATAAGCCCGGCTGGCCGCCGCACGGGCGATGTCGCAGGCGTAACGGTAACGCGCGTCAATTTCAGAATGCGAAGCGGATGACATCTTTCCCTCTTATGTTTTTTTGCCATAGCGAACGGAAGGCGCGCCTGAACAGGCGGTCTGGCTGTGTGTTTTGCTTAACTATTGTTAAGAAAGGCTTCATTAAGCCGCAGATAAGACGCGATGGCAAGATGGGGAGGGGGCGGGCAGGCGGCTTTTTTGTGCGGTATTGGCCGGCATCTGCCAGCCAACAGAAGAGGATCGGGTTTTACAGCGTTCTGGCCGTCGCCTGCGCCATTAAACGCGGATAAAAAATGAAAAACAGGGCTTCAAGCTGCTCATAGTGTTCAGTGAAGTCGTGATAAGAATCGCGCAGTGCCGCCAGGCGTGGGCGGCGGCTGGCCATGCCGTGCAGCACCCGTTCCAGCCGGGCGGGCTGGGCGTAGTGCTCGAACCAGCGTTCATGCCACATCACTGCGTTCAGCCGCTGAAATTCCTCCGGGGTCGCCGCCAGCTGCGGCACGATTTCGCGCTCGGCAGCGGCAGAAAACTGCGCCAGCGTCAGATCAGAGGTGAAATGCGTCCAGTGACGGGCCAGAAAATGGTCCCAGATGACATCAAGGGTAATCGGGGCCACGCGATAGGTTTCCGGACGGAACAGCTGACGGGCGCGACGGACTTCCGGCAACGCATCGGTCATGACGTCGAGCCGACGATGCATCAGAATGCCGTCAGCCACCGGCGTGGGCCAGTGCTGGTGCGGGTTACCGCGCACAAAATCAGCCATTAAATTGCCGAGTAGCGAGCTGTCAGCCAGTTGGGCCAGATGGAGATGAGCAAGAAAGTTCATGGCTCATTATAGGCTGAACTGCCTTTGCGCAGCCAGTTGTTCAGAATTGGTCGTTTTTCCGCTAAACTGTGCCGCCTGTTTTTGCCTGAGAAAGAACTCTTTCATGCGTGTCGCCGATTTTGCTTTTGAATTGCCCGAATCCCTGATTGCCCACTATCCCCAGGCGCAGCGCAGCGGCTGTCGTCTGCTGTCGCTCGATGGTCCCAGCGGCGCACTGACGCACGGTGTATTCACCGACGTGCTGGATAAGCTCAATCCAGGCGATCTGCTGGTGTTCAACAACACCCGCGTGATCCCGGCGCGCGTCTATGGCCGTAAAGCCAGCGGCGGCAAAATCGAAATGCTGGTGGAGCGGATGCTCGACGACAAGCGCGTGCTGGCCCATGTGCGCGCCTCAAAAGCACCCAAGCCGGGTGCAGCCCTGTTGCTGGGTGAAGATGAGAGCGTTAAAGCGACGATGGTGGCGCGCCACGACGCCCTGTTCGAGATCGCCTTTGACGATGATCGGGCAGTACTCGACATCCTGAACAGCGTCGGCCATATGCCGCTGCCACCGTACATCGATCGCCCTGATGAAGAGGCCGACCGCGAACTCTATCAGACCGTTTACAGTGCCCGTCCCGGTGCCGTCGCTGCGCCTACCGCCGGATTGCACTTCGATGAGCCGCTGTTGCAGGCGCTGAAAGAGAAGGGCGTTGAGATGGCATTTGTCACGCTGCATGTCGGGGCGGGCACCTTCCAGCCGGTGCGCGTCGACAACATCGAAGAACATCACATGCATGCCGAATATGCGGAAGTGCCGCAGGAGGTCGTGGATGCGGTGCTGGCCTGTAAAGCGCGCGGCAACAAGGTGGTCGCGGTTGGCACCACCTCAGTACGCTCGCTGGAGAGCGCGGCCAAAGCGAGTCAGGATGCGCTGATTGCGCCGTTCTTCGACGATACCCAGATTTTTATCTATCCGGGCTACCACTATCAGGTGATCGATGCGCTGATCACCAATTTCCACCTGCCCGAATCTACCCTGATTATGCTGGTCTCGGCGTTTGCCGGTTACCAGCACACCATGGCGGCCTACCGCGCTGCCGTGGCTGAGCAATATCGTTTCTTCAGTTATGGTGACGCGATGTTTATCAGCAAAAATCCGCAGGCGCCGATGGAAAAGATTGGCGACTGATTTATTAACCCACGACCTGACGCGCCTTCTGGCGCAGGGTTGTAGACATCGGACTGTTTCTCCGGTGGAGGCTTTGTGAAATTTGAACTTGATACCACAGACGGGCGCGCGCGCCGTGGCCGTCTGATTTTTGATCGCGGCGTGGTCGAAACCCCGGCGTTTATGCCGGTCGGCACCTACGGCACGGTAAAAGGCATGACGCCGGAAGAAGTGCAGGAGACCGGGGCGCAGATTATTCTGGGCAACACCTTCCACCTCTGGCTGCGTCCGGGCCAGGAGATCATGAAACTGCACGGCGACCTGCATGATTTTATGCAGTGGAAAGGGCCGATCCTCACCGATTCCGGTGGTTTCCAGGTCTTCAGCCTGGGCGACATCCGCAAAATTACCGAAGCCGGGGTGCACTTCCGTAACCCCATCAATGGCGACGCGATTTTCCTCGATCCTGAAAAGTCGATGGAGATTCAGTATGACCTCGGCTCCGACATCGTAATGATCTTCGACGAATGTACGCCGTACCCGGCGGACTGGGACTATGCCAAACGCTCGATGGAGATGTCGCTGCGCTGGGCGAAACGCAGCCGTGACCGTTTTGACAGCCTCGGTAACAAAAATGCGCTGTTCGGCATCATCCAGGGCTCGGTTTACGAAGATTTACGAGATGTGTCGGTGAAAGGTCTGGTAGAGATTGGCTTTGATGGGTACGCTGTGGGCGGCCTGGCGGTGGGTGAGCCTAAACAGGACATGCACCGTATTCTTGAGCACGTCTGCCCGCAGCTTCCGCAGGATAAACCGCGCTATCTGATGGGTGTCGGCAAACCTGAAGATCTGGTGGAAGGGGTCCGTCGCGGCGTCGATATGTTCGATTGCGTGATGCCAACCCGTAACGCGCGTAACGGCCATCTGTTTGTGACTGACGGTGTGGTTAAAATCCGCAACGCCAAATATAAAGATGACACTGCGCCACTGGATGCCGAATGTGATTGCTACACCTGTCGTAATTACAGCCGCGCCTACCTGTATCATCTGGACCGCTGTAACGAAATACTGGGCGCGCGTCTGAACACGATTCACAATCTGCGCTATTACCAGCGCCTGATGGCAGGTTTACGCCAGGCCATCGAAGAGGGTAAATTAGAGCGCTTTGTAAACGAGTTCTACCAACGGACGGGCAAAGAAGTTCCGCCTTTAACGTCTGATAATTCATCAATGAGGGAAATTTAATGAGCTTTTTCATTTCTGACGCCGTGGCCGCAGCAGGCGCACCGTCGCAGGGAAGTCCGTATTCTCTGGTGATCATGCTGGTGGTGTTTGGTCTGATTTTCTATTTCATGATCCTGCGTCCGCAGCAGAAACGTGCGAAAGAGCACAAGAAGCTGATGGATTCCATCTCAAAGGGCGATGAAGTGCTGACCAGCGGTGGCCTGGTAGGTCGCGTAACAAAAGTGTCTGACACTGGCTACGTTTCTATCGCGCTGAATGAGACCAATGAAGTGGTCATTAAACGTGATTTCGTCGCTGCCGTCCTGCCGAAAGGTACTATGAAGGCGCTGTAATTCTATCTTCCCTAAGGGAACTGCCGTGTTAAATCGTTATCCTTTGTGGAAGTATGTGATGCTGGTCGTCGTGATTCTCGTCGGCCTGCTGTATGCGCTTCCCAACCTGTATGGTGAGGATCCGGCCGTTCAAATCACTGGCGCGCGCGGAAGCGCCGCCAGTGAGCAGACGTTGGATCACATTCAGTCCGCATTAAAACAAGACAATATCCAGAGCAAATCCGTTGCGCTGGAAAATGGCGCCATTACCGCGCGCTTCGCTAACACCGATGTGCAGTTACGCGCCCGTGAAGCGATCATGAAGGCGCTGGGCGAAGACTACGTTGTGGCGCTGAACCTGGCCCCGGCCACGCCACGCTGGCTGACCATGCTGTCAGCGGAACCGATGAAACTCGGTCTCGATCTGCGTGGCGGCGTGCACTTCCTGATGGAAGTGGACATGGACACCGCCTTAGGCAAGCTGCAGGAGCAGAATGCCGATACGCTGCGTAGCGACCTGCGCACCAAAAATATTCCTTATACCAACGTCAACAAAATCGCGAACTACGGGGTGGAAATTCGTTTCCGTGACGCCGCCAGCCGCGATGCTGCTGTCTCCTGGCTGACCTCACGTCATCAGGATCTGGTGATCAAAAGCAGCGGCAATGATGCGCTGCGTGCCACCATGAGCGATGCGCGCCTGAGCGAAGCGCGTGAATATGCGGTCCAGCAGAACATCACGATTCTGCGTAACCGTGTGAACCAGCTGGGCGTGGCCGAACCACTGGTACAGCGTCAGGGTTCCGATCGCATTGTGGTTGAGCTGCCAGGTATTCAGGACACTGCACGCGCCAAAGAGATTCTGGGTGCGACCGCGACGCTGGAATTCCGTCTGGTTAATACCAGCGTTGATCCTACCGCGGCGGCCAGTGGCCGGGTGCCGGGCGACTCTGAAGTCAAAGATATGCGTGACGGCCAGCCGGTGGTGCTCTACAAGCGGGTGATCCTGACCGGTGACCACATCACCGACTCGACCTCCAGCATGGATGAATACAACCAGCCACAGGTGAACATTTCACTGGATGGCGCGGGCGGTAACATCATGTCGAACTTCACCAAGGACAACATCGGCAAGCCGATGGCGACCCTGTTTGTGGAGTACAAAGACAGCGGTAAAAAAGATGCCAATGGCCGTTCAATTCTGGTGAAACAGGAAGAGGTGATTAACGTCGCCAACATCCAGTCTCGTCTGGGGAACAGCTTCCGCATCACCGGTATCAACAACCCGAACGAAGCACGTCAGCTGTCGCTGCTGCTGCGTGCCGGTGCGTTGATTGCGCCTATCCAGATTGTGGAAGAGCGCACTATCGGTCCGACCATGGGTCAGCAGAACATTACTCAGGGTCTGGAAGCCTGCCTGTGGGGCCTGCTTGCGTCGATCCTGTTTATGGTGGTGTTCTACAAGAAGTTTGGTCTGATTGCGACCAGTGCGCTGCTGGTGAACCTGGTGCTGATCGTCGGCGTCATGTCCCTGCTGCCTGGTGCAACCCTGACCATGCCGGGTATTGCCGGTATTGTGTTAACGCTGGCGGTAGCAGTTGATGCTAACGTACTGATTAACGAACGTATTAAAGAAGAACTGCGTAACGGGCGATCGGTTCAGCAGGCAATTCATGAGGGCTATAAAGGCGCCTTCTCCAGTATTGTCGATGCGAACGTGACCACCCTGATCAAAGTCATCATTCTTTATGCGGTCGGCACCGGTTCGATCAAAGGCTTTGCGATTACCACCGCAATTGGTATCGCGACCTCAATGTTCACCGCGATCGTAGGTACCCGTGCCATTGTTAACCTGGTTTACGGTGGCAAACGCATCAACAAGCTGTCTATCTGAGGAGTGCGTTGTGGCACAGGAATATAACATTGAGCAGTTGAACCACGGGCGTAAAGTCGTCGACTTTATGCGCTGGGATAAGCTGGCCTTCATCATTTCGGGGCTGCTGATCGTAGCCGCGATTGCGATTGTCGGCATTCGTGGCTTCAACTGGGGTCTCGATTTCACCGGCGGTACGGTGATTGAGATCGCGCTGGAAAAACCGGCCGACCTTGATACGCTGCGTGGCGATTTGGTGAAAGCGGGCTTCGACGAGCCGCTGGTGCAGAACTTCGGCAGCAGCCGTGACGTGATGGTGCGCATGGCGCCCGTCACCGGCCCGGCAGGCACCGAGTTAGGCAACAAAGTGGTGTCGGTAATCAACCAGACCACCCAGCAGAACGCGACCGTTAAGCGCATTGAGTTCGTCGGCCCGAGCGTCGGCAGCGATCTGGCGCAGGCGGGGGCGATGGCGCTGCTGTCAGCGCTGATTGCGATTCTGATCTATATCGGTTTCCGCTTTGAGTGGCGTCTGGCGCTGGGCACCGTGCTGGCGCTGGCGCACGACGTGATCATCACCTGCGGTCTGCTGGCGCTGTTCCGGATTGAGATCGACCTGACGATTGTCGCCTCGCTGATGTCGGTGATTGGTTACTCGCTTAACGATAAAATCGTGGTTTCCGACCGTATTCGTGAGAACTTCCGCAAGATTCGCCGCGGCAGCTCTTACGACATTACCAACGTGTCGCTGACCCAGACGTTAAGCCGTACCCTGATTACGTCACTGACCACGCTGGCGATGATCCTGATCCTGTTCATCTTTGGTGGCGCGTTGCTGAAAGGCTTCTCACTGACCATGTTGATTGGTGTGACCATCGGTACGATTTCATCAATTTATGTCTCTTCGGCGCTGGCGCTGAAGCTGGGCATGAAGCGTGAACATATGCTGGTGCAGAAAGTTGAGAAAGAGGGCGCCGATCAGCCTTCTATCCTGCCGTAAGCGCGGTGGGATGATAAAAACGGGCTGCCAGTGATGGCGGCCCGTTTTTTTTGCGCCAGTTAAGGCGCAGCAGGAACGGTTTGAGCCGGTGCGTCAGCGGTAACCTGGTGCACCCGGATAAAGCCGAGCTGATCCGGCGTCAGGCCACTCAGCCGCAGCGGAACCTCAACGGTATGTTGCGGTAACAGTGAGGCGGGCACGGCGATGTTCTGACTCAGACTATCGCTGTTGAGCGGTTTGCCGGTTGCCGGGTCCAGTTCGCCCCAGATTACCGTGGCATGCAGCGCAGGCAACGGTTGATCGCCCATTGCGCGGATCGACAATGTGGTCCGCGATCCACTGGCTTCGGCTACCACCGGCGACAATGTCAGTCGCAAGGTGCCGAGCTGAGTCTGCAGCGCGACCGGGGTATTCGCCTGCGGTACCAGCCATGCACCGTTGCTGGAATGGCTGTTGAGCTGCCCCTGTATCTCCAGCGCACTGGCCTGGGTGGTTAAGTGTTGCATCTGCTGATTGAGCTGGCTCACTTCCTGATGCAACTGCTTAACCTGCGGGTTGGTCGCGGGAGTACTGCAACCGCTCAGTAACGCCAGTGAAAGTGCTGCTGGCGCCCAAACCGTCCTGATCATAAGTTTATCCTTGTCGGTTATTTTGGAATGCGTAAAACCTGGCCAGGGTAGATCTTATCAGGATGCGACAGCATTGGCTTGTTAGCTTCGAAAATCTTGTTGTATTCGTTAGCATTTCCATAAACCTGCTTTGCAATAGCGCTCAGCGTGTCGCCTTTTTTCACGGTGTAAAGTTCAGACTCAGTAGCGCTGTCGCTGGTTGTCACCTTGTCTTCGACTTTGGTGATGCCGGCAACGTTACCGGCGGCGATCAGAATTTTCTCTTTCAGCTCCTGTGACAGGCCGTCACCGCTTACCGTGACGGTATCGCCATTCACTTTCACATCGACCTTGTCGCTGTCCGGCAAGCCCAGCTTGTTGATGTGGTCCTGCAGTTTTTTATTTTGATCGTCGCCACCGTTCACGGCATCCCAAAGCTTTTCACCCGCTTCTTTGACGAAATTAAACAGTCCCATACAACCTCCAGTGTGTTAGTAGATATACGCCGTCTTGCGGCTCTATAAGCGTAGACCCTTTTGCCGCAGCCGCGATTTAACACCGTTTATGCTGGGCGCTGGCCAACGGAATGGCACGGAAGAGATTTTGTTGACCGGCAGTTCGCGCTACACTGTCAGGCCCATCTATCTCGCGTCAGGAAACGTCATGCATTGCCCATTCTGCTCCGCTGTGGACACCAAAGTGATTGATTCTCGTCTGGTTAGTGAAGGATCGTCGGTGCGACGCCGGCGCCAGTGTCTGATGTGCCATGAACGCTTTACCACCTTTGAGGTGGCGGAACTGGTGATGCCGCGCGTGGTAAAAAGTAATGACGTGCGTGAGCCTTTCAATGAAGACAAAATGGCCAGCGGGATGATGAAAGCGCTTGAGAAACGTCCGGTCAGTGCTGATGCGGTCGAGAGCGCGGTGAACCACATTAAAACCCAGCTGCGCGCCACTGGCGAACGCGAAATTCCCAGTAAACTGATTGGTAATCTGGTGATGGACGAGCTGAAAAAGCTCGATAAAGTCGCCTATATTCGGTTTGCCTCGGTTTACCGCAGCTTCGAAGATATTCGTGATTTTGGCGAAGAGATCGCCCGGTTACAGGATTAAGCCATGACCGATGAAATCTACATGGCGCGCGCGCTGGAACTGGCGCGCCGCGGCCGCTTTACCACCATGCCCAATCCGAATGTGGGCTGTGTGATTGTCCGTGACGGTCAGGTGGTGGGCGAGGGCTGGCATCAGCGCGCCGGCGAGCCTCATGCAGAAGTGCATGCTCTGCGGATGGCCGGTGATAAAGCACGCGGTGCCACCGCCTATGTAACGCTGGAGCCGTGCAGCCATCATGGTCGCACGCCACCCTGCAGCGACGCGCTGATTGCCGCTGGCGTGAGCCGGGTGGTCGCCGCGATGCAGGACCCCAACCCGCAGGTTGCCGGTCGCGGATTGCACCGGCTGCATCAGGCCGGGATTGCGGTCAGCCACGGGCTAATGATGGAAGAGGCGGAAGCGCTGAATCGCGGTTTCCTGAAGCGGATGCGTACCGGTTTTCCGTGGATCCAGCTTAAGCTGGGTGCCTCGCTGGATGGCCGCACCGCGATGGCGAATGGCGAAAGCCAGTGGATCACCTCGGCGGCCGCCCGTCGCGATGTGCAGCGCTTGCGGGCGCAAAGTGCCGCGATCCTCAGCAGCAGCGCCACGGTGCTGGCTGACGATCCGTCGCTGACGGTGCGCTGGTCCGAACTCAACCAGGACACCCAGGCGTTACTTGATCAACAGCAACTGCGGCAGCCGCTGCGGGTGATTGTCGACAGCCAGAACCGCGTGACGCCGCAGCATCGGCTCATTGACCAGCCGGGTGAAACCTGGCTGATGCGCCATCAACCCGATCAGCAGCATTGGCCAGAGCGCGTCAGTCAGATCGCCGTGCCGCTGCGCGAACAGCAGCTGGATCTGGTGGCGATGATGATGCTGCTGGGTCAGCGTCAGGTGAACAGCGTCTGGGTCGAAGCGGGTGCCAGCCTGGCGGGCGCGCTGCTGCAGGCCGGACTGGTCGATGAACTGATTGTCTATCTGGCACCGAAATTACTCGGCGACCAGGGACGCGGCCTGTGCCAGTTACCGGGCCTTGATCGTCTGGCTGATGCGCCAGGCCTGATTTTCCGCGACGTTCGCCAGGTCGGTGAGGATTTACGCCTGACCCTGACGCCGCAATAACACGGACGGAAAAGCGAGAGCACGCCGCCGAAGAGTATGATAGAATCCGCCCCCCTGCGCGGGGCCAAACAAACCCCCTGAAAGGATAAGTATGAAAGTTATCGAAGCTGCTGTTGCAACGCCTGAGGCCAATGTTGCCATCGTTATTGCGCGTTTTAACAACTTCATTAATGACAGCCTGCTGGATGGTGCAGTTGATGCCCTGAAACGTATTGGCCAGGTCAAAGATGACAATATCACCGTAGTCTGGGTTCCGGGTGCGTATGAACTGCCGCTGGCAGCGCGCGCACTGGCAAACACCAGCAAATATGACGCCGTTATTGCTCTGGGCACGGTAATTCGTGGTGGCACTGCTCACTTCGAATATGTGGCCGGTGAAGCCAGCTCCGGTATCGCCAGCGTTGCCATGAACAGCGAGATTCCTGTCGCGTTCGGCGTGCTGACCACCGAAAATATCGAGCAGGCCATTGAGCGTGCTGGCACCAAAGCCGGTAATAAAGGTGCCGAAGCGGCCCTGACCGCGCTCGAAATGATCAACGTATTGAAAGCCATCAAAGCCTGATTTTTGTAAGGGGAATTTTGTGAAACCTGCTGCTCGTCGTCGCGCCCGTGAGTGCGCTGTTCAGGCGCTTTACTCCTGGCAGTTGTCCAACAACGACATTGCCGATGTGGAATACCAGTTTCTGGCGGAACAAGACGTCAAAGACGTCGATATTAGCTATTTCCGCGAACTGCTGTCCGGTGTGGCGACCAACAGTGCGTATCTGGATGGACTGATGAAGCCTTACCTGTCGCGTCAGCTCGAAGAGCTGGGCCAGGTCGAAAAAGCTATCCTGCGTATCTCGCTGTATGAGCTGAGCAAACGCGCTGATGTGCCCTATAAAGTGGCCATCAACGAAGGGATTGAGCTGGCGAAAGTGTTCGGCGCTGAAGACAGTCATAAATTTGTTAACGGCGTACTGGATAAAGCCGGTCCACAGATTCGACCCCATCGCAAATAAACAAAAAGGCCGGCTTGCCGGCCTTTTTTCATAAAGGGTTAAGCGGAACGTAATTATGTCTTGTGGTGAATTCGAACTCATCGCACGCTACTTCAACCGCAGAACGCGCAGCCGTCGTGATGTCGAACTCGGTATCGGCGACGATTGTGCGTTACTTAGCGTGCCGGAAAAACAGACGCTGGCGATCAGTACCGATACCCTGGTCGCGGGCGTGCATTTCTTACGGGATATTCATCCTGCCGACTTAGGCTACAAAGCGCTGGCGGTTAACCTCAGCGACCTTGCCGCTATGGGCGCCGATCCGGCGTGGCTGACGCTGGCCTTGACCCTGCCGCAGGTCGATGAGAGCTGGCTCGCTGCCTTCAGCGCCAGCCTGTTCGAGCTGCTGGAATATTACGATATGCAGCTGGTGGGCGGCGATACCACTCGTGGCCCTCTGAGCCTGACGCTGGCGATTCACGGCCTGGTGCCGCAGGGCCGCGCCCTGAAACGTTCGGGCGCAAAACCGGGTGACTGGATCTACGTCACCGGCACGCTGGGTGACAGTGCGGCCGGCCTGGCGCTGCTGCAACATCACTGCCGCATCAGCGATCCGGCGGTTCATGAAGCGCTGATTAAACGCCATCTGCGGCCGATGCCGCGCATTCTGCAGGGGCAGGCGCTGCGTTCTCTGGCCACCTCAGCGGTCGATCTTTCGGACGGTTTGATCTCTGATCTCGGCCATGTGCTGAAAGCCAGCGGCTGTGGCGCGCGCCTTAATCTCGACGCGTTACCGCTTTCCGCCGCGCTACGCGATCACTTCGAACCCGAGCAGGTTTTACGCTGGGCGCTGAGCGGTGGCGAAGATTATGAACTCTGCTTCACCGTACCCGAGGTGAACCGCGGCGCGCTGGATGTGGCGCTCGGCCACCTTGGCGTGCCCTATACCTGCATTGGTCAGATGGCACCGGAGTCGGAAGGGCTGATGCTGCTGGAAAACGGCAAGCCAGCGACGTTCCGCCATAAAGGGTTTGATCACTTTGATACTAAATAACGACGTGGCAAAAGGCCGCCTGCGGATGAGCAATCCGTGGCATCTGCTGGCAACCGGTTTTGGCAGCGGACTCAGCCCGGTGGTACCGGGCACCATGGGCTCGCTGGCGGCGATCCCCTTCTGGTGGCTGATGACGCATCTGCCGCAGGATCTCTATTCGCTGGTGGTGCTGGTGGGGATCTGCGTCGGCGTCTACCTCTGCCATCGCACCGCCAAAGATATGGGCGTTCACGATCACGGCAGCATTGTCTGGGATGAGTTTATCGGCATGTGGATCACCCTGATGGCGATCCCGATCAACAGCTGGCAGTGGGTGCTGGGCGGCTTTGTGCTGTTCCGCATTCTGGATATGTGGAAACCCTGGCCGATACGCTGGTTCGATCGCAACGTGCATGGCGGCATGGGCATCATGGTTGACGATATTATTGCTGGCGTGATTGCCGCCGCGATGCTGTACGGCATCGGTATCTGGCTGGCCGGCTAAAACGGTGGTCGGCATCCCGCATGGGATGCCGTTATCGCCGCGCACCTTAACTCCGCGAACTCTGCGGTCAGGTGCGGGCGTCAGCGTTTATTCGAATCCGACCGCCTGATGCGGTTGATAGACCTCTTCCAGCGTAGCAATCTCAGCCTCACTCAGCGTCACATCCACCGCCTTAACCAAATCATCGAACTGCTCAGCCCGCGAGGCACCGATAATCGGGGCCGTCACGGCGGGTTTACTCAGCAGCCACGCCAGTGCGACCTGCGCCCGGGTGACGCCTTTATCCTCAGCCACCTGCGCCAGCCGCTGCGCAATCGCCGCATCGTTCTCTTCGGTATTGGCATACAGCGAGGCCATCACCTTATCCGAGGTCGATCGCGCCGTGGTTTCGCCCCACGGACGGGTCAGCTTGCCGCGTGCCAGCGGGCTCCACGGCAGCACCGCGATCTGTTCCTGCAGGCAGAGCGGGTGCATTTCGCGCTCCTCTTCACGCTGAATCAGGTTGTACTGATCCTGCATGCTGACGAAGCGATGCCAGCCCTGCTGCTTCTGCAGGCTTAGTGCCTGGGCAAACTGGCTGGCATGCATTGATGAGGCGCCGATATAGCGCGCTTTACCGGCCTGCACCACATCGTGCAGCGCTTCCAGCGTCTCTTCCAGCGGCGTGTCGTAATCCCAGCGGTGGATCTGCAGCAGGTCGACATATTCCATGCCAAGGCGTTGCAGGCTGTCATCAATCGATTGCAGGATATTATGGCGTGACAGGCCCTGCGACAGATTAGTCAGCGGGAAGTAGACTTTGGTGGCGACCACGACCTCATCGCGGCGGGCAAAATCTTTCAGCGCCCGGCCGAGGATCTCTTCACTGCTGCCATCGGAGTAACTGTTGGCGGTGTCAAAAAAGTTGATGCCGGCATTCAGCGCCTGCTGAATCAGCGGGCGACTGCTGGCTTCCGGCAGCGTCCAGGCGTGATTCCCGCGCGTCGGCTCACCATAGGTCATACAGCCGAGACAGAGACGTGAAACCTGCAGATCGGTATTACCCAGTTGAATGGTTTTCATAATGACTCCCGCGGCATAGCGCATGATTTTTAGCAGTGAATAAGCATAGCAGGGGCTGCGCTCCCCAAAGGGAAGCGCAGGGAAGGGAGGTTACTGTGCCAGCCAGGCGGCGATCTGTTGCTGAATGCCTTCGGCGTCCAGCAAATAGTCATGACGGATTTCGTCCTGCGTACCCTGCGGGATAAACTCGTCGGGCAGACCGATGTTCAGCACCGGAATGCGCAGACGTTTTGCCATCACCAGTTCGTTGACGCCGCTACCCGCGCCGCCTTTGATCGCGCCTTCTTCCAGCGTGATTAACGCCTCGTGACGGGTCGAAAGCTCAGCAATCAGCGCCTCATCCAGCGGCTTAACGAAGCGCATATCCACCAGCGTGGCATTGAGCGCTTCCGCCGCCGCAGCGGCCTCGGGTAACAGAGTACCGAAGTTAAGGATCGCCAGTTTTTCGCCCTGGCGCTTCACCACGCCTTTACCCAGCGGCAGACTTTGCAGCGGTGCCAGCGGCGTGCCGATGCCGGTGCCGCGCGGATAACGTACAGCACTCGGGCCATCCTGATAGTGGTAGCCGGTGTAGAGCATCTGCCGGCATTCGTTCTCATCACTTGGCGTCATGATCACCATATCCGGCACGCAGCGCAGATACGCCAGATCAAACGCGCCCTGATGGGTCTGGCCATCCGCGCCAACAATGCCGCCGCGATCGATAGCAAACAGGACCGGCAGTTTCTGGATAGCCACGTCATGGATCAGCTGATCGTAGGCGCGCTGCAGGAAGGTGGAGTAGATGGCGACGATCGGCTTGTAGCCGCCAATTGCCATCCCGGCCGCGAAGGTCACCGCATGCTGCTCGGCGATCGCCACATCAAAATACTGGTTGGGATATTCGCGAGAGAAGCCGACCATGCCGGAGCCTTCCCGCATCGCTGGGGTAATCGCCATCAGTTTCGGATCGTCGGCTGCCATCTCGCACAGCCAGTTGCCGAAGATTTTTGAGTAGCTCGGCAGGCCTTCTGCGCTTTTAGGCAGTTCACCGCTGGCGGGATCGAATTTTGGCACCGCATGCCAGGCGATCGGATCTTCTTCCGCCGGGGCGTAGCCTTTGCCTTTTTTGGTCATGATGTGCAGGAACTGCGGCCCTTTCAGGCTACGCATGTTGCTCAGGGTATTGACCAGCGTCAGCACGTCATGGCCGTCGACCGGACCAATATAGTTGAAACCCAGCTCCTCAAACAGCGTACCCGGCACCACCATGCCTTTCAGATGCTCTTCGGTGCGGCGCACCAGCTCTTTAATCGGCGGCAGGCCAGTCAGCACCCGCTTACCGCCTTCGCGCAGGCGCGCATAGGTTTTGCCCGACAGGATCTGCGCCAGCCGGTTGTTTAACGCGCCGACGTTCTCTGAAATCGACATCTCGTTATCATTCAGGATCACCAGCATGTCAGGTTTGATATCGCCCGCGTGGTTCATCGCTTCAAACGCCATACCGGCGGTGATCGCGCCATCGCCGATAATACAGGCGGTGCGACGACCGAGGCCTTCACGCTCTGCCGCCGCCGCCATGCCGAGACCGGCGCTGATCGAGGTCGATGAGTGGCCAACGCTCAGTACGTCATATTCGCTTTCGCCGCGCCACGGAAACGGGTGCACGCCATTTTTCTGGCGAATGGTGCCGATGCGATCGCGACGACCGGTCAGAATTTTATGCGGATAAGCCTGATGGCCGACATCCCACACCAGATGATCGAACGGGGTGTTATAGACATAATGAAGCGCAACCGTCAGTTCGACCACGCCCAAACCCGATGCAAAGTGGCCACTTGAGCGACTCACACTGTCTAACAGGTACTGACGCAGTTCATCACAGAGCGCCGGCAGCTTCTCTTTCGGCAGGGCGCGCAGCTCCTGAACCGTATTTGCCAGCGCCAGTGTCGGGTATTTCGCAATATCAAAACTCATCAGAGACTCATTATGGAAGTTATTTGTCGCGTTCAATTATGAAGCTCGCCAGCGCCTGCAATGCTGTGGTGTTATAAGATTGCGCTGCGAGAATTTCTAATGCATCAAGGGCTTCCTGATACAAATCCCGCGCTTTGGCACGGGCCTGTTCTAATCCTAACAGTGAAGGATAGGTGCTTTTACCGAGATGCTGGTCGGCACCCTGACGTTTTCCGATAACCGCGGTATCGCCCACCACATCCAGAATATCGTCCTGCACCTGAAAGGCGAGCCCGATAGCATCAGCATAGCGGTCAAGTGCCGGTAATGCTGCACGACCTGCTTCGCCCGCCGCCAGCGCACCCAGCCGCACCGCAGCCCGAATCAGTGCGCCGGTTTTATGGCGATGAATCTGCTCCAGCTGCACCAGATCGACCGACTGACCTTCTGCCGCCAGATCCAGCGCCTGGCCGCCACACATGCCTGCCACGCCGCTGGCCCGCGCCAGTTCTGACAGCATCATCAGCCGATACTCCGCGTTGACGCCGGGCATCGGCTCATCCGTCAGAATCGAGAAGGCCAGCGTCTGTAATGCATCGCCAGCCAGTATCGCGGTATCTTCGCCATATTTAATGTGGCAGGTCGGCTGCCCGCGACGCAGTGCGTCGTCGTCCATTGCAGGGAGATCGTCATGAATCAGGGAGTACGCGTGGATGCATTCAACCGCCGCAGCGGGCGCATCCAGACTCGCCGGGTCGGCATGGAGCATTTCGCCGGTGGCATAAACCAGAAAAGGGCGCAGACGTTTACCGCCTAATAATGCCCCATAATGCATGGCATTAACCAGAGGAGAACTCTGAAAAGGGAGTGGCTCTATAAAGCGCGTCAACGCGGCATTCACCTGCTGGTGATACCCGTTGAGCATCTGGGCAAAATCCATTAGTCGTTTTCCGGGGTAAAAGAGGTGAGGTCGGCATCTTTATCATCGCTCAGCAAAATGCGCACACGCTGTTCAGCCTGTTGCAACGTTTGCTGACCGGTACGCGCCAGCTGCACGCCCCGTTCAAACTCATTCAACGCCTCTTCCAACGGCAGTTCACCACTTTCCAGACGGCTGACTATCTGTTCCAGCTGCTGCAATGACGTTTCAAAGCTGGCTGGCTGTTCGGCTTTTTTCGGCATATTTCGGGTCGACTCACGGTTGGGACATTATCCTGCAATCGGTCATGGTAGCTGAGACCAAATGATTAGCAAAATAATCAATGCGGCGGCTGTTGAAGAAGCAGTCACCTGACAAAGGTGATATACTCCTGCGCCTCGGATGCGGTTGCGCCATGCAGCCCGCAATTTTGTGATTTTACCAGCTAAGTGCTGCCTGTTTTAGCACTTATTTGCCCAACGAAGCTGTGTCGCCATGAAGTTTATCATCAAGTTATTTCCTGAAATCACCATCAAGAGTCCGTCGGTGCGTTTGCGCTTTATTAAGATTCTTGCCAGCAATATCCGCAATGTCCTGAAGACGGTCAGTGATGAGATCGCGGTAGTGCGTTACTGGGATCACATTGAAGTGCGTTCGAAAAATCCGGCGCTCGGGGAAATTATTCCTGATGAGCTGACGCGCATTCCAGGGATCCATCACGTTCTGGCGGTTGAAGATCTTGAGTACACCGATATTCATCACATCTTTGAACAGACCTTAGCCCAGTATCGCGACAGCCTGGAAGGAAAAAGCTTCTGCGTCCGCGTTAAACGTCGTGGTAAGCATAGCTTCAGTTCGCAGGACGTGGAACGTTATGTCGGCGGCGGGCTGAACCAGCACATCGAGAGCGCCCGGGTACAGCTTAAAAATCCGGACGTGACGGTGAACCTTGAAGTGGAAGAGAACCGTCTGACGCTGGTGACAGCGCGTTACGAAGGGCTGGGCGGATTCCCGATCGGTACTCAGGAAGATGTGCTGTCGCTGATCTCCGGCGGCTTCGACTCCGGCGTCTCCAGCTACATGCTGCTGCGTCGCGGTAGTCGTGTGCACTATTGCTTCTTTAATCTGGGTGGCGCAGCGCATGAAATTGGCGTCCGTCAGGTCGCGCACTATCTGTGGAATCGCTTCGGCCGTTCGCACCGCGTTCGCTTCGTGGCGATTAACTTCGAGCCGGTAGTAGGTGAAATCCTCGAAAAAGTGGATGACGGCCAGATGGGCGTGGTGCTGAAACGCATGATGGTGCGTGCCGCGTCGATGATTGCTGAGCGCTACGGCGTACAGGCGCTGGTGACCGGTGAAGCGGTCGGCCAGGTTTCCAGCCAGACGCTGACTAACCTGCGCCTGATTGATAACGCCTCGGACACCCTGATTCTGCGTCCGCTGATCTCGCATGATAAAGAACACATCATCAAGATAGCGCGTGAAATCGGCACCGAAGATTTTGCCAGCACTATGCCGGAATATTGCGGCGTGATCTCAAAAAGCCCGACGGTGAAAGCGGTTAAGGCGAAGATTGAGGCAGAAGAGCAGAATTTCGACTTCGATATCCTCAATCGGGTAGTGGAAGAAGCGACCAACGTCGATATCCGGACCATCGCCGAACAGACCGAAGAAGAGGTGGTGGAAGTCGAAACCGTGGCCTCGCTGGGCGATAATGATATCGTGCTGGATATCCGGGCGATCGACGAGCAGGAAGAGAATCCATTAAAGCTCAACGCCACCGAAGTGAAATCGCTGCCGTTTTATAAACTCAGCAGCCAGTTTGGCGATCTCGACCAGAACCGTACCTGGTTGCTTTACTGCGATCGCGGCGTGATGAGTCGTCTGCAGGCTCTTTACCTGCACGAGCAGGGCTATAAGAACGTCAAAGTTTACCGTCCATAGTCGATCTACGCCGGTAACACGGCCAGTCGGGACCAGCACGGTCCTGACTGGCCGCCTTCAATCTTATCAGGCCTGATAATCGTAAATGCCCGGTGCCAGCACCAGCTGTGCGGCCACCTCGCGCGCTTTCTCTTTTCCCACCAGCAGATCGATCAGCTTCAGGGCAAAATCCATTGCCGTACCGGGACCCTGACTGGTCAGCAGTTTCACCCGCGGATCCCAGACCACCCGTCGTTCCATCCATTTCTCTTCAGGTATCGTCTGTTTCAATCCGGGAAAGCCCGTCATGTTGCCGACCGGGAACAGGTCGTGCGGCACCAGTACCGTACCGGCCGCGGCACAGATGGCCGCCACGATTTTGTCGTTGAGGTGATACTGGCGCACCGTTTCAACCAGCAGCGGACTGTCACGAAACGTCTCGGCACCTTTCAGTCCGCCGGGCAACACAATCGCGGCATAATCGTTGTCGGCTACTTCAACCAGCGGGGCATCGGCCAGCAAACGCACGCCGCGCGAGCAGCGGATTTCAAGGCTGCCATCACTCTCAACGCTGGCGGTAACCACCTTTAATCCACCCCGCACCAGCAGATCGATGATGGTGACGGCTTCGGTCTCTTCACTGCCATGTGCCAGGCAAACCAGTACCGATGCGTTCGCGGACATAATAGGACTCCTTACGTTTAACAATGTCGTACAGCCGGCTGTTTTCCGTCAGCACCAGGCCGTGAGTTCGGGCGCGGCGCAGCAGAAAGCCGCTGATATAATCAATTTCGGTCAGTCGCTGGGCGCGAACGTCCTGCAGCATCGAAGAGGTATTGGCCGCGGTGCTTTCAATTACATCGAAAATAATATCCTGCAGGCTTTCGCTGGCGACGTTCTGACCTTCACGCTCCATCACCCAACTGATCTCATCGCACAGCCGCGCGATCTGATCGGCATAGGCGCGTAAGGCACCGTTCTGGCAATCATATTCCACCGTCATCGGGTTGATGACGCAGTTAACCGCCAGCTTACGCCAGCAGGCGGCGCGGATATTGTCGTGCCAGGCGACGTCGGGCAGGGCATGATGCAGGATGTCGGCGATATCGCTGTAAGCGGCGCTTTTACGGTTGCCCGGCCCGATGTGGGTGATACCGCTGGCGATGTGTTTTATTACCGTTCCGTCGCGCATTGCCGCATGGGTAGTAACACCGCGCAGCAGCGGCTGGGTCAGCCCTTTTAGCTCCTCCAGCGTACCCATACCGTTATGCAGCAGCAGCACCGGGCAGTTTTCCGCCAGCACGCTTTCCAGGTTTTTAACCGCCGGCGAGACCTGCGGCGCTTTCAGTGTCACCAGCAGTAACTGGCTCTCAGCCAGAAACAGCGGATCGTTAGCTATAAAGGTGCGGTTTGAAATGTTGCCTTGCGGATCGACGACATTGGCTGAGCAATAGGGCTGTGGTACCCGCAACCACCCCTGAACCTCGTGTCCCTGGCGAGCCAGCGCTGTGAGCCACACCTGACCCAGAGCACCGCAACCTAACACGGTAATTTTCATACTGCCTCCCGCTGGCGGGCTATCTATTTATTCTTCACTGTCACAGAACAAGTATAGCGTTGTGTGCAGCCTGATTTTATTTAGCACCGTAAGACGCGTATTATGCATGTCACTTTAGCGTCAGGAGAAGAAGAGATGCCATCTTTCGATATCGTTTCAGAAGTCGATCTGCAGGAAATTCGCAATGCGGTGGAAAATGCCAACCGTGAAGTGTCTACCCGCTTTGATTTCCGCAACGTGAGCGCCGAATTTGAGCTCAACGAAAAGAATGAAACCATCAAAATCACCAGCGAGTCCGATTTTCAGGTCAAACAGCTGGTCGATATTTTGCGTGAGAAACTGCTGAAGCGCGGAATTGAAGGCGGTGCCTTAGAGGTGCCGGAAGAGATTGAGCACAGCGGTAAAAGCTGGGCAGTCGATGCCAAACTGAAAAAAGGCATTGAAAGCGACGTGGCGAAAAAGCTGGTGAAGCTGATCAAAGACAGCAAGCTGAAAGTACAGACCCAGATTCAGGGTGAAGCGTTACGCGTTACCGGCAAAGCGCGTGATGACTTGCAGGGTGCTATGGCGATTGTGCGCGGCAGCAACCTTGGACAGCCGTTCCAGTTTAAAAACTTCCGCGACTAAGCGGGACAGGCTGCGTTTCCTCAGCCTGAAGGTAGTGAAAAAAACCGGCTAAGGCCGGGTTTTTTGTTATCTGGCAGGAGCAGCCCTGCATCGATCTGAATTTGTTAGCCGTCTGAATAGCGGAGTCAGAGACATCGGTGGGATCGCACGCTGGCTTGCATCTCTTTGAACAAGTCAAACGTCTGGAGCGGGTTGGGAGCTGTAGGGCGTCTGTGCGATCGCGCTTGCTCAGGGAACCTGTGCCTTTCGCAAAGACGCAATAGCGCCATCCATGACGGCTCAGCGCGCGCGATTACGCACCTTATCCCTGAGGTGCGCCCGTAGCCGGGCCAACGCGTTGCGTTGTTCAAAAACGCTCCCGGCGTTTTTGTCCCTGGCCCGCGATGCTTTGCTACAGGCACAGGCATCCATCGCCCTGGATTTATGAGTCGTCTGTAAGAAGGCTTGTGCCGGGTTTAAGATTAAGCACCAAATCAAATTCGGGGGATTCAGCAGCAACGTAAAAGCTAAAGGGGCGCAGAGAACACGGGCAGAAGAGGAAAGCGTCCCGCGCCAGGGACGGCGCGGGACGAGCGTGCCATAGATGGCGGCTTTTGCGACTTTCCGATCTGACCGTGTTCCCTGAGTCAGTTCGATCCTGAAGCGAAACGGGCTAATCGGTCAGATTTAACCGGCAGAACCCATTTTAAACTAGCAACTGCCTAACAGAGCTTCCAGCTCAGGGCGGCTGGTAACTTTGCTGTCAATTTTGATGTAGGCGCTTTTCTCTTCCGGCACGATAAACACAGAGTTAACGCCCGGCTGCGCTTTCAGACGCTGTTCCAGGTTGGGCGCTGCCAGTGCCGCATCGCTCAGCACCAGCCGCAGGCTGCTAACATACGGCGGCTCCTGCATCGTCATACTGACAAACAGCCAGGCGGCGGCGACTATAGCACCGACCAGGAATACTGTTTGCGCATCGAAGTGACCAAAGACCCAGCCACCCATGCTGCCGCCCACCGCCACGCCGAGGAACTGGCTGGTGGAGTAGAGGCCCATCGCCGTGCCTTTATAACCGGCAGGGGACTCTTTACTCACCAGCGACGGCAGAATCGCTTCCATCAGATTGAAGGCGAAGAAGAACAGCTGCACGCCGACGACCAGCGTCCAGAAGTGGCCCGCCGCGCCCCACAGCACAATTTCTGCCACCACGATCATCCCGACGCAGCCGACAAATACCCGCTTCATACGACGCTTCACTTCGGCGTAGATGATAAACGGCACCACGCCAGCAAACGCGATCAGCATCGTGGCGAGATAGACTTTCCAGTGCTCAGGTGCCGGGAAGCCCGCCTGTTCAAACTGGCCGGGCAGGGCGACAAAGCTCGACATCAACAGGACGTGCAGGCAGAAAATACCGATATTCAGCTTAACCAGTCGGGAGTTGGCCAGCACTTTACGGAAGCTGCCTTTCACCATCCCGGATTCGCGGTTCAGCACGTGGTGTGAGGCGGACGGCACCACCAGCAGGGTAATCACGATGCCGAGCGACGCCAGGATCGCAATCATCCAGAACAGCGCATGCAGACCCAGCGCGTGGGTGACGATGGGACCGACCACCATTGCAATCGCAAAGGTAATGCCGAAACTGATGCCGATAAAGGCCATCGCTTTGGTGCGGTTCTGTTCGCGCGTCAGATCCGACAGCAGCGCCATCACGGCGGCGGCAATGGCACCGGACCCCTGTAAGGCGCGGCCCAGAATAATTCCCCAGATCGATTCGGTGCAGGCCGCGATCACGCTGCCCAGCACAAACAGCAGCAGTCCGCCGACGATCAGCGGCTTACGACCAATACGATCGGAAAGCAGACCAAAAGGAATCTGAAATATGGCCTGAGCAAGGCCGTAAATACCAATGGCCAGGCCGATTAAGGTTTCACTCGCGTCCTGTAACGCCATGCCATACGTGGTCAATACCGGCAGGACCATGAACATTCCCAACATGCGCAGGGAAAAGACCGTACCGAGGCCCCATGTGGCGCGCAGCTCCACCGGAGTCATTTTATTATCGTTCATTCCAACCTCTGTTAATGTGCTGCGTTTATTCTAGGGGGCGGGGCAGGGCGGGTAAAATAATAGTTTTTAAGCAGTGGTAACAAAAAGAAAGGGCGCGAAAATCGCGCCCTTATCATGCTGTTGCGGTATCGGTTACCAGACGTAGGTCAGCAGGTCTTTCGAGGCCGGAGCCATCGAATCTACCGACATCATCACGCTGAGAGCGGTGATGGCGACGATGGAGAAGACGAACAGCTTACGTGCCCAGACCCGATCGTTAGCGGTCTTGTAGCCCGATAACGCCATGCCCAGCCACCAGACGCTGACGGCAGCAGCCACCACCAGATATTTGTAGCCGGCGTATCCGCCCAGCGTCAGCATCAGCGTGGCAATCATAAACGCCAGAATGTAGAGCGTAATATGATTCTTCGCTACCGAGATGCCTTTCACCACCGGCAGAACCGGGATGTTCGCTGCCTGGTAATCTTTAAAACGGAAGATGGCAATCGCGTACGAATGCGGCATCTGCCACAGGCTAAAGATCGCCAGCAGGATTAACGCGCCTGCATCAAACTCGTTGGAGACCGCACAATAACCGATCACCGGTGGCGCGGCGCCAGACAGACTACCGATCAGCGTTCCGTAGACTGAATTACGCTTCATATAGAGGCTGTAAATGCCGACGTACACCACGAAGCCCATCACCGCCAGCCACATGGCCAGCGGGTTAGCGCCGAAATAGAGCAACGCAAAGCCAGCAATACCCAATACAGTGGCATAAACCAGGCTTACTTTCGCGGAGATGAGGCCTTTTACCAGCACCCGATTCCTGGTTCTCTCCATTTTGATGTCGATGTCGCGGTCAATCACGTTGTTGAAGACACAACCTGATGCGACTACCAATGACACGCCAACCAGTGCGGTGAGAAACAGGGCGTAATCAATGCTGCCTTTAGAGGCCAGCAGAAATCCGCCGATCACAGAAATTAAATTCCCGAAAATAATTCCTGGTTTTGTAACTTGCAGGTATTGCTTAAACATTACGCGCGACTCTTTAGTGAGGCATCATGTTGTAGTTGAGGTTCCACATGATCCACAGTGAGCCTACTACGACAATCAGGATGATAATTGCCGAGAAGACAATGGCCACCATGTTCCAGCCACCCTCAGACTTGCTGTCTAAATGCAGGAAGTAGACCAGGTGCACCAGCACCTGAATTACTGCACAGACCAGCACAACACCGAGAATGGTACCGTGAGATGCACTGCCATCCATTACCATCCAGAACGGGATTGCCGTCAGGATGATAGAGAGGATGAAGCCGATCATGTAAGACTTCACGCTACCGTGAGAAGCGCCATGTTCGTTAACAGAATGACTCATTACATGGCTCCCATCAGGTAAACAACGGTGAAGACGCAAATCCAGACCACGTCCAGGAAGTGCCAGAACAGGCTCAGACACATGATACGAGTACGGTTAGTGGCATTCAGGCCGCGTTTAGACACCTGGAACATCAGTACCAGCATCCAAATCAGACCGGAGGTCACGTGCAGACCGTGGGTACCGACCAGCGTAAAGAAGCCAGACAGGAAGCCACTGCGATCCGGACCGAAGCCTTCAGCAATCAGGTGATGGAATTCATAGATTTCCATGCCGATGAAGCCCAGACCAAACAGGAAGGTCAGCGCCAGCCAGCCGATAACGGCACCTTTTTGCTCCTTGTTCATCGAGATAACAGCCATGCCGTAAGTGATCGAACTCAACAGCAGCAGGGCGGTTTCTACCAGAACAAACGGCAGTTCAAAGATATCTTTACCTGCCGGGCCACCGGCAGTGTTGTTGACCATAACTGCATAGGTCGCAAACAGGGTTGCGAAGATAATGCAGTCACTCATCAGGTAGATCCAGAAGCCAAAGACTTTATTGGCTCCTGCATCGTGATGCCCATGCTCCGCATGGGCGTCGTGGTGATGCTTAATCAGAGTTTCAGTTGACATTATTTCAGACCTGCTTTGCTGATTTCGTCAAAGTGCTGCTTCTCAATCTTCTCAACTTCGGCAACCGGTACGTAGTAATCCACGTCTTCGTCGAAGCTCTTCACAATCCAGGTAACGATCATGCCGAGGAATGAGAGGCCAGCCAGCCACCAGATATGCCAGATCAGCGCGAAGCCCATAACCGTGGCGAATGCACAGATGATCAGTGCAGCACCGCTGTTTTTCGGCATATGAATTTCTTCATATTTTTCCGGCTGTTTGTACGCTTCGCCTTTCTCTTTCATTTCCCAGAAAGCGTCACGCTCATGGACATGCGGGATGACAGCAAAGTTGTAGAACGGTGGTGGTGAAGAGGTTGCCCACTCCAGCGTACGGCCGCCCCACGGGTCACCGGTCACATCGCGGTTCTGGTCACGGTCACGTACCGAAACGTAGAACATGGTCAGCTGACACAGGATACCCATTGCAATCAGACCCGCACCGACCGCAGCAACCACCAGTAAGGAGTGGAACTGTGGATCGATATCCTGGCTCAGACGACGGGTCATACCCATGAAGCCCAGTGCGTACAGCGGCATAAAGGCAACGAAGAAGCCAATGATCCAGAACCAGAATGCGCGCTTACCCCAGGTTTCGTTCAGGGTGAAGCCAAAGGCTTTCGGGAACCAGTAGGTCACGCCCGCCATACAACCGAACACCACACCACCGATAATCACGTTATGGAAGTGTGCAATCAGGAACAGGCTGTTGTGCAGAATGAAGTCAGCGCCCGGAACGGCCAGCAGTACGCCGGTCATACCCCCTACGGAGAAGGTTACCAGGAAGCCAACGGTCCACAGCATGGCAGAGTGCATCTGAATGCGGCCCTGATACATGGTGAACAGCCAGTTAAAGATTTTAACCCCGGTCGGAATCGCGATGATCATCGTCATGATACCGAAGAAGGCGTTAACGTTGGCTCCCGCACCCATGGTGAAGAAGTGGTGCAGCCAGACGATGAACGACAGTACGGTAATGGCGATGGTCGCCCACACCAGCGAGGTGTAACCAAACAGACGTTTTTTGGAGAAGGTCGCCGTAATTTCTGCGAACACACCAAACACCGGCAGAACCAGAATGTAAACTTCCGGATGACCCCAGACCCAGATCAGGTTGACGTACATCATCATGTTCCCGCCCATTTCATTGGTGAAGAAATGGAAGCCGAGATAACGATCAAGGGTCAACAGTGCCAGCGTAACGGTAAGAACCGGGAACGCAGCGATGATCAGGACGTTGGTGCAGAGCGCGGTCCAGGTAAATACCGGCATTTTGAACAGGCTCATGCCCGGTGCGCGCATCTTCAGAATGGTCACGAAGAAGTTAATACCGGTTAAGGTCGTACCAATACCGGAAAGCTGGAGACTCCAGATCCAGTAATCGACCCCGACGCCGGGACTGTACTCCGCGCCGGAGAGCGGCGGATATGCCAGCCAGCCGGTCTGTGCGAACTCGCCCACACCCAGCGACAGGTTAACCAGGATCACACCGACCGCAGTAAACCAGAAGCTCAGGTTGTTCAGGAACGGGAACGCCACGTCGCGTGCGCCAATCTGCAGCGGTACGGCGATGTTCATCAGGCCAACCACGAACGGCATCGCCACGAAGAAGATCATAATCACGCCATGCGCGGTAAAGATCTGGTCGTAGTGGTGCGGTGGTAATATGCCCGCTTCCCCGGCCGAAGCCAGTACCTGTTGGGTACGCATCATGATCGCATCAGCAAAGCCACGCAGCAGCATGACAAAGGCCATGATGATATACATGATACCCAGTTTTTTGTGGTCAACAGACGTTAGCCATTCTGACCACAGATATTGCCATTTACCAAAATAGGTGATGGCAGCAATGACCGCCAGACCACCTAAGATGATACCGGCGACCGTAACCATGATAATCGGCTCATGATACGGCACTGCATCCAGTGTTAATTTTCCGAACATCGTATTATTCCTCGGCTCCCGCGGAAGCGGCGTGACTCATGTCCATACCTTCGTGCTCAGGCATGTCCATTTTCCCGTGGCTCATCTTGAACTTGTTAATGACTTGCAAGAACAGTTTCGGATCAGCTGAAGAGAAATATTCCACCGGATGATTTTCGCTTGGCACAGCCACTTTCTCGAAATCTTCCATAGTGTTCAGCGTGTTAGGGGCTGCTTTAACTTTAGCCACCCACTGCTGGAATTCCGCATCGTCTTTGGTTGCAATGGCTTTGAACTTCATGCCAGAGAAACCGCGACCACTGAAGTTCGCAGAGATACCGTCGAAAGTCCCTGGCTCATTCGCAATCAGATGCAGCTTGGTCTGCATACCAGCCATTGCATAAATCTGGCTGCCGAGTGTCGGGATGAAGAAAGAGTTCATGACGGAGTTGGACGTGATTTTGAAGTTCACTGGCGTATTTGCCGGGAAGGCAATCTGGTTGACGGTCGCAATACCCTGTTCCGGGTAAATGAACAACCATTTCCAGTCCAGTGCAACCACATCGATTTCAACCGGTTTCACATCGGATTGCAGCGGTTTGCTGGGCTCCAGTGCGTGGGTTGATTTCCAGGTCAGCACGCTGAGGAAGAGAATGATCAGGATCGGAATGGTCCAGACCACGGCTTCCACTTTGTTAGAGTGTGACCAGTTCGGGCTGTACTTCGCATTCGTGTTGGACGCCCGATATTTCCAGGCAAACACCACGGCCATCAAGACTGCGGGAATCACGACGATCAACATCAGGCCAAAGGCAGTCAGTATCAGCGAACGTTGCTCCAGTGCAATCTGTCCTTTGGGATTTAACAATGCACTATCGCAGCCACTCATTAATAAAGTGCCTGCAATTAATGACAAAATCCCCAAACTTTTATTGTATTTACTGAGTCTCATTTAACGACCTCAATGACAAAGGGCTCTATTGTCGTTTAAGTGTGCGCGCATTTTACGGGAAGGTTTATGCAGTGTAAACCAGCTTAAGGATGTGTCAGAGGCGTGTTGACACCTTTTGCTAAGGGTGTCACAGATGTTGCTTCAGGTGACAAATTATTAACGCAGACAAGCAGTTGGGGCCAATATAACAAAAACCAATGGAAGTAACCGCTAAAAAATCAGGGAAAGGAATAACCCTTACTTTTATCTCCAGATTATTTAACAAATTCGCATCATTTGATCGATGAAATTTAACCAAACTAATTGCTCACCGGTTTTTAGTATTTCAGAGGATCCTATTTTCGCAAGAATGTTTTTTTTAAAAATAACACGCGATGATAAAACCAGCTGCCCGCCGCGCTTCGGTAAAACAATAAGCAATCAGCGGTGAAACATTGATTCTGCTAATGACTGGTGGCAGGCGATGCGCCGCTGTTTTTTAGCGCCCGGTAGTCCAGCACCACACCAGACAGCACCGCCAGCAAGGTCAGCGCCATCCCGATTTCAAACAGCCGCGGCAGCCACAGCGTCAGCGTCAGCACGCCGAGCGCGTCGATCGCCAGCGCCAGCAACCACAGTGCCAGCAGGCTGCATCCGGCAGCAAACAGACGATTGGTCCAGCGATAACCCTGCGGGTAGCAGCTGCGGACCAGGAAAGTGCCGCTTTGCTGTACCTGATCCAGCGTCTGGCGGCAGAACGCCAGCAGCAGCAAGCCCGGCAGACCGGCGACTACGGTAAAGGCATAGAACGTCGGCCATCCCCACAGCTCAACCAGCCAGCCAGCTGCCGGACCGACATAGACCCGGCCAACGGCGGAGAGCGCCGACAGCAGCGCAAACTGGGTGGCGGAAAAGGATTTGTTACACAGCGTCATAAGCAGCGCCACAAATGCCGCTGTCCCCATGCCGCCGCACAGATTTTCAACAAATACCGCGCTCGCCATGCTCCACAACTGCTTGTCGGTTACCGCCAGCAGCCAGTAGCCAAAATTCGATATCGCCTGCAGCAGGCCAAAAATCATCAACGCCCGGAACAGGCTCAGGCGCTGCATCAGCACCCCGCCATATAACGCACCGATAATCGTCGCCAGCAGGCCAAGCGTTTTGTTGACCAGTCCGACGTCACCGGCATTGAAGCCCACGCCACGAATCAGGAAGGTAGTCGTCAGCGAGGCGGCAAACGCATCGCCCAGCTTATAAAGGATGATCAGGGTGATCAGCAGCCAGGCATTGTTGCGCTGGAAAAAATCTTTTAACGGATCGACCACCGCCTGACGCAGCGTATGTGGCGTGGTGATGTGAGTGTCCGGTTCGCTGGCCAGCAGGGTGGCGATAATGCCGGGCACCAGCATCAGCGCCATCAGCCAGTAGGTCGCCTGCCAGCCCAGATAGCGATCGGCCAGCCACAGCGCGAGTCCGCCCGAAATCAACATCGCCAGCCGGTAGCCCAGCACGGTGATTGCCGCACCGCTACCGCGCTCTTCCGGCGGCAGGATGTCAGTTTTCCAGGCGTCAAAAACGATATCCTGCGAAGCAGAGCAGAAGGCGATCACGACCGCCAGTGCGGCCATCAGGGTCAGATCCCGGCTGGGTTGCAGAAAACCCATCGCCACAATGCCGCCAATCAGCGCCAGCTGACTGAGCAGTAACCAGCCACGACGCCGTCCGAGAAACGGCGGAGTATAGCGGTCCATCATGGGCGACCAGAGAAACTTAAACACGTAAGCCTGACCCACCAGCGAAAAAAAGCCGATGGTTTTCAGGTCAACATTTTCTACCGTCATCCACGCCTGCAGCGTCCCGGCAGTCAGCGCGAGCGGCAGCCCGGAAGCAAAACCGAGTAACAGTAATACGGCGGCGTTTTTTTGACTGAAGAGACGAAGATAGTGGTTCATGCTGACCCTGAATGTAGCGATGTGCCCGGCACAGAGCCGGGCAGGCGTGAAGCGGAATTAACGGGCGTTTTGCTTGATGAAGTCATTGACGCTGGTGTCCTGCGCCATATCAGCGATGACATCGCTCATGGTGGAGTTCACTGCGTTAGTAATCTTCTGGTTACTGGCGCTGAACGCACCTTCTACGCTGTAGGTCTGGCGGTAGTTTTTAACCTGCTTGTTGCCGTTTTTGGCGGTGGCGATGATCGAGATATCCGCTTTGGTGGTGATGCTGTAGCGCACATTGCCCTGCGTCACGTCGGCATACAGATTGTTCACCACAATCTGCAAATCAACTGCGCCATTCGGACCCACCATATAACCGCGTGCGGTCATTTGCTTCTCCAGCACTTCCTGCAGCAGGAAACGCAGATCGCGCGATGGCGTCAGGGTCACTAACTGACCATCACGGTTCACTTTCGCCAGCGCCTGATCGCTACGCTGATCGGCACCGTTAATGCTGACGGTAACGCCCATCAGGCCGGGATCCTGCTGCGGCAACTGAATTTTTGGCTGGATAGTGAGGGTATTATTGCTGGTTGCACAGCCGGCCAAAATGAACGCAGCCAGCAGCGGGAATAACAGTTTTTTCAACATACTTTTTCTCGTTGGTGTCGGGGGTTGGTTTGCAAAAACTGCCGCCATCATAGCATTGCCCGGCAGTGAAAAAAGCCCCGTCAAAGTGGAAAATGCGTATCAGGCGGATTTTAGATTGGATCGTTCAGCGCCGGGTTTGCTGATGCTTTCCTCTGCGTTATCATGCGCGCCGACGAAGCGCGGGCCGCAAATCGAATATTTACCGTCCGGCTACGGGAAAGCGCGGTAAAAGCGACTAATATTGAAAGAGATGGGGCACAGCGCTCGCCATTGAGGAGTAATACCCATGATTCGCGAACAAATAGAAGAAAAGCTGCGCCTGGCTTTTGAGCCGGCTCATCTGGAAGTGCATGACGAAAGTTATCGACACAATGTTCCTGCCGGGTCTGAGAGCCATTTCAAAGTGGTCATTGTCAGTGATTGCTTTGCGGGCCAACGTTTCCTGGCGCGTCATCGCTCCATCTACGGTGAACTCGCGGCCGAATTAGCCGGCAGCGTGCACGCCTTAGCACTTCATACCTATACCCTGAAAGAGTGGGAAGGACTGCAGGATACGGTACTGGCGTCGCCGAACTGTCGCGGTGCCGGAACGCTCGCCTGATCACCCCTCACGAAAACGGCCTGCGGGCCGTTTTTTTTTGCTTATTTAGCCAGAAACGCGATCTCCGGCTCAAAAAAGCAGCAAAGCTGCTGAAAAGTGGTGAGTTAGCGTCCTCGACTCATTCCGGCGATGTCGCTATAATGCTGCGTCTATTTTTCCGGAATGTCTTCGGGACGCTTCTGGTAACAGGGATCAGGTTCTCTTCACGGAAGCCGTCCCGGTTGTTGGATACGGCGCATTTCACTATGTGTGGTGTCTGAAGTTGACCGAGCACGTGATTTTTTGAGGTAACAAGATGCAAGTTTCTGTAGAAACCACTCAGGGCCTGGGCCGTCGCATTACGATTACTGTCGCTGCTGACAGCATCGAAAGCGCTGTAAAAAAAGAACTGGTTGACGTTGCCAGGAAAGTCCGTATCGATGGTTTCCGTAAAGGCAAAGTGCCGATGAACATCGTTGCGCAGCGTTACGGCGCTTCTGTCCGTCAGGACGTGCTGGGCGATCTGATGACGCGTAACTTCGTTGACGCCATCATCAAAGAGAAGATCAATCCGGCTGGCGCACCAAACTATGTGCCGGGCGAATATAAAGAAGGTCAGGATTTCACCTACTCGGTTGAATTCGAAGTTTATCCAGAAGTTGAACTGAAAGGCCTGGAAAACATCGAAGTCGAAAAACCACTGGTTGAAGTGACTGATGCTGATGTTGACACCATGCTGGACACCCTGCGTAAGCAGCAGGCTAACTGGATCGAAAGCGATGCAGCAGCCGGTCCGGAAGATCGTGCCACTATCGATTTCAACGGTTCTGTTGACGGTGAAGAATTCGAAGGCGGAAAAGCCTCTGATTTCGTACTGGCAATGGGCCAGGGCCGCATGATCCCAGGCTTTGAAGAAGGCGTTGTGGGTCACAAAGCGGGCGAGACTTTCACTATCGACGTGAAATTCCCGGACGACTACCACGCGGAAAACCTGAAAGGCAAAGACGCGAAGTTCGAGATCGTGCTGAAGAAAGTTGAGACGCGCGAACTGCCAGAACTGACCGAAGAGTTCATCAAGCGTTTCGGCGTTGAAGATGGTTCCGTTGCCGGTCTGCGCGCTGAAGTGCGTAAGAACATGGATCGTGAGCTGAAAGGTGCAATCCGTAACCGCGTGAAAACGCAGGCGATTGATGGCCTGGTCGCGGCGAACGACATCGACGTGCCCGCCGCTCTGATCGACAGCGAAATCGACGTTCTGCGTCGCCAGGCTGCACAGCGTTTCGGTGGCAACGAGCAGCAAGCGCTGGAACTGCCACGCGAACTGTTTGAAGAGCAGGCGAAACGCCGTGTGGTAGTTGGCCTGCTGCTGGGCGAAGTGATTCGTACCCACGAGCTGAAAGCTGACGAAGCCCGCGTTAACGCGCTGATTGAAGAGATGGCGTCTGCGTATGAAGATCCGCAGGAAGTGATCGAGTTCTACAGCAAGAATAACGAGCTGATGAACAACATGCGCAACGTCGCACTGGAAGAGCAAGCGGTTGAAGCGGTTCTGGCGAAAGCCAAAGTGACCGAGAAAGAGACCAACTTCCAGGATCTGATGAATCAGACCGCACAGGCCTGATCACCGATTTAACCGTCTGTGCTAAGCCCGTGACTGAAAAGTCGCGGGCTTTTTTGTGTTTCGCGTTTGAGCGCACACTCTTTGGCGCTATTTGCCTAATTATTCGGCAAATTATTCACGCATCGCTTTTTCCGGGTTAGCGATTGAAGAAAAGGTTGTTATGCTTGAAACAACTGGGCAGCATCCCCAGATACAGGGAGTATGCAAGAAAACAGTTATGCTGACTGATTAGCCGTCCTGAGGTGTCGGAAACAGGCTGAGCGTGGTTTTTTCCGCTCGTCTTACGTAGAATCGGTACAGAATGTTGCCAATGAAATTTATCCAGGAGACGGTAATGTCATACAGTGGCGATCGTGAATATACTGCACCGCACAATGCGCTGGTGCCAATGGTGGTCGAACAAACTTCGCGCGGTGAGCGTTCTTACGACATTTACTCCCGTCTGCTCAAAGAGCGCGTCATCTTTCTGACCGGCCAGGTTGAAGATCACATGGCCAATCTGATCGTGGCGCAGATGCTGTTTCTGGAAGCAGAGAACCCGGAAAAAGATATCTATCTCTACATCAACTCGCCAGGCGGGGTGATTACCGCCGGGATGTCGATCTACGACACCATGAAATTTATCAAACCAGATGTCAGCACCATCTGTATGGGACAGGCCTGCTCTATGGGCGCCTTCCTGCTGACTGCGGGCACCAAAGGTAAGCGTTTCTGCCTGCCAAATTCCCGCGTGATGATCCACCAGCCACTGGGTGGCTACCAGGGTCAGGCGTCAGACATTGAAATCCATGCGCGTGAAATCCTGAAAGTTAAGCAGCGTATGAACGAACTGATGGCTGAGCATACCGGTAAAACGCTGGAAGAAATTGAGCGTGATACCGAGCGTGACCGTTTCCTCTCGGCGAGTGAAGCGGTAGAGTATGGATTAGTCGATTCAATTCTGACGCATCGAGAATAAGACCCGACTTACCCTTGTCCTTACGCTATAGTTAACGGGATAAGGGTACCAGTTTGGGTTGAATGAATTTCGGCCGTCTCCGCACGGCCAGCGCCGTACGCCGGTATGGCCTGAGAACAAGAAGAGGTTAACTGATGACAGATAAGCGCAAAGACGGTTCAGGAAAGTTGCTGTACTGCTCTTTTTGCGGCAAAAGCCAGCATGAAGTGCGAAAGCTGATTGCCGGGCCGTCAGTGTATATCTGCGATGAGTGTGTTGATCTGTGTAACGACATCATTCGCGAAGAGATTAAAGAAGTTGCCCCGCATCGCGAACGTAGCGCGCTGCCTACACCGCATGAAATTCGCCATCACCTCGATGATTATGTAATCGGCCAGGAAAAGGCGAAGAAAGTGCTGGCTGTGGCGGTGTATAACCACTACAAACGCCTGCGTAACGGCGATACCAGCAATGGCATCGAACTGGGCAAAAGTAACATTCTGCTGATTGGCCCGACCGGTAGCGGTAAAACGCTGCTGGCAGAAACACTGGCACGCTTGCTGGATGTGCCGTTCACCATGGCTGACGCCACCACGCTGACCGAAGCGGGTTACGTGGGTGAAGATGTGGAAAACATCATTCAGAAACTGCTGCAGAAGTGCGACTACGACGTGCAGAAAGCGCAGCGCGGCATCGTTTATATTGATGAAATCGACAAAATCTCACGTAAGTCTGATAACCCGTCGATTACCCGTGACGTTTCAGGCGAAGGCGTGCAGCAGGCATTACTGAAGCTGATTGAAGGCACCGTGGCTGCCGTTCCACCGCAGGGTGGACGTAAGCATCCGCAGCAGGAATTCTTGCAGGTTGATACCTCTAAGATTCTGTTTATCTGCGGCGGCGCATTTGCCGGACTGGATAAAGTGATTGCCCAGCGTGTGGAGACCGGATCGGGTATCGGTTTCGGCGCCACCGTAAAAGGCAAATCGCAGAAAGCCACCGAAGGCGAACTGCTTTCACAGTGTGAACCGGAAGATTTGATCAAATTTGGTCTGATCCCCGAATTCATCGGTCGTCTGCCGGTAGTCGCTACCCTGAGCGAACTGAGTGAAGAAGCGCTGATACAGATTCTGCGTGAACCGAAAAACGCCCTGACCAAACAGTACCAGGCGCTGTTTAACCTGGAAGGCGTTGAGCTGGAATTCCGTGACGAGGCGTTAACTGCTATCGCGAAAAAAGCGATGTCACGCAAAACCGGCGCACGTGGTTTACGTTCAATCGTCGAAGGGGCGTTGCTGGAAACGATGTACGACCTGCCGTCGATGGACGATGTCGAAAAAGTGGTGATTGATGAATCAGTTATTGAAGGCCAGTCTGAGCCGATGCTGATTTACGGTAAGCACGAAGCGCAGGCTTCTGGCGAATAAATAAACAGATCATCCAGGTTGTCATCTTAAAAAAGGGGAAAATGTTTCCCCTTTTGCTTTTCTCGCCTCTGTGACGTTGAATGTCGGACGATCATCCCCATATACTCAGATACCTGTGGGTTTAACTGCATACCTGCCTGATGCGGTTCCCATCACCTGGCGGACATTAAACTAAGAGAGAGCTCTATGAATCCTGAGCGTTCTGAACGCATTGAAATCCCCGTGTTGCCGCTGCGCGACGTGGTGGTTTATCCGCACATGGTAATTCCGTTGTTTGTTGGCCGGGAAAAATCAATTCGGTGCCTCGAAGCCGCAATGGATCATGATAAGAAGATCATGCTGGTCGCACAGAAAGAGGCTTCAACGGATGAACCTGGCATTAACGATCTCTTCTCGGTAGGGACCGTTGCATCTGTATTGCAAATGCTGAAACTGCCGGACGGTACGGTTAAAGTGCTGGTCGAAGGTTTGCAGCGCGCCCACATCACCACGCTGGCGGATAACGGTGATCATTTTGTGGCCGAGGCTGAATATCTGGTGTCGCCAGAGATTGAAGAGCGCGAGCAGGAAGTGCTGGTGCGCACCGCAATCAATCAGTTTGAAGGCTACATCAAACTTAATAAAAAGATCCCGCCTGAGGTTTTAACCTCGCTGAACAACATTGACGATGCGGCCCGTCTGGCTGACACCGTCGCTGCACATATGCCGTTGAAACTGGCAGACAAACAGTCTGTGCTGGAGATGTCCGACGTTAACGAACGTCTGGAATATCTGATGGCGATGATGGAGTCTGAAATCGATCTGCTGCAGGTTGAGAAGCGTATTCGCAACCGCGTTAAAAAGCAGATGGAGAAGAGCCAGCGTGAGTACTATCTGAATGAGCAGATGAAGGCGATTCAGAAAGAGCTGGGCGAAATGGACGATGCGCCTGACGAGTACGAAGCGTTAAAACGCAAAATCGACGCGGCCAAAATGCCGGAAGAGGCGCGTGAAAAAGCCGAAGCTGAGCTGCAGAAGCTGAAAATGATGTCTCCGATGTCAGCGGAAGCGACCGTGGTACGTGGCTACATCGACTGGATGGTGCAGGTTCCATGGAACGCGCGCAGCAAAGTCAAAAAAGATCTGCGTAAAGCCCAGGAGACGCTGGATATCGACCATTACGGCCTTGAGCGCGTGAAGGATCGTATCCTTGAGTATCTTGCGGTGCAGAGTCGCGTCAGCAAAATCAAAGGCCCGATCCTCTGCCTGGTCGGACCGCCAGGGGTAGGTAAAACCTCCCTCGGTCAGTCGATCGCGAAAGCGACCGGACGTAAATATGTGCGTATGGCGCTGGGCGGCGTACGTGACGAAGCCGAGATCCGTGGTCACCGTCGTACCTATATCGGTTCGATGCCGGGCAAGCTGATCCAGAAAATGGCTAAAGTCGGGGTTAAAAACCCGCTGTTCCTGCTGGATGAGATTGACAAAATGTCGTCCGACATGCGCGGCGATCCGGCTTCAGCATTGCTGGAAGTGCTTGATCCAGAACAAAACATTGCGTTCAACGATCACTATCTGGAAGTCGATTATGACCTGTCAGATGTGATGTTCGTGGCGACCTCGAACTCCATGAACATTCCGGCACCGCTGCTGGACCGTATGGAAGTGATTCGTCTATCGGGTTACACCGAGGATGAAAAACTGAACATCGCCAAACAGCATCTGTTGCCGAAACAGATTGAGCGTAACGCGCTGAAAGCCAATGAGATCACGGTCGAAGACAGTGCGATTGTCGGCATTATCCGTTACTACACGCGTGAAGCCGGGGTGCGTAGCCTTGAGCGTGAGCTGTCGAAATTGTGCCGTAAAGCGGTCAAGTCGCTGCTGATGGACAAGACGAAAAAGCACATCACTATCAATGGTGAAAACCTGAAGGATTTCCTCGGGGTGCAACGCTTCGACTACGGTCGTGCTGACAGTGAAAACCGCGTGGGCCAGGTAACCGGTCTGGCGTGGACCGAAGTGGGTGGCGATCTGCTGACGATTGAAACCGCCTGCGTACCGGGTAAAGGCAAGCTGACCTATACCGGTTCACTGGGTGAGGTGATGCAGGAGTCAATTCAGGCCGCCTTAACCGTGGTGCGTGCGCGTGCCGAGAAGCTGGGCATCAACGGCGACTTCTACGAGAAACGTGATATCCACGTTCACGTTCCGGAAGGGGCAACGCCGAAAGATGGTCCAAGCGCCGGTATTGCGATGTGTACGGCGCTGGTCTCCTGCCTGACCGGTAACCCGGTCCGTGCTGATGTCGCCATGACCGGTGAAATCACCCTGCGCGGACAGGTACTGCCGATTGGCGGACTGAAAGAGAAGCTGCTGGCAGCCCACCGCGGTGGCATTAAAACGGTGCTGATCCCGGACGACAACAAACGCGATCTGGAAGAGATTCCACAGAACGTGATTGCCGATCTCGACATCCATCCGGTCAAACGCATCGAAGAAGTGCTGAATCTGGCACTGGAAAATGCGCCGTACGGTATGCAGGTTGCGACCGCAAAATAGTGATTAACGGCATAAACCGTTAAAAAGCGAAGCTGGCAAGGCAATTGGCGCTTGCCAGCTTTTTTTTGTGCCGCTAATTTAGGTGGCTGCCGACGCGGTGTTCTCAGAGAAATTCCGTTGTTTCGGCTCCACAGGCTTGATATAACTTGCTGCGCGTGCGTATCCGGCGGGAAGCGCGGGTACGATGTGAAATAATAAAAGAGGGGATGAAGAGAGTGAATAAGTCACAGTTGATCGACAAAATTGCTGCGGATGCTGATATTTCTAAAGCAGCAGCGGGACGTGTTTTAGATGCATTCATGGGTTCTGTTTCTGACGCGCTGAAAGGCGGCGACGAAGTGGCGCTGGTCGGTTTCGGCACTTTCTCCGTGCGCGAGCGTGCTGCACGCACTGGCCGCAACCCACAAACCGGCAAAGAGATTACAATTCCGGCCGGTAAAGTACCGGGCTTCCGTGCTGGTAAAGCATTGAAAGACGCAGTCAATTAATAACAACGAAAACGTTCATTGACGTATTTTCTTCAGTGGATCAGAGGACGGTTAACGCGTTCTCATGTAACATACGGGCACATCAATCAGATGTGCCTTTTTTGTTTTAACCGGCGATAATCAGGCCATAATATGGACCGGAGCCGGCTTGAGGCTGACAGCGAAGTCTGCAGCTGCGTGATGCGTCAGGATACGGCGTATTGCGCCCGAGCTTTACATTCACACTACAGCGGAGTGTTGTCATACCATGATGGACAATTTACGCGCGGCGTCGAACCATGTCGTGCTCAAGATTATTTTGGGGTTGATTATCCTCTCCTTTGTGCTGACCGGCGTTGGCAACTATCTGATTGGCGGCAACAACGATTATGCGGCCAAAGTTAACGGTCAGGAAATCAGCCGGGCACAGCTGGAACAGGCGTTCAACAGCGAGCGCAGCCGTCAGCAGCAGATGCTGGGCGATCAATTTTCTCAGCTGGCCAGTAACGATGGCTACATGCAGCAGATCCGCCAGCAGGCGCTGTCGCAGTTAATCGATCAGGCCCTGCTCGACAGCTACATCAAAGACTTACATCTCAGCATCAGTGACGATCAGGTTAAGCAGGCGATTTTTAATCAGCAGGCTTTCCAGACCAACGGCAAATTTGATAATGCCAAATATCTTGGTCTGATCGGCAACATGGGCTTTTCTGCCGACCAGTATGCTGAAGCGCTGCGTAAGCAGCTCTCTAATCAGCAACTGATCAATGCGGTGGCAAACACCGACTTCATGCTTAAGGGCGAAACCAGCAAACTGGTGGAGCTGGTTTCACAACAGCGTGTTATTCGTCAGGCGACCCTCGACGTCAATGCTCTGGCGGCTAAGCAGACCGTGTCTGATGACGAGATAAATCAGTATTACCAGCAGCATAAAACCAGCTTCATGGCGCCGGAGCAGTTCCGTGTCAGCTACATCCTGATGGATGCAGCCAGCATGCAACAGGATGCCAGCGAGGCCGATATTCAGGCCTGGTACGACCAGCATAAAGCTGATTACACCCAGCCGCAGCGTAATCGCTACAGTGTTATTCAGACCAAAACGGAAGCGGACGCCAATGCGTTGCTGACCCAGCTGAAAGGCGGCGCCAGCTTCACCGAACTGGCAAAAAGCAAATCCATCGACCCGATCTCTGCGCGTAAGGGCGGGGATATGGGCTGGCTGGAACCTGCGACCACGCCAGATGAGCTGAAAAATGCCGGTCTGACCGAAAAAGGCCAGATGTCCGGGGTGATTAAATCCTCGGTCGGTTTCCTGATTGTGCGTCTCGACGATATCCAGCCAGAGCAGGTTAAGCCGCTGGATGAAGTTCGTGATGCCATTGCGGCGAAAGTGAAGCAGGAGAAGGGCGTCGATGCCTTCTATAAACTGCAGCAGAAAGTCAGCGAAGCGGCCAGCAACGATAACGAATCGCTGGCGGGTGCCGAGCAGGCTTCCGGCCTGAAAGCCAAAGAAACCGGCTGGTTCAGCCAGGATGCGCTGCCGAAGGAACTCGACTTCGACGCGGTGAAACAGGCGATCTTTAACGGTGGACTGGTCGGGCAGAATGGTGCACCGGGCAATAACTCTGACATCATCAGCGTCGACGGTGACCGGGCCTTTGTGCTGCGCGTCAGCGAGCATAAGCCGGAAGCAGTGAAGCCGCTGGATCAGGTTAAAACTCAGATTGCTGACACCCTGAAACACGATAAAGCTACCCAACAGGCGAAATCGCAGGCTGACAAGCTGCTGGCCGACCTTAAAGCCGGTAAACAGGATGCGTTAACCGCCGCAGGTCTGACCCTGAGCGCCAGTAAAACGGTCGATCGTAATGCCCAGGACCCGGTTGCACAGGCGGCTTTCAATCTGCCACAGCCGGCGGAGAATAAACCGTCGTGGGGCGTGAGCGAAGATATGCAGGGTAATGTGGTGCTGGTGGCGGTGGATAAAGTCACTACCGGCAGCATGCCACAGGCGCAGATCGATGAAATGGTCAAAGGCGTGACGCAGAATAATGCCCAGCTGGCGTTTGAAGCCCTGCTGCAAAATCTGCGCAAAGAGGCAAAAATTAAGTACGGCGCAGCCGCACAAATGCAGTAAGCCTCGCAGAACCTGCGTAACAAATGAAATAATCAAAGGCCGCATTCGCGGCCTTTTCCATATCTGCAATCTGGCTTTTGAAGCCATCCGGCGGGGATGCCATCCTGTGGCTGCTGTTAACCACAAGGAGAAACACAGCATGGCTAAATCGACTTTATGTGCCCTCTATTTTTCACTCGCGCTGGGCGGCGCGTTCTATCAGACCTTACTGTCTGCCGCACCTGCGCCTGCTTCGGACAGCAGCGCAGCTGCGAAAAGTATTTTGCCGTCCACACCATCGGCGGTCGTCACGCCGCAGGAGCAGGTCAGTATCAATCAGGCCACAGCCGAGCAGCTCTCTGCCGCCATGCAAGGTGTCGGGCTGAAGAAGGCGCAATCAATCGTCAGCTACCGTGAACAGTACGGACCGTTCAGCGCCATCCAGCAGTTAAATGAGGTGCCGGGTATTGGCAATTCGCTGCTGGAGCGTAATGCGGCCCGCCTGAAATTGTGAGGCGCCACGCATCTCTGATGCTTTGTCTGCTGTAGCAGAACGACTCTGCTAAAGTGAACAGGTCCAACCAGTTCACTCGCAGCAGCAGGAGAGCATAAACATGCAGACCACAATTAAAGTGCGCGGCTACCATCTTGATGTCTATCAGCACGTTAACAACGCGCGCTATCTCGAATTCCTCGAGGAGGCGCGCTGGCAATGGCTGGAAGAAGTTGAGGCATTTCACTGGCTGCTGGAACAGAAACTGGCATTTGTGGTGGTGAATATCAATATCAACTATCGTCGCCCGGCCGTGCTGGGCGACGTTCTGGCAATCGACAGCCAGATTACCCAGTTGAACGGTAAAAGCGGAATTATTGCGCAGCGGGTGTTGCTGGCGGGAGAAGAGACGGTGGTCGCTGATGCCGCGCTGACCTTCGTTTGCATCGACCTGAGAACCCAGAAGGCGGTACCGCTGGAGGGAGAATTGCGTGAACGACTGACGCGCCTGATGGCCTGAGCACATTGTGGCGCATCCTGATGAAGCAGAGGCGGCAACGGTGGCGTGATTGCCGCCCCGATAGGCTTACTCCAGGCCGCTTTTGGCCTTCATGGCGGCCATGACGCCGGCACGATCGTTAAGGTAACCCTGCAGGCCATTGGCGCGTAAATGGCAGGCGGCACACTCACCGCATCCATCGCCTTTCACGCCGTTATAGCAGGTCAGAGTCTGCTCGCGTACCAGTGGTAACTGCTGCCAGTAGTCCGCCAGCGCCCAGGTTTCAGCTTTATTCAGCCACATCAGCGGGGTTTCAAAACGGACCTCGCGCGCCATACCGAGGCTGACCGCATGATTCAGCGCTTTGACAAACTCATCGCGGCAGTCGGGATAGCCGGAAAAGTCCGTTTCACATACCCCGGTAATCACCGCTTCCGCTTCAACCTGATAGGCATAAACTGACGCTAGGGTCAGGAACAGGATATTGCGGCCCGGTACGAAGGTGCTCGGCAAGCCGCTGGCGTTGGGATCGTAGGTCGGAACCGGGATGTTATCTCGCGTCAGGCTGCTGACAGCCAGATCGTTCAGCATCGTAACATCCAGCACTTTATGGGCGCGTGCGCCCAGCCTGATGGCCAGGTCGCGTGCTACCTCAATCTCTTCACGATGACGCTGACCATAATCGAATGTGACACAGTGAACTTCATCGTATTGCTGTAACGCCTGAACAAGGCAGGTGGTGGAATCTTGTCCACCGCTAAAAACGACAACGGCGCGTTTCATGCTATTTTCCCGATGGTGAGTTATGCGCTTATGGTAATGCCTCACTCCGCCGCTGAACAGCTGTGCGGCCGATCAATCGGCGGTGGAATCCAGGCACGACTGAAATCGAACCAGCCCAGGGTGTTTAACTGAATGCCTTCAACGCCGGGCGGCGCGTAAATCTGATAGCGGTAATTGAATAGCGGCAGCAGGATACCGGCGCGCATCAGTTGATGATAGAGCTGATGCAGGGCCTGATCACGAGCCTCACTGTCGGCCAGTTGCTGCAGGGTCAGCAGTTGCGCTTGTACCGCTTCACCCTGAGCGGTGGCCATGAAAGGGCGCCATAATCTGTCGAGCTGTAACCAGCCTGCAAGAGTAAACACCGGCGCATCCCCGATCAGCCGATCCCCCATCACGATATCTGCTTCATCAAGCTGCGGCACGCTGTGCCAGCTCTTAACCTCATGAAATACCACCCGCAACGTGCAGCCGTGCTGTTGTAATAGCTGGCGCAGGGCCTCAGCGGTCTGGTGCAGTTCGACCGGCAGTTGATAATACAGCGTCAGGCTGGCTGGCAGTGACAGTGGTTCGGCATCAATCGGCGGCACCGGCCAGCCTGGCAGTAACTCCTGGCTGGGGGTAATCAATCCTTCATCAAGCGGCAAGCGCGCGATAATGCCGCTTTGCTGGATCAGCTGGAACAGCCGTCGCGCCTTGGCAGGCGTAAAACCGGCGCGTGGACGACAGACCAGATAGCAAAAGCCAAGGCTGATACTGCTGCTGACCGGTTGCAGGGCTTTCAGATCGCCGGCGTCGCCAATCGCAATCTGCACCGGATGACGGCAACTGCTGCCGAGCATCGGATCAAACAGCTGCGGAGTAATCCAGTACTCCACCGCCTGCAGCAAGGGCAGACGCAGATGCCAGCGGGCATGACTTTCAATTCTCACCAGTTCCGGGGTGAAGTGCATTAGCTTCCAGGGGCCACTGCCGATACTGGCATCGTCGGGATGGGGCAGCAGGCACAGCAGGTGAGCGAGACGATGGGGCAGCCAGAAATCGCTGCGCCGCAGGGTAAACCGCACCGCGAGCGGATGAGGCGCATCGACTTCGATCACCTCAGCCAGCAGCGTGCTGACCCGCGGGTCCTGTAACAGATGCTGCAACTGCGTGACCAGCTGAGCGGCCCGAATTGGCTCCTCGTTATGCCACACCAGCTGCGGGCGTAACCAGAACAGCCAGCGGCAGGCGGACTCATCGTGTTGCCAGTGGTGGGCCAGATCCCCGACCGGCTCGTCCTGCTCAAAACGGGTCAGCCCGGAATAGAGTTGACGCACCAGATGCTGCTCGGCCCGGCCGGTGATGTGTCGCGGCTCGGTACTTTCCAGCGGGCGATAGTACGGAATGCGCAGAACCGGTGAATCGTTCTGCCATTGCCCGCCCATCAGCGGCCGCAGCATATTAATCAGCCGTTCCGGCGGGACATCCAGCAATTGCAGCGCGTCGGCGGTATCCCCGGCATCCAGCTGGCTTTGCAGCAGCTGCTGACGTAGTTGCTCAGGCGAGCGCAGAAACTGCAGCTGTCCCTGTTTGCCGCGACCCGGTTCGCCGTGCCACTGCAACCAGCCGGCATGCTGCCATTGTGACAACAGGGTACGCAGATGGCGCTCACTACAAATGCAGTGGCGGGCCATCTCGGCAACGCAGGTTTGCTGGGCTGCGCCCTGGCTTTGCTGCCACAGGCGCTGAAACTGATTAAGACGGTTGAGCTGACGCATAGTAAACCCGGAACAGTTTTTTCAAAGTATTCACTATTAGTTCCGTAATTAACAGGCAATAGTAAGGCTCACCTTTACAGCAGAGGATTGATTATGGTGCGCTTAGCCGCCTTCGATATGGATGGCACCCTGTTACTGCCCGATCATCAGTTGGGCCAGCAAACGCTGGCGAGCCTGCATGCCCTGCATCAGCGCGGTATTCATCTGGCGCTGGCCACCGGTCGTCACCTGCTGGAGATGCAGATCCTGCGGCAACAGATGATCCTGCCGGCGTGGCTGATCACGGGTAACGGCACCCGGATACACGATCAGCAGGGTAATCTGCTGTTTGCCCAGGATCTGCCGCCTCAGGTGGCGGAAGAGGTGATCCACAGCCACTGGCAGACCCGCGCCAGCATCCATATTTTCAACGATCAGGGCTGGTTTACCGATCGTCCGCAGCCGGATCTGCTGGCGGCCCATCAGATGAGCGGGTTCCACTATCAGCTGCGCGATTTAAAAACCATGCCGGCACATCAGGTCACTAAAATCTGTTTTGTCGATCATCATCAGTCGCTCTGCCAGTTAAAAACGCAGCTGGATGCCGCGCTGGGCGAGCAGGCCAATATCTGTTTCTCTGCCGCCGATTGTCTCGAAGTATTGCCGAAAAACTGCAACAAAGGCAGCGCCCTGGCACGGTTATGCGATGGTCTTTCATTGACCCTGGCAGAGTGCATGGCGTTTGGCGATGCGATGAACGATCGGGAAATGCTGGCGCAGGCGGGGCACGGTTTCATCATGGGCAATGCGATGGCGCAGTTAAAGGCGGCGTTACCGCATCTGCCGGTCTTAGGACATTGCGAGACACAGGCGGTGTCTCACTATTTAAATCACTGGCTGGCGACACCCCACCTCGCGTATTCCCCCGAATGCTGAGGATTGCCGTGTACCGGACAGGATGTCCGGTTTTTTATTCCAGCTCGCGCTGCCACGGCGTGATATCACCGATGTGTTTCGCTACCCACTCCGGCTGATAATAACTATCCGGATAACGCTCGCCGCTGTCACACAGCAGCGTCACCAGCGCGCCCTGCTGGTTAGCCGCCCGTAAACGTTTCGCGACCTGCATCATGCCCCAGAAATTGGTACCGGTAGAGGCACCCGGTTTGCGTCCCAGAATTTTTTCCAGCTTCAGCATGGCGGCCAGCGTCGCGCCATCGGGGACTTTGATCATTTCATCTATTACGTCTGGCATAAACGAAGGCTCCACCCGCGGACGACCAATGCCTTCAATCAGGCTGCCACGCGTGCTGGTCAGGCTGGCATCGCGCTGATGCCAGTAATCAAAAAATACCGAGTGCTGCGGATCGACCACCAGTAACTTCGTGGAGAAACCCTGATAGCGGATATAACGTCCCAGCGTAGCGGAAGTGCCGCCGGTACCGGCACTCATGATCAGCGTATGGGGAACCGGATAGGGCTCATGCTGCATCTGGCGGAAAATGCTTTCGGCAATGTTGTTGTTACCGCGCCAGTCGGTTGCCCGCTCGGCATAGGTAAACTGATCCATAAAGTGGCCGTTCAGCTCGCGCGCCAGCCGTTCAGATTCGACATAAAGCTGGCAGGGATCGTCAACGAAATGGCACTGCCCGCCATAAAAGGTGATCTGCTCAATTTTCCGTTTCGCCGTGCTGGCAGGCATTACCGCGATAAACGGCAGGCCGAGCAGCCGTGCGAAGTACGCCTCAGAAACGGCAGTGCTGCCTGACGAGGCTTCAATTATTGGCGTATCCTGTTTAATCCAGCCGTTCGCCAGGCCATACAGAAACAGTGATCGCGCCAGTCGGTGTTTGAGGCTGCCACTTGGATGGGTGCTCTCATCTTTCAGGTAAAACCAGATGCCGGGATAATCCGCCAGATCGAAACGGATCAGGTGGGTTTCAGCCGATCGTTGAAAATCGGCGTTAATTTCGTTGATAGCGTGGCGAATCCAGCAGCTGTGCATCTTACGCGTCCGGCAGAGAGAGTTGCGGCTATTTTAAGGCACGAGCAGGAAAAAGAGATTGCAATATTGACGCTAAAATAGCGCTAATGGAGAAAATCATTCTCTCGGAGTGGCGAATGTTAGATAAAACTGACCTGAAACTGCTGGCGTTGTTGCAACGCGATTGTACGCTGTCGCTGCAGGCATTAGCCGAGGCGGTCAACCTCACCACCACGCCCTGCTGGAAGCGCCTGAAAAAGCTCGAAGATGATGGCATTATTCGCGCTCGGGTGGCGTTGCTGGATGGCGAAAAAATCGGATTGTCACTGACGGCGTTTATGTTTGTGAAAACCCAGCAGCACAGTCGCGACTGGTATCAGGCGTTTGTCTCGGTGGTCAACAGCATGCCGGAAGTGATGGCCTTTTACCGGATGGCCGGCGAGTATGACTATCTGCTGCGCATCCAGGTGGCCGACATGAAAAGTTATGATGCTTTTTACAAGCGGTTAGTCAACGGCGTCCCAGGCCTGATTGATGTAACCTCCAGCTTCGCCATGGAAGAGATTAAATACACCACGGCCTTACCTGTCGCCCCATAAAGGCATGAGATTGAGAACAGCGTTGTGCGATTATTCAGTCAATTAAGTTGGTACTTTCTGCGTGAGTGGCGGCGCTATCTGGGCGCGGTCACCTTACTGATCATTATTGCCATTCTGCAACTGTTGCCGCCGCATGTGGTCGGGGTAATCGTCGATGGCGTGACGCAAAACAGCATGAGCATGAGCCGCATCATGCTGTGGATCGGCGTGATGCTGGCTACCGCGCTGGTAGTTTATCTGCTGCGCTACGTCTGGCGGGTATTGCTGTTTGGTGCCTCTTACCAGCTGGCGGTCGAGTTGCGCGAAGATTTTTATCGCCAGCTGAGCCGTCAGCAACCCGCATTTTACCTGCGCCACCGTACCGGTGACCTGATTGCGCGCGCCACTAATGATGTCGATCGGGTGGTGTTTGCCGCCGGGGAAGGGGTACTGACGCTGGTCGATTCGCTGGTGATGGGCTGCGTTGTGCTGTTGGTGATGAGCACCCAAATCAGCTGGCAGCTGACGCTGCTTTCGCTGGTGCCGATGCCGATCATGGCAATCGTCATTCATCGCTACGGTAATCAGCTGCACCATCGCTTTAAGGTGGCGCAGGCCGCCTTCTCCAGCCTCAACGATCAGACGCAGGAGAGCCTGACCAGCATCCGGATGATCAAGTCCTTTGGTCTGGAACAGCATCAGTCGCAGCAGTTCTCTGACATCGCCCGCGATACCGGTGAAAAGAACCTGCGGGTGGCGCGGGTGGATGCCCGTTTTGATCCCACCATCTATATCGCCATCGGTTTTTCAAATCTGCTGGCGATCGGTGGCGGCAGCTGGCTGGTCTGGCACGATCAGATGACGCTGGGTCAGCTCACCAGTTTTGTGATGTATCTGGGCCTGATGATCTGGCCGATGCTGGCGCTGGCGTGGATGTTTAACATCGTCGAGCGCGGCAGCGCCGCCTGGAGCCGTATCCGCGCGCTGCTGGCGGAAGCGCCAGCGGTCGAAGATGGCGATAAAACCCTGCCACCGGAACCAGGCAACCTGCAGGTAGCGATCCGTGAATTTCACTATCCGGCCAGTGCCGGTCCGGTGCTGAGTCAGGTCAGTTTCGAACTGAAACCTGGCGAAATGCTGGGGCTGTGCGGCCCGACCGGCAGCGGCAAGAGTACGCTGCTCAGCCTGATCCAGCGCCATTTTGATATCCAGCAGGGCGATATCCGCTATCACCAGATTCCGCTGCCACAGCTGCGGCTGGACAGCTGGCGCAGCCGGCTGGCGGTGGTCAGTCAGACCCCGTTTCTGTTTTCTGACAGCGTCGCCAACAACATCGCGCTGGGAAAACCGGGTGCGACCCAGCAGGAAATTGAGCGGGCCGCCACGCTGGCCTGCGTTCACGAGGATATTCTGCGGCTGCCGCAGGGCTATGAAACCGAAGTCGGGGAGCGTGGCGTGATGCTGTCGGGCGGGCAGAAGCAGCGTATCTCGATTGCGCGCGCGCTGCTGCTGAACGCGGAAATCCTGGTGCTTGATGATGCGCTGTCGGCGGTAGATGGCCGTACCGAGCATGAAATACTGCACAATCTGCGCCAGTGGGGACGAGGCCGGACCCTGATCATCAGCGCCCACCGTTTATCGGCGCTGACTGAAGCCAGTGAAATTCTGGTGCTGCAGCACGGCACCATCGCGCAGCGTGGCGATCATGAAGCGCTGGCGGATCGCCCGGGCTGGTATCGCGACATGTACCGTTATCAGCAGCTGGAAGCCGCGCTGGATGACGATGAGAATGAGAAAGGAGTGCCGCATGGCTAAGTCTGCCCGCTTGTGGCCCACCCTGAAGCGCCTGTTAAGTTACGGCAAGCCGTGGCGGAAATCCCTGTCGCTGGCGGTGGGCATGTTATGGATTGCCGCCGCCGCCGAAGTGACCGGGCCGGTGCTGGTCAGTTACTTCATCGACAATCTGGTGGCGAAACATCAGATGCCGTGGGGGCTGGTTGCCGGGCTGGTAGTGAGTTTTATCCTGCTGCAACTGCTGGCGGCCGCCCTGCATTACTGGCAGGCACTGCTGTTTAACCGCGCCGCCATTGGGGTGGTGCAGCGCTTGCGCAGTGACGTAATGAATGCCGCGCTGTGCCAGCCGCTCAGCGCCTTCGACACCCAGCCGGTCGGACAGATTATTTCGCGCGTCACCAATGACACCGAAGTAATCCGTGATCTCTATGTCACGGTGGTGGCGACGGTACTGCGCAGCGCGGCACTGGTAGGCGCCATGATGGTGGCGATGCTCAGCCTCGACTGGCGTATGGCGCTGGTAGCGATGATGATTTTCCCGCTGGTGCTGGTCGTGATGCTGATTTACCAGCGTTACAGCACGCCGATTGCCCGCCGGGTCCGCAGCTATCTGGCCGACATTAATAACGGCTTCAACGAAGTGATCAGCGGCATGAGCGTGATCCAGCAGTTTCGTCAGCAGGCGCGTTTTGGCGAGCGGATGGGCGAGGCGAGTCGTTCGCACTATCTGGCGCGGATGGAAACGCTGCGGCTTGACGGTTTCCTGCTGCGCCCGTTGTTAAGCCTGTTTTCAGCCATGGTGCTGTGCGGATTGCTGATGCTGTTCAGTTTCTCCGTGCCCGGCGTGTTTGAAGTCGGCGTACTGTATGCCTTTATTACCTATCTGGGACGGCTGAATGAGCCGCTGATTGAGCTCACCACCCAGCAATCGATGTTGCAGCAGGCGGTGGTCTCGGGCGAGCGGATCTTCGAGCTGATGGATGCGGCGCAGCAGCAGTATGGGCCCGACGCGCGGCCGCTGGCCACCGGTCGTCTGACCCTGAGAAACCTCAGCTTTGCCTATCGCGAAGATCGTGACGTGCTCAGCGAAATTAATCTTGAGGTGCCGTCACGCAGCTTTGTGGCGCTGGTCGGGCATACCGGCAGCGGCAAAAGTACCCTGGCAAATCTGTTAATGGGTTACTACCCGATTACCCGCGGTGAGATTCGCATTGACGATCGTCCGATTGGCGAACTCAGCCATGCAGTACTGCGGCGGGGTATCGCGATGGTTCAGCAGGATCCGGTGGTGCTGGCGGATACGCTGCTGGCCAACGTCCGGCTTGGTCGCGAGATCAGCGAAGAGGCGGTCTGGACGGTGCTGGAGCAGGTGCAGCTGGCCCCTCTGGCGCGTGCATTGCCTGACGGCATTCACACCCGGCTGGGCGAGCAGGGTAACAATCTCTCTGTGGGTCAAAAGCAGCTGCTGGCGCTGGCGCGAGTCCTGGTCGATCTGCCGCAGGTGATGATCCTCGACGAGGCGACAGCCAATATCGACTCGGGCACCGAGCAGGCGATTCAGCAAACGCTGCGAACCCTTCGCCAGCACAGTACGCTGGTGGTGATCGCCCACCGGCTCTCAACAATTACCGAAGCGGATAACATCCTGGTGCTGCATCGTGGCAGGGTGGTCGAGCAGGGGAATCACGCGCAATTACTGGCGCTGCAAGGCCGTTACTGGCAGATGTATCAGCTGCAGCAGGTAGGTGATGATCTGGCGACGGGCATCCCCTTAACAACCGCAGGGTAAGTTGCACCTTTTTTGCGCGGTTTTATCAGAATAATCTGTATAAATGCACGCCTTTGATGCCTGGCGCACCAAAGGAGTGCATTCGCTTTTCTGGCAGTGCGCCATTCTCTGCGCTGCTGACTGACCCCCGACAAAACACGCCTTGCCCCGTCTCGCCTCGGTGATTGATTCCACGGTTTTTTTATTTATGGCACAGGCTTTGCTTAGATCCTTGCGTGTCCGTGAGACTCACTCATTTAATCGCTGGAGGGGATCCAATGAAGCTGGTTACCGTCGTAATTAAGCCATTCAAGCTGGAGGATGTGCGTGAAGCGTTATCCTCTATCGGCATTCAGGGGCTGACCGTCTCCGAAGTAAAAGGTTTTGGTCGTCAGAAAGGCCACGCGGAGCTGTACCGTGGCGCAGAATACAGCGTGAACTTCCTGCCTAAAGTCAAAATTGACATCGCCATCGCTGACGATCAGTTAGACGAAGTGGTGGATGTCATCAGTAAAGCGGCTTACACCGGCAAAATTGGCGACGGTAAAATTTTCGTGGCTGAACTGCAGCGCGTCATTCGTATTCGTACCGGCGAGACCGACGAAGCCGCTCTGTAATTAAGACTCAGTACTGTGATGGGATGGAAAAAAATGAATAAAGTTTTCGCTAAGTTGGGCCTCACCAGCCTGGCACTGTTACCATCGCTCGCGATGGCTGCACCTGCCGTTGCGGACAAGGCTGATAACGCATTTATGATGATTTGCACCGCGCTGGTGCTGTTTATGTCGATTCCAGGTATTGCGCTGTTTTACGGCGGATTGATTCGCGGCAAGAACGTCCTCTCCATGCTGACGCAGGTTGCGGTCACCTTTTCTCTGGTCTGCGTATTGTGGATGGTTTACGGCTATTCACTGGCCTTTAGCGAAGGTAACGCCTTCTTTGGTGGCTTCGGCTGGGCGATGCTGAAAAACATCCAGCTGACCGCAGTAATGGGCAGCTTCTACCAGTATATCCACGTTGCCTTCCAGGCATCGTTTGCCTGTATCACCGTCGGCCTGATTATCGGTGCCATTGCTGAACGTATCCGCTTCTCTGCCGTGCTGATTTTTGTTGGTGTCTGGCTGACCCTGGCCTATCTGCCTATCGCACATATGGTGTGGGCGGGCGGCTTCCTGGCTCAGGATGGCGCGCTGGACTTCGCTGGCGGCACCGTGGTGCACATCAATGCCGCAGTTGCCGGACTGGTTGGTGCTTATCTGGTTGGCAAACGTGCTGGCTTCGGCAAAGAAGCGTTCAAACCGCATAACCTGCCAATGGTCTTCACCGGTACCGCCATCCTCTATGTGGGCTGGTTCGGCTTCAACGCCGGTTCTGCCTCGGCGGCTAACGAAATTGCGGCGCTGGCCTTCCTGAATACCGTTGTCGCCACTGCGGGCGCGGTGCTGTCATGGACCTTTGGTGAGTGGGCCGTACGCGGTAAACCTTCACTGCTGGGCGCCTGTTCTGGCTTCATTGCCGGGCTGGTGGCTATTACTCCAGCCTGTGGTTACGTGGGTGTCGGCGGGGCGTTGATTATTGGTCTGGTTGGTGGACTGGCCGGACTGTGGGGCGTCACCACCCTGAAGAAATGGCTGCGGGTGGACGATCCCTGCGATGTGTTCGGCGTGCACGGCGTCTGCGGCATCGTGGGCTGTATCCTGACCGGCGTCTTCGCTTCTTCTTCACTGGGCGGTGTGGGCTACGCTGAGGGCGTGACCATGGGCCATCAGGTGTGGGTGCAGCTGTTCAGCGTCGGCCTGACCATCGTCTGGTCTGGCGTAGTAGCCTTCATCGGCTTCAAGCTGGCGGACATGATTGTCGGACTGCGCGTGCCGGAAGAGCATGAGCGTGAAGGTCTGGACGTCAACAGCCACGGCGAGAATGCTTATAACCAATAAGTTTTCCTCGACAGTTTGAAATCAGGGGCGAGAAATCGCCCCTTTTTTTATTCGCTGCGCTGCCGCATCACCCCTTCCTGCACCGTCGACGCCACCAGCACGCCTTGCTGATTATAGAACTCGCCACGGACAAAACCGCGCGCGCCAGAAGCGGAGGTGCTGACCACGCTATACAGCAGCCATTCGCTGAAGTCGAACGGGCGGTGGAACCACATCGAGTGATCGATGGTGGCGACCTGCATATCCGCCTCGAGAAAGCCTTTACCGTGCGGCTGCAGCGCCACCGGCAGGAAGTTAAGATCGGAAGCATAGCCCAGCAGATATTGATGGATGCGCAGATCGTCCGGCAGCGTGCCGTTGGCGCGGATCCATACCTGACGCTCAGGTTTATCGACGTGACCCTTGAGCGGATTGTGGAGCTGCACCGGGCGAATCTCCAGCGGCCGTTCAGCGATAAACTTCTCACGCAGTTTTTCCGGCAGCAGATGCGCCATTTTCTGCGCCATCACCTGCTCAGACAGCAGGTTGTCAGGGCCGGCAACCTCCGGCATGGCATTCTGGTGTTCAAAGCCGCTCTCCGGTGCCTGGAACGAGGCGGTCATATAAAAAATTGGCTGACCGTTCTGAATGGCGCTGACCCGGCGGGCGCTGAAGCTTTTGCCGTCACGCAGGGTTTCGACATCATAAATAATCGCTTTCTGACTGTCGCCGGGGCGCAGGAAGTAACTGTGAAACGAGTGGATAATGCGATCTTCCGGCACCGTCTGCTTGGCCGCATAGAGCGCCTGTCCCACCACCTGACCGCCAAACACCTGGCGCAGCCCAAGATCTTCACTCTGGCCGCGGTATAACCCTTCTTCCAGTTTTTCCAGATTTAATAAATTCAGCAGATTTTGCAGTGCCTGGCTCATGGCGCATTCCTCAATATAGTGACCGGCTCAGTGTGAAAGATCCGACCAGTTTACGTCAATCAGACTTTCCTCTTTGCTGCGGCCAGGCAAAATCCCGATTTTGTGCCAGTATTAAGCACATACGGCGAGTGAAGCGCTGTACGCAGGATTCGCTGCCGAAATCATTTTGATCAAAAGGAGACGACATCAATGAAACTCTGGCATGTGTTCAGTGGGGTAGTTATGGCGGTTGCTGTTGCAGGATGCGCCGACAAAGGTAAACCGGTGCCAACGCCGACGTTAGGATCGGCAGTGGCAGGACAGCAGGCGGCGATTGCGCAGCCTAACGTCAGCGGTTCGGTCTATATTCGTCAGCGTATTGCGCTGCCGCCGGATGCGGTATTAACCGTTACGCTGTCTGACGCTTCCGTGGCGGATGCGCCGTCGAAGGTGCTGTCACAGCGCGTAGTGCGTACTGAAGGCAAACAGGCGCCGTTCCAGTTCGTGCTGCCGTTTAACCCAGCCGACATTCAGCCGAATGCGCGTATTCTGCTGAGCGCCGCCATCTCGATTGATGGCAAACTGGCCTTTATTACTGAAGGCGTGAAGCCGGTGATCAACCAGGGCGGCACCAAAGCTGAACTGCTGCTGGTACCGGTACCGTCTATGGCGATGCCAACCCAGCCGGGTGCAGCCACCAGCGTCCCATCGACCTCACCGACTCAGGTGACGCCGTCGGCTGCGGTTCCTGCGCCTACCAGCCTGTAATACCTTGTGGGGCGACGCTGTCGCCCCGTTTCGCTGCGTTTAGTAGCGCCAGCGGTAAGCCTCAAGATCGATGTGACCGTCATCACTCACCTCTACGCCTTCTGCCTCCAGCGCATCACGCTGACGAAACAGTCCGTCCCCCTGCAAAGAGATCGCCCCATGACGGTTAACCACCCGATGCCAGGGCAGGGTGCTGCCTTGCGGTAACCGACTCAGCACGCCGCCAACCTGACGTGCGGCGCGGGGAGAACCGGCCAGCTGAGCGACGTCGCCATAGGTGGCTACGCGACCCGCTGGAATGGCAGCAACAATCTGCCAGATGCGTTGCTGAAAACTGTCAGGTTGATCCATCTGCTTATCCCGTCAGGAAAAAAGGCTTCAACTTTAGCACGCGCCGCGCCAGCCGGATGCGGCAAACCACCGGTTGTTCAAGAAACCAACGGTCGTCCCGACTGCGCTTGCAATTGCCAGGGCCTTCCCCGATAATGCCTGCGCTCTCGTAATGAGGGCTTGTCAATGGGGGCCCTGTTGGTTCTCCCGCAATGCTAGCTTGTGAACTCGGTCAGGTCCGGAAGGAAGCAGCCGCAGCAGGTGACGCGTGTGCCGGGATGTAGCTGGCAGGGCCCCCACCCTTTCCCCCGCGTAAAAAATCCCCACTCAGATTGCAGACAGGCGAAACTCGCCTGAGGCCGATCCATTGCCGGCAGGCGAGATGATAAAGCTAAGGATGAGACAGTCGAACGAAAGGGCTGCGCGAATTAACGCACAAATTTCCACACCGAACCTGGGACTTTATCGTAGAGCTTGTTCATCGTCAGTTCAGCCAGGCGATGATCGGCTGCAGAGTAAAATACCGCTAACTCATCTTCAGGTAATTCATACTTATTTTTTTCAATGACCCTTTCAAGGGTATCGATTGAGCGACAGCGGCGCAGTCGCATCAAATAATCCGTTTTAGTCAGGTTTTTGTTCATAAATAAACCGTTCTCACGTCAGTACTTATAATGAATGGCTCGGTTGCTGGAGAAAAGCGCACTCTTCAGTGAACAGGTTAAATAAGCGTTTTGCTGAACGTTGCCATCGTTGCAGATCCTGAGTGTTGACACCGTAGTTGCTGAACAACATAAAGGTATCATCAAGATATTCATCGATTTGCGAAATCAGCGCTTCATCTTCAACGTGCTTAATTTTGTAATTCATGGTGAAAGAGGCGATATGCTCGATCAAATCATTGAGCTGTAAATTGCTTTCAGAAGTGGGATCATTAACCCAGCCGTGATGGCTATCCGTTAATGTTGCCATGCTCTCGTCAAACAGACTCTCACACAGGTATTTAAGCTGGGCAATATCATGCCGTTTCGGTGAGTATTCGTCCATCTTTTTCCCCTCCATAGCTAGCACAGTTGCCGCAGGGCGGCGATATAGGGTAAAGCGGCCAGGAAGCGATTTATCAGGCAGTTATTAAACGGGATTCGTCAAATATAGTGTAAAACCATTAGTTCTACTCACCTCCATTACTAAATATTACAATTCATCGCTGGGGGAGGGCCGCTGATTGGCGATCACATCAAACTCAAGCGCACCGGGCTCAATATGAAAGCTGACCCGGTCGGAATGGCTAACGGTTTCATTTAGATCCTGGCAGGGACTAAATACATTCCAGTCAAAATCATAAAGTAACTTAAAACTATTCGGACCCTGCTTTTCAACAGAAATAATTTTCAGACTGCCTGGAACTAACCGGGCATTTTGAGAATACCACTGTAAATCGCCTACCAGCGCGGGTGATATTTTGAGAATATTCCGCTGAATAATCGCTGCTATTTTTTCGCAGTCGGTTTCGTCCTGCGCAATATCACATTCAATACGTGACAGCATAACTGATCCACTAATAACAGTTGATAAACCTATCATTGGTTTTCTGCAACCGCTTTGCAAGCCAGCCGCGAATGAAATTGTCTATTTCTGTCATTTGCCGACCCCTGACGCCGCAAAATTTGCCTTGCTGGCGGGATTTGCCTCATCCGTTGCCCGGATGACCGTTATTTTTTGATACACATTGCCCTCTGTTCACCGCAGCAGCATTCGTTAGAATGATTGTTATGTTATAACATTATAGGTATGGCGATGCAGCAGAGTGGGCTTTTGATGTCTCTGGCAGGACGGCTGACGGTGGCGATGATCCTCATTGCGTTACTGGCGGCAGCAATATGGTGGGGTGTCAGCGAATGATTGCGTTTAACGCGCTACAGGTGGGTTACCAGGGCAAGGAGGTGACGCCCGCAATAACCGGCCGGCTTGCGCCCGGCAGTATGACCGCTCTGGTGGGCGCAAACGGCAGCGGCAAATCAACGCTGCTGAAAACCATCGCTGGCTTATTACCGCCGGTGAAAGGCGAGTGCCGCTTGCAGGTGAGCCGCCGTGATACCGGCTGGCTGCCCCAGCGCAGCGAACTGGAAACCCGTTTTCCGCTGACGGTGTATGAACTGGTATCGATCGGCTGCTGGCCGCGCTGCGGCTGGTTTGGCGGCATCAACCGGGCGCTGCGTCAGGAGATCTGGCAGGCGCTGGACGCGGTGCAGATGCGTGATTATGCCGATGCGCAACCGGTCACCTTATCTGGCGGCCAGCTACAGCGGGTGTTGTTTGCCCGACTGATGTTGCAGCGCAGCCGGTTGTGGTTGCTGGACGAACCCTTTAACGGCATTGACAGCCAGACCGTCAGCTTACTGATGTCGATACTTGAGCGGCAGCAGCAGGCGGGGACCACCTTGCTGGTGGTACTGCACGATCGCCCGCTGGTCGCGCGCTACTTCAGCGACCTGCTGTCACTGGATGACGGCACCTTCACGCATCGTCCCGTCAGCCCTTTCCCGTTACAGGAGGTCGCGCCGTGACGCTGATTCAGCCTTTTCTTGAATTTGGTTTCATGCGGCGTGCGCTGGTGGCCTGTATCGCGCTGGCAATCAGCGCCACCCCGCTGGGTGTGTTTCTCTCGCTACGTCGCATGAGTCTGATTGGTGATGCGCTATCGCATGCCGTGTTACCCGGGGCCGCCATCGGTTACCTGATCTCCGGGCTGTCGCTGGTGGCGATGGGCATGGGCGGATTAATTGCCGGGCTGGCGGTGGCGCTGCTCTCCGGCGCGGTCAGTCGCTATACGCCGCTGAAAGAGGATGCCAGCTTCGCCGGTTTTTATCTTGGTTCGCTGGCGCTTGGCGTCACGCTGGTCTCACTGCGCGGTTCAAGCGTGGATCTGCTGCACGTACTGTTCGGATCGCTGCTGGCGGTTGATAACGGCGCGCTGCTGCTGGTCGGAGGCATCGCCGCCTTCACCCTGACCCTGCTGGCGATACTCTACCGGCCGCTGGTGATTGATGCTTTTGACAGTGACTTCCTGCGGGCGCAGGGCAGGTGGAATGCGCCGCTGGTACATGGCCTGTTTCTGATGCTGGTGGTGCTCAATCTGGTGGCGGGTTTCCAGGTGCTCGGCACCCTGATGTCGGTCGGCTTAATGATGCTGCCCGCCGCCAGCGCACGCTTCTGGAGTCGCCATCTCGCCGCCATGCTGGCGATTGCCATCCTGATGGCCGTGATCTCAGCTCTGGCTGGCCTGATATTCTCCTGGCACTTTTCACTGCCGGCCGGACCCGCCGTGGTGCTGAGTGCCGCGATGCTGTTTTTTGTTTCGATTCTGACAGGACCGTGCGGTGGTATTTTGCGCCGCCATTAAACTTAAAGGGGTATTGATGAAGAAATTACCGGTTAGTCTGGCGCTGGCTGCGCTATTTGTCGCGCCATTAGCGATGGCAAAAACGGTGGATGTGGTCGCCAGTTTTACCGTACTGGCGGACATCGTTAAACAGGTCGGCGGTGACCATGTGCGGGTTAAAAGCCTGGTCGGGCCGGATGGCGATCCGCATACCTTTGAACCGACGCCGCAGGACAGCCAGGCGCTGGCAAAAGCCGATCTGGTGTTTGTCAGCGGTTTAGGCCTGGAAGGGTGGATGGATCGGCTGGTCAGCGCGTCGGGTTATCGCGGCCAGCCGGTGGTGGCGTCAACCGGGATTACCACCCGTAGCATGGAAGAGGAGGGCAAAACCATCACTGACCCGCATGCCTGGAACAGTATGCAGAACGGCGTAATTTACGCCACTAACGTAATGAATGCGCTGGTAAAGGCGGACCCAGATGATGCTGCACAGATCCGTCAGCGCGGTGAAAACTATATTCAGCAGTTGCAGGCGCTGGACCGCTGGGCAAAAACGGCTTTCGACCGGGTGCCCGCCGAACGACGCAAGGTGCTGACCAGTCACGATGCGTTTGGCTATTTTGGCCAGCGATATGGCATTACATTCCTCGCACCGGTCGGTTTCTCCACCGAAGCGGAGGCCAGCGCCAGTGAGGTGGGAAGCCTGATCACCCAACTGAAGCAGCAGCATATCCAGCGTTACTTCATTGAGAATCAGACCGATCCGCGGCTGGTGAAGCAGATTGCCAGCGCGACCGGCGCACAGCCCGGCGGGGAGCTTTACCCTGAAGCGCTGTCGCCGGCGGCGGGTCCGGCGCCCACCTATGAAGCGGCATTCAGACATAACGTCAACGCGATGCTGAAAAGCATGCAATAAACATAAAAAAGGCCGGGCATGCCCGGCCAGTCATCACGACACAAACTAGCGTTTTTTCTTTCTTCCCTGTACCGCTTTGAAGCGCGGATTGGTTTTGCAAATCACGTAAATACGGCCTTTGCGACGCACCACTTTGCAATCCCGGTGGCGCTTTTTTGCTGAACGCAGCGAGCTTAATACCTGCATCGTCCTCTCCCTTACTTATGACCCAGGAAGCGACCAAAACGCTGGTTAAAGCGTGCGGTGCTGCCCTCTTTGGCGAAATCTTTCTGTTTACCGGTATAAAACACGTGCGAGGCTGACGAGACATCAAGCGTCACGTAAGGCAGGGTTTCGCCTTCGAATTCCACGGTACGGTCGGTGCGGATAGTCGAACCGATTTTGAACCAGACGTCAGCCGAAGTGTCGTGAAACACCACGTGGCGATACTCAGGATGAATAGCGGTTTTCATAATAATGCCTCTTTTGTAATGTTATAATATAACAATATTATGCGCCGGCTCTGTTGAGATTGCAACCACCGGGAAGAGCGGAGCTAAAAGTGAGGGCAGGGGAGCGCAGCGCAGCGCTGGCAGTCATACGCCTGGCAGAGTCAGCGCAACCCGTCAGTGAGGAAACGACAGCAGGCAGCAGAAAGACCAGCGCGATCCGTCAGTAAGGGAACGGCGGAAGAGAGCAGAAAGACCAGCGCAACCCGTCAGTGAGGAAACGACAGCAGGCAGCAGAAAGACCAGCGCAATCCGTCAGTGAAGGAACGACAGCAGGCAGCAGAAAGACCAGCGTGGCCGTCAGTAAAGAACAGCAGCATCATCGCGCCCGCCAGCGAGCAGCGACAGCCGCCATAAAAAAAGGCCGCTTGCGCGGCCTTTTATACTGTCAGTCAGATCTTAGTGAGTCTGGTTGTGTTCAACCGGATGACCTTTTTCGATCTCCGCTTTGTTCTTACCGAAGCGGCGACGCACCACCACGAAGAACACCGGAACGAAGAAGATAGCCAGCGCGGTTGCGGTAACCATACCGCCCATTACGCCGGTACCAACGGCGTTCTGCGCACCAGAACCGGCACCGGTACTGATCGCCAGCGGCAGTACCCCGAGAATGAACGCCAGTGACGTCATCAGGATAGGACGCAAACGCATACGACAGGCTTCCAGCGTCGCTTCAACCAGCCCTTTGCCCTCTTTTTCCATCAAATCTTTAGCAAATTCGACGATCAGAATGGCGTTCTTCGCCGAGAGGCCAATGGTTGTCAGTAACCCCACCACGAAGTAGACGTCGTTACTTAAACCACGCAGCGTGGTGAAGATCAGCGCACCGACTACCCCGAGCGGTACCACCAGCATCACGGAGAACGGAATCGACCAGCTCTCATACAACGCGGCGAGACAGAGGAAGACCACAATCAGCGAGATTGCGTACAGCGCCGGCGCCTGGTTGCCTGACAGACGTTCCTGATAAGACATCCCGGTCCAGTCATAACCGATACCGGCAGGCAGTTTCGACGCCAGCTCTTCCATCAGATCCATTGCCGCACCGGAGCTCTTACCAGGCGCAGCCTGTCCGAGGATCTCCATCGCCGGCAGACCGTTGTAACGCTCAAGACGCGGTGAACCGTACTGCCATTTCGCGGACGAGAAGGCCGAGAAGGGCACCATGGTTCCGCTGCCGTTGCGGACATACCATTTACCAATGTCGTCCGGCAGCATACGCGAGTCTGCCTGACCCATAACGTACACCTTCTTCACACGACCGCGGTCGATGAAGTCGTTGACGTAAGAGCCGCCCCACGAGGCCGCCAGCGTGGTATTGATATCGCTTAACGATACCCCCAGCGCCTGTGCTTTCTCCTGATCGACAATCAGCTTGTACTGCGGCGTATCTTCCAATCCGTTCGGACGGACGCCTACCAGAGTATCCGGATGCTGAGCAATCATGCCGAACAGCTGATTACGTGCCTGGGTTAACTTTTCGTGACCCAGGTTAGCCTGATCGATCAGTTCAAAGTCGAAGCCGGTGGCATTACCCAGTTCGATAATCGCTGGCAGGTTAAATGGAATCACCATCGCATCTTTGATCGCGCCCAGCGCCTGCATGGCACGGCCCGCAATCGCCGGTACCTTCAGGTCGCTACTGCTACGTTCATCCCACGGCTTCAGGCTGACGAAGGCGATACCGGTGTTCTGTCCACGACCGGCAAAGCCAAAGCCGTTAACGGTGAACACCGACTTAACCGAGTCCTTCTCTTTGGTCAGGAAGTAGTCGGTAACCTGGTCCAGCACTTTCTGAGTACGTTCCTGGGTCGCGCCAGCAGGCAACTGCGCCTGTGCCAGCAGCAGGCCCTGGTCCTCTTCAGGTAAGAATGAAGAAGGTAAACGCAGGAACAGAAATGCCATGCCGACCACAATGACCAGATAGATCACCAGATAACGGCCAGTGCTGCGAATGATGTGGCCAACGCTGTCGACGTAATGGTTGGTGCTCTTGTCGAACAGACGGTTAAACCAGCCGAAGAAACCGGTGGTTTTACCGTGATCGCCTTTTTTCACCGGCTTCAGCAGGGTGGCACAGAGTGCTGGCGTCAGGATCAACGCCACCAGTACTGACAGCGCCATCGCCGAAACGATAGTGATGGAGAACTGACGATAGATAACCCCGGTCGATCCGCCAAAGAAGGCCATCGGGATAAATACCGCCGACAGCACCAGGGCGATACCAACCAGCGCACCCTGAATCTGCTCCATCGAACGTCGGGTCGCTTCTTTTGGCGGTAATCCCTCTTCCGCCATCACACGCTCAACGTTCTCGACCACCACGATGGCGTCATCCACCAACAGACCGATGGCCAGCACCATCCCGAACATCGTCAGGGTGTTGATCGAATAACCAAAGGCGCTGATAACCGCAAAGGTCCCTAACAGTACCACCGGCACGGCAATCGTTGGGATCAGCGTGGCGCGGAAGTTCTGCAGGAACAGATACATCACCAGGAACACCAGCACGATCGCTTCTAACAGCGTTTTCACCACTTCGAAGATAGAGATCTTAACGAATGGCGTGGTGTCGTACGGATAAACCACTTTCAGGCCAGCCGGGAAGGAGGACTGCAGTTTTCCCAGCTCCGCTTTCACCGCATTTGCGGTATCCAGCGCATTGGCGCCGGTAGCCAGTTTAATACCGATACCGGAGGCCGGTTTGCCGTTATAACGGGCGATGATCTCGTAGTTTTCAGCACCGAGTTCAATTTTCGCCACGTCACGCAGACGCACCTGCGAGCCATCCTCATTCACTTTGAGCAGGATTTTGCCGAACTCATCGGTAGAGGTCAGACGGGTCTGCGCAATGATTGAGGCGTTCAGCTGCTGGCCCGGCACCGGCGGCGTACCGCCTAACTGACCGGCAGCAACCTGGGCGTTCTGAGTATTCAGCGCGCTGATGACGTCAACCGGCGTCAGGTTGTAGTTATTCAGCTTGTGCGGATCCATCCAGATACGCATCGCATACTGCGCACCAAACACCTGAGTATCACCGACGCCAGGCGTACGGCTCAGCGGGTCTTTGATGTTAGATGAAACAAAGTCAGAAATATCATTCTGAGTCATGTTGTCATCGTCACTGATGAAGCCGGCGACCATCAGGAAGCTGCTGGAGGATTTTTTAACCTGAATCCCCTGCTGTTGCACTTCCTGCGGCAGCAGCGGCATCGCCAGTTGCAGTTTGTTCTGCACCTGAACCTGCGCGATATCCGCATCGGTACCTGACTCAAACGAAATGGTCAGCGTCAGCGTACCGGATGAGTCACTGCTCGAGGACATATACATCAGTCCATCGATACCGTTCATGTTTTGTTCGATGACCTGGGTCACCGAATCCTGCAGTGTTTTCGCATCCGCACCTGGGTAGGTGGCCTGAATCTCAATCGCCGGCGGCGCAACATTGGGATATTGCTCGATCGGAAGTTTGAGAATCGATAGCGCACCAGCCAACATGATGATGATGGCGAGCACCCACGCAAAGATGGGGCGATCGATAAAGAACTTAGCCATGAATCAACGGCTCCTGTTATGACGATGACTTATCAGATGGCGACTTTGAATCGGGTGCAGCTTTAGCATCGTCTGAGACTTCTTGTGGGGTGACCTGCGCGCCAGGTTTAGCACGTTGCAGACCAGTACTGATCACACGTTCACCCGCTTTCACGCCGTCGGTCACTAACCACTTATCGCCAATCGCTTGTGCGGCCGTAACGGTACGCGCTTCCACTTTATTGTCTGCACCGACCACCATCACGGTCGCCTGACCGGTTGGGGTACGGGTTACCGCCTGTTGCGGAACCAGCAGCGCATTAGGGTTGGTGCCTTCATCCAGACGCGCACGCACGAACATGCCCGGTAACAGCGCATGGTTCGGGTTCGGGAAGATAGCGCGCAGGGTGATAGAGCCGGTGGTTTCATCGACGGTGACGTCAGAGAATTCCAGCGTACCTGGCTGAGAGTAAGTGCTGCCGTTTTGCATCAGCAGCGTCACATTGGCTTTACCGTCGTTCTGCTTCAGCTGACCGGATTCCAGTTCGGAACGTAAGCGCATGAAATCTTCGCTCGACTGGGTAACGTCAACGTACATCGGGTCAAGTTGCTGCACGGTGGCCAGCGCGGTGGTTTGCGCGCTCTGCACCAGGGCACCTTCGGTGACCGATGATTTGCCGATGCGACCACTGATCGGCGAGGTGACTTTGGTATAAGCCAGATTGATACGGGCGGTTTCGACGTTAGCCTTAGCCACCTGAACCGCAGCATCGTTCTGCGCGGCCGTAGCGACGGCGGTGTCATAGTCCTGCTGACTGATATATTTGGTGCCAAGCAGCGGCTTGTAACGTTTAACGGTCAGCTGAGCGATGCGGGCATTAGCTTCTGCCTGCACCAGATCGCCTTTCGCACTGTCATAAGCGGCCTGATAGGTAGCAGGATCGATCTGATAAAGCGACTGACCCGCTTTGACATCGCTGCCTTCAATAAAATTACGCTTCAGAATGATACCGGAAACCTGAGGACGCACTTCGGCCACGCGATATGCAGAGGTACGGCCAGGCAATTCGGTGGAAATTTTCAGTGGCTCGGTTTTTAACGTGACTACGCCCACTTCTGGCGCCTGTTGTTGGGCGGCTTGTTCGGATTTATTGTTATCACATCCTGTTAACAAAAAGCTGCCTGATAGCATCAGGACGGCCGCCAGAGGCGATAATCCTCTGATTTTATTCATAAATAAACCTCTAGTGTCCGATATCAATTGATCAATGGATCACAATCCGAAGAACCCATTGCTGCGTCAAATCGCGGGTCATGCTATGGTACATACATTCACAAATGTATGTAAACTTACCCGTTTGTAAAAAAAGTCCCTTATGGCACGAAAAACCAAAGCGCAAGCACTTGAAACGCGGCACCAAATTCTTGATGCCGCCATTGTCCTGTTCTCGCAACAGGGCGTTTCTGCCACTTCACTGGCGGATATTGCTTCGGCGGCCAGCGTCACGCGGGGGGCCATCTACTGGCATTTCAAAAATAAAGCCGATGTTCTGCATGAAATCTGGCTTCGTTGTGATGCCGGGCTGGATGACGTGGAACTTGAGTATCAAACAAAATACCCGGGCGATCCACTTTCTGTTTTACGCGCCATGTTGGTCTATATCTTTGACGCGACAGCAAACGATCCACAACGCCGCGCTCTGATGGAGATCATTTTCCATAAATGCGAATTTGTTGGCGAAATGGCGTCGCTGAAGAATATCCAGCAAAGCTTACTGCTCGAATGCTACGACAAAATTGAAGATATTCTGCGTCAGTGTATCGAAGCGGAACAGCTTCCCGGCAGCCTTAATACCCGTCAGGCCGCGCTGATTATGCGCGGTTACGTTAACGGCATGATGGAAAGTTGGTTATTTACGCCCGAAAGCTTTGATTTAGCCGGCGACGCGCCGGCGCTGGTCGACGCTTTTATCGATATGCTGCGTCTTAGCCCGACCCTGACCGCTCGCGCCTAAACCGGCGGCTGACGATCGCGTTTATTTTCGAAATCGCGCTGCACCATCGCCAGCGCGGATAATACCGTCTCCACCGGCAGCTGGTGCTCTTCCAGCAACTGAATTAAATCGACCGCCAGTTTAACGTCATCCGGGGCATTCTCCAGCGACATCTCTCCTCCTATATACGTAATTTTGCTGCCACCAGCAGCATTAATAGTGAACCGGCAATCGCCATAGCTAAAGCGCCCATATGCAGCGTCGCCAGGCTACCCAATTCAAAATAGCTGGCAATATAGCCGCCAATCAGTGCGCCAATCATCGACAGCGTCAGGGTCGCGAACAGGCCGCCGGGTCGGCCCGGCATCACAATGCGCTTAAGCAACCCTAACAGCAATCCGCTGAGTAGCCAGATGAATAAACCCATTATTCTCCTCCGTACCGAACCCTATCGAGTATAGAAGCGCTTTTTTACCGCTGCGCTTTATTCCTCTTGCTGGTCGCCGCGCAGCGATAATGCCCACTCTACCGAACGAATCGCCTGCCGGCAGCGTGCCAGACGGCCTTCTAACGTCTCAAGATCGTGTTTCAGCTGGTGCTGAACCGCCAGGGTTTCCGCCAGCGCCAGCCGCTGTTCGCGCTGATCGATCATCGCCAGCAGGCGCCGCTCATATTCACGATACTCCTGATACTTCGAGACACGTGGGTTGCTCAGCGGCTTTTCCCGGCGGGTGCGCAGCTGCTGCGTGCTGGCTTCCCGTTGCAGCGCGGCAATTTGATCGACCAGCCGCTCAGCCAGCCAGGCGCTGCGGTCCGGATCGCCGGCGCTGTCGCACAGCCGGGTAAAGTTCTGTTCCACCTCCGCCAGATAATCGGCGAGGCGGGTGCCTTTGCTGCGAAACAGCTGGCTGTCGAAGCGGGGAAGCCGGCACTGTCCGTCGGGATGGGTCGCAATATCCTGACGCAGCGTAATAAGGAGATGTTGCAGACGCTGTTGTGTGGTGATCAGGCTCATGGCGTCAGGCTCAGTTGTGCTAACGTAAGGGGATCAGGAAAGAGTTGGGCGGCATTCATGCAACGCATTGTGTTATTAACCCTCGGCTGGCTGGCAGTTGTGCTGGGAACCCTGGGCATTGTATTACCATTATTACCCACCACGCCATTTATGCTATTGGCCGCCTGGTGCTTTGCCCGCTCCTCGCCGCGCTTTCATCACTGGCTGCTGTGGCGCTCGCCGTTTGGCCGTTACCTGCGCCACTGGCAGCAGCATCGTGCTATGCCGCCTGGGGCGAAAGGGCGGGCTATCTGCCTGATTGTGGTGACCTTTGCGATTTCCATCGTGCTGGTCTCGCTCTGGTGGGTGCGGATTATGCTGCTGCTGATGCTGGCGGCACTGTTGCTGTTTATGTGGCGGATACCGGTGGTGGCAGAAACAGCGGACGCGCCGCCGCCGCCGCGATAAAGTTGCAATTATCCGGTCATTTGCTTAGATTTGGGCGTCTTCGTGCGTGGCTTCCCTTTGTGAATTGACTTCCGCTGAGCCTTTTACCAGGTATTGGCGCTATTGAAGCTGCGCGAAACAGAATTTTTTACCAGGCGTATCATTATGACCGACATTGCGCAGCAGCTTGAATTCATTAAAAACAGCATTAAAAGCATCCCTGATTATCCCAAGCCGGGCATCCTGTTCCGTGATGTCACCAGCCTGCTGGAAGATCCTAAAGCCTATGCCGCCGCTATCGCGCTGCTGGTGGAGCGCTACCGTGACAAAGGCATCACCAAAGTGGTGGGCACTGAAGCACGTGGTTTCCTGTTCGGCGCGCCGGTGGCGTTAGGCCTGGGCGTAGGTTTTGTTCCGGTGCGTAAGCCAGGCAAGCTGCCGCGTGAAACGTACAGCGAATCTTACGAGCTGGAGTACGGCACCGATCGGCTGGAACTGCATAAAGATGCGATTCAGCCTGGTGACGTGGTGCTGGTGGTGGACGATCTGCTGGCAACCGGCGGCACCATTGAAGCGACCGTTAAGCTGATTCGTCGCGCAGGCGGCGAAGTCCGGGATGCCGCGTTCATTATCAACCTGTTCGATCTGACCGGTGAAACGCGCCTGAAAGCCCTTGGCGTTGAGAGCTACAGCCTGGTCAATTTCCCCGGCCATTAAGCCATTTTTCGGCCTTGCCAGGCGGCAGGGTCGTCACGCCTTCTCGTTCAAGATAACGAGTGCCAGGCAAAAGCGTAGCTGTTAGACTACTGCAATCCTGTACAGGGGTTGCAGAGCGTCTGCGCTCACCTTTTCCATCCAACTTCGTCGAATCCACATGAGCTATCAGGTACTTGCGCGAAAATGGCGTCCCCAGGCTTTTGCTGATGTTGTCGGTCAGGAACACGTTCTGACGGCGCTGGCGAATGGATTGTCTCTGGGACGTATCCACCATGCTTATCTCTTCTCCGGCACACGCGGCGTAGGGAAAACCACCATTGCGCGTCTGCTGGCCAAGGGCCTTAACTGCGAAACCGGTATCACCGCCACGCCATGTGGCCAGTGTGATAATTGCCGGGAGATTGAGCAGGGCCGTTTTGTCGATCTGATTGAGATCGATGCCGCGTCGCGTACAAAAGTCGAAGACACCCGCGATCTGCTCGATAACGTGCAGTACGCACCGGCGCGCGGCCGCTTCAAAGTCTATCTGATTGATGAAGTGCACATGCTGTCGCGTCACAGCTTCAATGCGCTGTTGAAGACGCTGGAAGAACCACCATCACACGTTAAATTCCTGCTGGCGACCACCGATCCGCAGAAGCTGCCGGTGACTATCCTGTCTCGCTGCCTGCAGTTTCATCTCAAAGCGCTGGATGTCGATCAGATCCGACAGCAGCTTGAGCATGTTCTGCAGCAGGAGCACATCGACAGCGAAACGCGGGCGCTGCAATTGCTGGCGCGCGCGGCTGACGGCAGCATGCGTGATGCGCTGAGTCTGACCGACCAGGCGATTGCGATGGGGCAGGGCGCAGTGACCAGCACCACGGTCAGCGCCATGCTCGGCACGCTGGATGACGAACAGCCGCTCGGCCTGCTGGAAGCGCTGGTTGACGGCGATGGTCAGCAGGTGATGTCGCTGCTGAGTCAGGCCGCATCGCGCGGTGTGGAGTGGGAAGCGCTGCTGGTTGAAATGCTGCGCTTACTGCACCAGATTGCCATGGTGCAGCTGTTGCCAGCCTCGCTGAATGACGACGACGAAAGTAACGCGCTCAGGCTGCGTGAACTGGCACGCGTGGTGCCGCCAGCCGATCTGCAGCTCTACTATCAGACCTTGCTGATGGGCCGTAAAGATCTGCCGATTGCGCCAGATCGCCGGATGGGCGTTGAGATGACGCTGCTGCGGGCGCTGGCCTTCCACCCTAAAGCCGCAGTGGCGGAACCGATTGCCCGGCCGACGTTAACGCAACAGTCGGCCCCGGTCGCGCCGGTGGAACACGCGTCGTCGCAGGGAATGGCACCCTCGGCTCCGCCGGCTGGCCGGCCAGTAACCGCGCCGTCGTCTTCCGCGCAGGCTCAGCCGCCAGCCCGGCCAGCCGCTTCCGCGCCGTCGCCGGTTGCCTCGTCGTCCAGCCAGCAGCAGATTGCTGCGCAGCCGCAGATGGCCGCGCCCGATCCTGCGCCGCAGGCCGCGACGCCACCGCCTGCTGCCGCCGCGGATAATGCCCTTTCCAGTTCCACCAGTCAGCTCCTGCAGGCGCGCACCCAATTGTTGCGTCAGGGAGCGAACAAGCCAAAAAAGAGTGAGCCGGCGGCGCCAGGTGCGCGGCCGGCCAACTCCGCGCTGGAGCGGCTGGCCTCGGTTACCGAGCGCAGCCAGCAGCGTATCCGCGAGCGTGAGCCTGCTGCGCCGGTAAAAGAAGAGGCATATCGCTGGAAGGCGCAAACCCAGCCGGTGGTGGTGGCGGAACCGGTTGCCACGCCAAAGGCCTTGCGTTCTGCGCTGGAGCATGAGAAAACCCCTGAGCTGGCGGCGCGTCTGGCGGAAGAAGCGCAGCAGCGCGATCCGTGGGCGGCTGAAATTGCTTCGCTGCCGCTGCCTAAACTGGTGCAGCAGCTGGCGCTGAATGCCTGGAAAGAGACCACCGAAACCGGTGTCTGTCTGCATCTGCGTTCCAGCCAGCGCCACCTTAATTCGGCATCTGCTCAGCAGGTGTTAAGCGCCGCCCTGAGTGAGGCTGCCGGGCAGGCAGTTGAACTCTCGGTGGTTGAAGACGATAATTCATCGGTGTTGACACCACTTGAGTGGCGTCAGGCCATTTACGAAGAGAAACTGGCGCAGGCGCGTCAGTCGATCACTTGCGATACCCACATTCAGACGTTACAGCGGTTTTTCGATGCCGATCTGGATGAAGAGAGTATCCGACCTGTTTGAACACGCTGCCGCTATCTCAACGATAGCGTTGTGGCCCCAGCTGAGAGAGAAAACTATGTTTGGTAAAGGCGGATTGGGCAACCTGATGAAACAGGCCCAGCAGATGCAGGACAAAATGGCCAAGGTTCAGGAAGAGATCGCCGCGCTGGAAGTGACCGGTGAATCAGGCGCAGGCCTGGTGAAGGTCACCATCAACGGTGCTCACAACTGCCGCCGCGTCGAAGTCGATCCCAGCCTGCTGGAAGATGACAAAGATATGCTGGAAGATCTGATCGCTGCGGCGTTCAACGATGCTGCACGCCGCATCGATGAAACCCAGAAAGAGAAGATGGCGTCTGTCTCCTCCGGTATGCAGCTGCCACCAGGCTTCAAGATGCCGTTCTGATGCAAACCAGCCCACTGCTTGAATCATTGATGGAGTCGCTGCGCTGTCTGCCCGGCGTTGGGCCGAAATCGGCGCAGCGCATGGCTTTTCAGCTGCTGCAACGCGATCGCAGCGGCGGGATGCGCCTGGCGCAGGCACTGACCCGGGCGATGTCGGAAATCGGCCACTGTGCCGATTGCCGTACCTTTACCGAGCAGGAGATCTGCACCATTTGCGCCAATCCACGGCGTCAGCAGAATGGTCTGATCTGCGTGGTAGAGAGCCCGGCGGATATCCACGCCATTGAGCAAACGGGCCAGTTTGCCGGTCGTTACTTCGTGCTGATGGGGCACCTGTCACCGCTTGACGGCATTGGCCCGGCCGATATCGGTCTGGATCGCCTTGAGCAGCGACTGGAAAGCGAAACCATTCAGGAAGTCATCCTCGCCACCAACCCGACGGTGGAAGGGGAAGCGACCGCTAACTATATCGCCGAGCTGTGCGGTCAGTATGGCGTAGACGCCAGCCGCATCGCGCACGGAGTGCCGGTTGGCGGTGAGCTGGAAATGGTCGATGGCACCACGCTCTCCCATTCGCTGGCGGGCCGCCACAAGATTAAATTTTAACCACTTGCCGGTGTTGTGACAGACACCGGCTTGAAAACCTCGCCGTCATCCCCACATCAACCTCAACGTTTGTTCAACCTGTTTTGTTGAGGTAGCAATGACCATGAAAGGACAAGAGACCCGTGGCTTTCAGTCGGAAGTAAAACAACTTCTGCACCTGATGATCCATTCTCTCTATTCAAACAAAGAGATTTTCCTGCGTGAGCTGATTTCCAACGCCTCGGATGCGGCAGACAAACTGCGTTTCCGTGCGCTGTCGGATGCCAGCCTGTATGAAGGCGACGGTGAACTGCGCGTCCGTCTCTCTGTTGACAAGGACAACCGCACCCTGACCCTGAGCGACAACGGTATCGGTATGCGTCGTGACGAGGTGATTGAGAACCTCGGTACCATCGCAAAATCGGGTACTAAAGCGTTTCTTGAATCGCTGGGCTCCGATCAGGCGAAAGACAGCCAGCTGATTGGACAGTTCGGGGTGGGCTTCTACTCTGCCTTCATCGTGGCGGATAAGGTCACCGTGCGGACCCGTGCGGCCGGTGCCTCGGCTGACGAAGGCGTATTCTGGGAATCAGCGGGCGAGGGTGAATATACCCTCGCGGACATTGAGAAAGCCGATCGCGGTACCGAAATCACCCTGCATCTGCGCGAAGGCGAAGATGAATTCCTCGACGCGTGGCGCGTCCGCAACATCATCAGCAAATATTCCGATCACATTGCGCTGCCGGTTGAAATCGAAAGCAAAGATGAAGAGAGCGACAGCACCCACTGGGAAAAAATTAACAAAGCCCAGGCGCTGTGGACCCGCAACAAGTCAGAGATCAGCGACGAAGAGTACAACGAGTTTTACAAGCACATTGCCCATGACTTCAGCGATCCGGTCGCCTGGAGCCATAACCGGGTGGAAGGTAAGCAGGAATACACCAGCCTGCTCTACATTCCGGCGCGCGCACCGTTTGATATGTGGAACCGCGAGCACAAGCATGGCCTGAAACTTTACGTACAGCGCGTCTTCATCATGGACGACGCCGAACAGTTTATGCCGAACTACCTGCGCTTCGTCCGCGGTCTGATCGACTCGAATGACCTGCCGCTTAACGTCTCCCGTGAGATCCTGCAGGATAGCCGGGTCACCCAGAGCCTGCGCGGCGCGCTGACCAAACGCACCCTGCAGATGCTGGAAAAACTGGCGAAAGACGACAGCGAAAAATACCAGACATTCTGGAAAGAGTTCGGTCTGGTGCTGAAAGAGGGCCCGGCTGAAGATCACGCTAACCAGGAAGCAATTGCGAAACTGCTGCGTTTTGCCACCACCCAGAGCGAAGGCGCGGCGCAAACCGTTTCGCTGGAAGATTACGTCAGCCGGATGGTGGAAGGTCAGGAGAAGATTTACTACATCACCGCAGATAGCTATGCCGCTGCGAAGAGCAGCCCGCACCTCGAGCTGTTCCGTAAGAAAGGTATTGAAGTGCTGCTGCTCTCCGATCGCATCGATGAGTGGATGATGAGCTACCTGACTGAGTTCGACGGTAAAACTTTCCAGTCGGTGAGCAAAGCGGATGATTCGCTGAGCAAACTGGCGGATGAAGAGACCGAAGAGCAGAAAGAGGCGGAAAAAGCGCTGGAGCCGTTTGTTGAGCGGGTGAAAACCCTGCTGGGCGAGCGGGTGAAAGAGGTGCGTCTGACTCATCGTCTGACCGACACGCCAGCGATCGTCACCACCGATGCCAACGAAATGACTACCCAGATGGCGAAGCTGTTTGCTGCGGCCGGTCAGGAAGTGCCGGAAGTGAAGTACATCTTCGAGATCAACCCGGATCATTCGCTGGTGAAACGCGTGGCGGACACCCAGGATGAAGCGCGCTTCGGCGAGTGGATCGAACTGTTACTGGATCAGGCGCTGCTGGCAGAACGCGGCACGCTCGACGATCCAAACCAGTTTATCCGTCGCATGAATCAGCTGCTGACGGCATAACCAAAAAAGCCGGTGACCCTCACCGGCTTTTTTTATGGCTGCGCGGCCTCACGCAGCCAGTCCCGAAACAGACTAATTTCCGGCTCAGGAGAGCGGCTCTGTCGGGTCAACATCCAGGTCGCACGTTCAACGCGAACAAACCCCAACGGCGCGATCAGCGTGCCATCCTCCAGCTCCTGCCGCACCAGCAAATGGGGCGCCATTAACACGCCCAGTCCACTGCGCGCTGCCTGGATACCCAGAGTCAGGCTATCGAAATGCTGACCCCCGCTAAAGTTGCCGCTGATACCGGCTTTTTCCGCCCATTCTGACCAGGCGTGCAGCCGCGTATCGGCATGCAGCAGCGGCAGGGCGCGCAAATCGTTGCCGCTCTGTAACTGACGGGCAAACTGCGGTGCGCACAGCGGACCGATCTCATCTTCACTGATCAGCATGGCGTCAATGTCGCTTTCAGGGCGCGCGCTGTGGCTCAGAATCAGCACATCGACATGTTCACTGCGCAGCTGCGCCAGATCCGCCAGCGGCTGGAAGCGGATCTCAATCCCGGGGTAGCGCTGGTAAAAGCTGGCGATGCGTGGGATCAGCCACTGTGACAAAAAACTCGGGGCGCAGGAGACGCTGATATACTGGCGCAGGCCGGTGCGGATGGTTTCACAGCTGCTGCGCAGTTCACTGAACGCCTGCTGACAGCTCTGCAGCAGGCGTTCACCGTGTGAGGTTAACTTTACGCGGCCGTTGCTGCGAACAAACAGCGGTTTGCCCATCCAGCTTTCCAGCTGACGTATCTGATGGCTGATCGCACTGTGCGTGACGTGCAGACGGTCCGCCGCCACGCTAAAGCTGCTGTGTAATGCCGCCTGGTGAAAATAGTGCAGCGCCCTCAGCGGTGGCAGTCCGGTCATCCTCATCCCCTGTTTAAAAATCTAACAAGGATTGTTCATTTATATCATTTTAAAGTCCAGCCGCATTGACCTACTCTACAGGGCAGATTCTGGCGGGTTGACTCAGCATATTATCTATGTGTCCTCCTGATATTCCGCCGCATTTCACCTTCTCTTATGCTGCACTACAACGAAAACGAGACGCTCATGGCATATGCTCCATCTTCCTCTGCCACGCCGTCAGAGACGCGCGACCGTTTGCGGCTGGCACTCTCACGTTTTTACAAGCTGGAGCAGTTCGATCTCTTCTTCGCCCCTTCGCTGCATATAGCGCGGGTGCTACTGTCACAGCTGTTTTTGCGCCAGGAGCAGGCGCGCAATCAGACACGCTACGCCTCACACTATCCGGTGACTGAACTCAACATTTTGCCGGCGATCCCGCTGATGGCCGGTAACATCATGCTGGTGCCACACGTCGATTTGCCCAACGCGCGGGTTCGCCCGCTGCGCGATTGCCAGAATCAGGGCGTTACTGAGGCGAGCGAAAGCTTTGCCAGCGTGCTGCACCATAATCTGATCGATGATGCGCATTTGTTTGTCACCCGGCTGGATCGTCACGCTGAGATCTGTGGCGATCTGGTGCTGGTGGCGCTGCGCACCTGTGATTTCAGTACGCTGGTGCGCAGCGAACTGCGCCTGTTTGAACAGGGGCTGAGTCTGACGGCCGTCGACGCGGCGCTGCGCCGTTTTGACGATCCGCAGTGGCGGCCGTATAACGCCGCGACCGTGGATGCGCTGTCGCTTCCCGGCCCGATGTCACTGCATTCCAGCCATCAGCCCGGCTTGCCTTTTGCCAGTTTTAATCTGCCGCCGGCGATCATCACCACCCTGTGTGACGCGGAGGATGTGGTGAAATGGCCACAGCAGGCGCGGCTGCAGCTTAATGCCAACGTGCGCGGCAGCGGCAAAAAGAGCATCAATATGACCCACCAACTGGGCAAGCGATTGCAGACCTTATTGGGGTGCGGCGGTAAATCTGAAAAAGGCGCGGGCCGCTCGACAGGCGCTGCTATCGGGCCGGAAAGGCAGTAGAGTAGACGGGTGCGATCCGCGCCCTTCCTTGTGATGAGCGGGTCATAATGGTATGTTCTTCGCCTTCTCAGATAGATCAATGCGATTCGCAAGGGGATTTACGCAATGCGTATTATTCTGCTCGGAGCTCCGGGCGCAGGTAAGGGGACTCAGGCCCAATTCATCATGGAGAAATATGGCATTCCGCAAATCTCCACCGGCGACATGTTGCGTGCAGCGGTAAAAGCAGGCAGCGAGCTGGGCAACCAGGCGAAAGCCATCATGGATGCCGGCAAACTGGTAACCGATGAGCTGGTGATTGCGCTGGTTAAAGAGCGTATCACTCAGGAAGACTGCAAAAACGGTTTCCTGCTGGACGGTTTCCCACGCACCATTCCTCAGGCGGATGCGATGAAAGAAGCCGGGATCACCGTTGATCACGTGCTGGAGTTCGCCGTACCGGATGAACTGATCGTTGAGCGTATCGTCGGTCGTCGTGTTCATACGCCATCTGGCCGGGTTTACCATGTCACCTTCAATCCACCGAAAGTGGAAGGTAAAGATGACGTTACCGGTGAAGAGCTGACCACCCGTAAAGACGATCAGGAAGAGACCGTGCGTAAGCGCCTGGTGGAATACCATCAGATGACCGCACCGCTCATTGCCTATTACAGCAAAGAAGCGGAAGCCGGTCACACCGCCTATCACAAAATCGACGGCACCCGTAAAGTGACCGAAGTGAGTGCCGAGCTGGCGAAGATCCTCGGCTAAGCACCAGGGGGCCGGTATTACTGGCCCCTTTTGCAGTAATTGCTTTTACCTCCCACTAATTCCGCTACAATTTCCTCGTTTTCACGCATCCCCGTCGTCATCAAGGAATCACAATGAGGCAAGATAAGCCCGGCGTGTTACTGGTTAATTTAGGTACGCCAGACGCCCCAACCACACCTGCTGTTAAACGCTATCTGAAACAGTTTTTAAGCGATCCTCGCGTGGTCGATACGCCGCGCTGGCTCTGGTGGCCGATCCTCAATGGCGTGGTGCTGCCGTTTCGCTCGCCGCGCGTGTCGAAACTCTACGCCTCGGTCTGGATGGAAGGCGGCTCGCCGCTGCTGGTTTACAGCCAGCGTCAGCGTGATGCGCTGGCGGCACGTGTCGATATGCCGGTTGAGCTTGGCATGAGCTACGGAAATCCTAGCATGAAAAGTGCGGTAGATAAGCTGATGGCGCAGGGCGTAACGCGCCTGATCGTGCTGCCGCTCTATCCGCAGTTCTCCTGCTCGACGGTGGCGGCGGTGTGGGATGGTTTAACCGCAGTATTTAAAGATTACCGTTCGTTGCCTGAGGTGCAGTTCATTCGCGATTACGCCGAACATCCGGCCTATATCGCCGCGCTGAAAGCGTCAGTAGAGCGATCTTTCGCGCAGCATGGTCAGCCCGATCTGCTGGTGATGTCGTTCCACGGCATCCCGCAGCGTTTCGCGAATGAAGGCGATGACTATCCTCAGCGCTGTGCCGATACCACTGCGGCACTGACCAAAGCGCTGGGTCTGCGTGACGACCAGTTTATGCTGACCTTCCAGTCGCGTTTCGGCCGCGAACCCTGGCTGATGCCTTACACCGACGAAACCATGAAAAGCCTGCCGGCCAAAGGCATCAGGCATGTGCAGGTCATGAGCCCCGGCTTCTCTTCAGACTGTCTGGAGACGCTGGAAGAGATCAGCGGTGAAAACTGTGAAATCTTCATGCACGCCGGTGGCGAGAAGTTTGAGTACATTCCGGCGCTCAACGCCGACGAAGCCCACATCGAAATGATGGTGCAGCTGGTCAACGCACGCCGTTAAAGCGAAGGCAGAGAGTGTGATATCATTCTCTGCCTGTTTTTCCAGACGGCATTCCCGATGAAATTTCCCGGCAAACGCAAATCCAAACACTACTTCCCGGTCAGCGCACGCGATCCCCTGTTACAGCCTGCTCAACACGATGTTGACGCGGGAAGCTGGGTAGTCGGCATCGATCAGACGCTGGTCGATATCGAAGCGAAAGTCGACGAGGCTTTCCTGACCCGTTATGGCCTGAGTGCCGGTCATTCACTGGTGATCGACGATGCCGTCGCGGAAGCGCTCTACAACGAACTGATGCGCGATGCGCTGATCACTCACCAGTTTGCCGGTGGCACCATTGGCAACACGCTGCATAACTTCTCGGTGCTGGCCGATGACCGTTCAGTGCTGCTGGGCGTGATGTGCAACAACATCCAGATCGGCGGCTACGCCTATCGCTATCTGTGCAATACCTCCAGCCGGATGGATCTCAACTATCTGCAGGGGGTTGATGGTGCGATTGGCCGCTGCTTTACGCTGATTGGTGAGAATGGCGAGCGGACGTTTGCCATCAGCCCGGGCCAGATGAACCAGCTCCAGCCCGATAACGTGCCGGAGTCGGTGATTGCCGGCGCTTCAGCGCTGGTGCTGACCTCCTACCTGGTGCGCTGCGCTGAGGGTGAACCGATGCCGCAGGCCACCTTGCGGGCGATCGAGTACGCCAAACGTCACAATGTACCGGTGGTGCTGACGCTCGGCACCAAACACGTGATCGGCGATAACCCCCAGTTCTGGCGCGACTTCCTGCGCGAGCACGTCACTATCGTGGCAATGAATGAAGAGGAAGCACTGGCGCTGACCGGCGAAGCCGATCCGCTGCTGGCCTCGGATATGGCGCTGGAGTGGGTGGATCTGGTGTTGTGCACTGCCGGGCCGACCGGGCTCTACATGGCGGGTTATACCGAAGAAGAGTTCAAACGTAAAACCAACCATCCGCTGCTGCCGGGTGCCATCGCTGAGTTTAACCAGTATGAGTTCAGCCGGGTAATGCGCCAGCAGGATTGTCAGCAGCCGCTGCGGATTTTCTCGCACATTGCGCCCTACATGGGCGGACCGGAGAAGATCATGAACACCAACGGTGCCGGAGATGGCGCGCTGGCGGCGTTACTGCATGATATTACCGCCAACAACTACCATCGCCTCAACGTGCCCAATTCCAGCAAGCACGCCCGCCCTTATCTGACCTATTCATCGCTGGCGCAGGTGTGTAAATATGCCAATCGCGTAAGCTATCAGGTTCTGAATCAGCATTCGCCGCGCTTAACCCGCGGGTTACCGGAGCGGGAAGACAGTCTGGAAGAGTCTTACTGGGATCGTTAAGCTGCCAGCCACAGGGCGTCAGATAGCTGACAAACTCAAATAAGGCTGAATCTGGCAGCAATGGATTAGCTCAACGCACAGGGTACAGGGTCAGAAGAGGAAAGCGTTCCGTCGCCCGGATAAAACGCCGGGCGCGTTTTTAGACAACGCAAAGCGTTGGCCCGGCTCTGGGCGCACCTCAGGGATGAGGTGCGTAATCGCGTGGGCCGGGCGAGTCAGGGATGGGCTTTTGCGTCTTACCGATCTGGCCGTGTTCCCTGTGCCGGCTCGCTCTCACCGCTATCCGGCCCTGGCTGAATCAACGCACCACGTCGCAGGCATGTAAATCTGTTCCCTGCTTCATCTCATCCTGCAGAATCTGCAGCATGCTGCTGGCAATTTCACGCTCGCCCATCACCACCCGGGTCGCGCCGCGCTCCATGATGTATTCCACCTCATCGTCGTAATGCGCCCGGGCGATGATCTCAATATTCTGGTGCTTCTCGCGCGCGGCGGTCACGACTTCACCCGCTTCATAGCCATTCGGGATGGTCAGCAACAGCCAGCGGGCGCAATCCAGCCGTGCCAGCTCCATGGTTTCAGCCCGGGCTGCATTGCCCAGCACCGCTTTAATGCCTCGCTCACGCAGCGCTTCGACGCGTGGACGGGAATTCTCAACCACCACCAGCGGCACGTTGGCCTCAATCAGCTTCTGGCCGATCAGGCTGCCGACCCGGCCATAGCCGACGATGACCGCGTGATTGCAGAACTCCACCGGGATCTGCTTCTCTTCCTCGATCGCCTCTTCCAGCGTCTGCTCTTCCATGGTTTCGGTTTTCGCCAGGAAACGCTCCAGCAGGGTAAACAGGATCGGGTTGATCATGATCGACAGGATAGCCGCTGCCAGCACCAGATTGCGGCCTTCATCGCTCAGCAGGCCGAGCGAGATGCCGAGTCCGGCCAGAATAAAGGCGAACTCGCCAATTTGCGCCAGGCTGACCGAGATAGTCAATGCGGTACGGCGGGAGTGGCCCAGCAGCGTCACCAGCAGCCAGGCGGCAACGGATTTGCCCACCACGATAATCACCAGCGCACCCAGCACCGCCAGCGGCTGCGTCACCAGAATCGACGGATCAAACAGCATGCCGACCGAGACGAAGAACAGCACGGCGAAAGCATCGCGCAACGGCAGGGTATCGCGGGCGGCGCGGTGGCTCAGTTCAGATTCGTTCAGCACCATGCCGGCAAAGAAGGCGCCGAGCGCGAATGAGACATCGAAGAATTCAACCGCGCCAAACGCAATCCCCAGCGCCAGCGCTAACACCGCCAGCGTAAACAGTTCGCGTGAGCCGGTGGCGGCGCTGCGGGCGAGGATCCACGGAACGGCACGCCGTCCGACCACCATCATCAGCACCATAAAGGCGGCCACTTTACCGATGGTCCACAGCAGGTCCCACGCCAGCAGTCCGGCGCTGGCGTTACCCTGTTCCATCATGCCAGCAATCGCCGGCAGCAATACCAGCGTCAGCACCATCACCAGATCTTCAACAATCAGCCAGCCAATAGCGATCTGGCCGCGCTGGCTATCAATTAACTGACGCTCTTCTAACGCCCGCAGTAACACCACGGTACTGGCGGTGGAGAGACAGAGGCCAAACACCAGGCCGGTCATCCACGACCATCCCAGCGTCCATGACAGACCCATTCCCAGTAACGTCGCAACCGCTATCTGTGCGACCGCACCGGGAATGGCGATCGACTTTACCGACATCAGGTCTTTTAACGAGAAGTGCAGGCCAACGCCAAACATCAGCAGAATCACCCCCAGCTCCGCCAGTTCCGGCGCGAGGTTAGTATCGGCGACAAAACCTGGCGTAAAGGGACCGGCCAGCACGCCAGCCAGCAGGTAGCCGACCAGCGGTGAAATGCGCAGGCGGTTTGCCAGCATCCCAAGGAGAAATGCCAGAACCAGTGCTCCGACAATGGTGGTGATCAACGGTGTGGTGTGATGCATGCCTGTCTCCTTGTATGCAAATGTATCTGCTTGTAACAAAGAAGTTTAATGCAAAATGGACGCTTTCGCTGAGCAATTTGCGGGAAGAGCAGAAAAAATCGGTTAAATGAGAGAAAAACGTAACCGAAAGGCCATTTTGGTTGCTTATCGTTAATATCGGCCGTGCTGGCGCATTATTAAAGGCCGGATAAATAAAGATTACGTCGGATAAATGCCCTAAGCGTGACGCGAATCAATGGCTAATGACCCTATTCGTCAGCTAAACCGTCGCCCGGCACAGTTTTGACAGGCCGTCAGCCGTCAGGTCGGCGCAATCCACTTTCATCTGGCATTCACTATGCTGCCCGCCGGGGCGTAATTCATCGTCACTGACGCCTGCCGCGTGCTTTAGCCTTGAGTTCATCAGAAGAATGTGCGAAACAGTGGGGCAGCCCGGTGAGCGAACCCGCAGAGATAAACGGGCCAGACAGAAATAAGGAGATTAACGGTGTTGTTATCACGATGGGCAGGATCGAGCGTTGCGCTAGTACTGGCGCTGATGCCGCTGTTTTCTCAGGCTGCAGAGCCTGACCGCACGTACCGCTTTAGCCTGCTGCACACCAATGATGAACATGGTCACTTCTGGTTCAATCCGCAGGGTGAATATGGTCTGGCAGCACAAAAAACGCTGATGGATACGCTGCGCTATGAGGTGCAGGCCAAAGGCGGCGGCGCATTAATCCTCTCGGCGGGCGACGTCAACACCGGGGTGCCGGAATCGGATGAACTGGATGCTGAACCCGATTTTCGCGCCATGAACCTGATTGGTTACGATGCAATGGCGCTCGGCAATCATGAATTCGACAAGCCGATTGCGGTGCTGCGCAAGCAGGAGAAGTGGGCAAGATTCCCGCTGCTGGCGGCTAATGTCTACCAGAAGAGCAGCGGCGAGCGGATGTTTAAACCGTGGGCGGTGTTCAATCGTCTCGGCCTGAAAATTGCGGTACTGGGGCTGATTACGCCCGATACTGCCCGGCTGGCCAACCCGGCGGGCTTAACCGATGTCGAATTCCGCGATCCGATCGCCGAAACCATCAAAGCGGTGGCAGAGTTACGCGCCAGTGAGAAACCGGACGTGATTGTCGCGCTGACGCATCTGGGCCACTACGACGACGGCAAGCACGGCAGTAACGGCATCGGTGATGTCACGCTGGCACGCAGCCTGCCGGCCGGCACCCTCGACCTGATCGTCGGCGGTCACTCGCACGATGCAGTCTGCATGGAAAAAGAGAACGTCAGCGTGAAAAATTATCAGCCTGGCCAGCCGTGTCAGCCCGATAAACAGAACGGCATCTGGATCATGCAGGCGGATAAATGGGGCAAATATGTCGGGCGCGGCGATTTCACCTACCGTAATGGTCAGGTCACGCTGGAGGCGTACCAGCTGGTGCCGGTTAACCTTAAGCATCTGGTGAAGAATGCCGACGGCAGTGAAACCTGGCTCACCTGGCAGCAGGAGATCCCGAAAAACAGTGCGATGATGAAGCTGCTGATGCCGTTTCAGAAACGGGCTGAAGCAAAGCTGACCGTCAATGTCGGCAGCGCAGAGGGGGATTTCAGGGGCGAAAAAGAGCAGGTGCGCTTTGAGCAGACCAATCTCGGCCAGCTGATTTTACGGGCACAGATGGCGCATACCCAGGCTGACTTTGCGGTGATGAGCGGCGGCGGTATCCGCGCGTCCCTGAAAACCGGCAAACTGAGCTGGCGCGATCTGCTGCAGGTTCAGCCGTTCGGCAATCAGGTGGTGTCGGTAAGCCTGACCGGTGCCGAGATCAAAAAATATCTGGCGGTGGTGGCCAATATCCAGCCTGACTCAGGCGGCTACGCCCAGTTTGCCGGGATCAGCCTGACGGCCGACGGTAAAGAGGTCAGCGATATCCGCATCAACGGTAAGCCGCTCGAGGAGACGCAGCACTATCGCATGGCGACCAACAGCTTTAATGCCGCGGGCGGCGATGGCTATCCACGGCTGGATAATCATGCTGGCTACGTTAACAGCGGCGTGCCAGATGCGCAGGTGCTGCGCGACTGGATCAAGGCGCATTCGCCGATCAAGGCCAGCGACTACCAGCCGCAGGGACAGGTAGTGCATCTCACCGACGAGCAGATCAGGCAGCGTGATGAGGCGGCGGAGAAAGCGCGTAAACGCAACTACCCTAAAATGATTCTGGCGTGGATCTGGCCGTGGGGGAACGAAACAGCCCGGGCGCATTGAACGCATCGGGAGGCGCTTGCGCCTCCCGATTGTTTTTATGCCTGACAGGATTTGCGGCTGATCCAGCGCTCGCGCAGTTTGTCCCACACCCAATTATAGGCCATGGTGTAGGGCAGGAAGAACAGGAAGAAGGCGACTTCCACCAGAAACGCCTGCCACAGCGAAATAGCCAGCATCCAGGCCGCAATCGGCAGGCCAATCAGGATAAATCCCCCTTCAAAACCCAGTGCGTGCATCACGCGCACGCCAGCACTGCGTTTCTGCCCTGGCGGGTGCAGCCGATCAAATCCGCTGTTGTAGATCATGTTCCACAGCATCGCGACGGTAGACAACATAATCGCCAGCGATCCCATCTGAAACAGTGGCTTATTCATCGCCCATGCGGCCAGCGGTGATACGGTCAGAATCGCCAGCGTTTCAAAACAGACGGCATGTAAAATACGTTCTTTTAGTGAGCGGGTACGCATGACTTAACTCTCCTCGGGTTATGCCAGGCATTCTCTCACCGCAGAATGCTAAAATGAAATGAACACCTATCGAAAAAAGCGATGGATAAGATGCGTTACTCCCCGGAATCCCTTGAGGCCTTTGTCCAGACCGTGACCAGCGGCTCGTTTTCTGCCGCCGCGCGGGCGCTGGGAAAAAGTCAGTCCACCATCAGTGCGGCGGTGGCGAATTTAGAAGACGACCTCGGCCTGGTGTTGTTTGATCGTGGCGGACGCCAGCCGGTATTAACCGAGCAGGGACGACGCGCACTGCCGCAGGTGCAGCAAATTCTCGCCGCCAGTGAGCGGCTGGATGCGCTGGCAATACGTTTATCGCAGGGCGTAGAGCCGCGGTTAAGTTTTGCCGTCTCTGATTTCTGGCAAACCGATCATCACGAGCATCTGCTAAAGCAGTTTGACGCACGCTTTCCGGAGATCGAGCTGGAGTGCATGATGGCGGAAGATGGCGATGTGCTGGATCTGTTGCAGGCCGGGCGGGTCCATCTCGGGGTGGTGCGGGCGCAGCCCGCGCTGCCAGCCGATATTGCGGTGGCACGCCTGCAGGTGGAGGCTCAGATGGCGGTTTATCTGCACCATCAGCATCCGCTGGCGATGCTTAAAACCTTCAGTGAGAGTCAGCTTGAAGAGGTGCGCCATCTGCGACTGAATACCTGGGTCGAGCAGCGCGAACCGACCTCAATGGGGCGCATCTGGTCAGCGCCCACCTATTTATTGCTGCTGGAGATGGCAGAGCAGGGCTTTGGCTGGACCATCCTGCCACGCTGGCTGGTAAAGCAGTTTGGCCATGGCGTGTTGCAGGAGCTGCCGCTGCCGGGCTGGCCGCAGCATATTGCGGTTGAGGTGATCTGGTCGCGCCGTAACCCACCGGGGCCGGCGGGACGCTGGATGATCGATCAGCTATGCGCCCAGCCGCGGGTTTAATCGTGGCGGGCGATATCCGCCAGAGGGGCGTCCAGCAGGCGGGCAAGTTCCTGCGGTGCCAGTTCAATATCCAGCCCGCGCTTGCCGCCGGAAATAAAGATAGTGGCAAAGTCGGCAGCAGAAATATCGATCACCGTCGGCAGCCGTTTCTTCTGCCCCAGCGGACTGATGCCGCCGACCAGGTAGCCGGTCACCCGCTGCGCCTGTAGCGGATCGGCCATATCGACTTTTTTAGCCCCCAGCGCTTTGGCGACTTTTTTCAAATCGAGCTGGGTTGATACCGGCGTGACCGCCACCGCCAGCTGTTTTGCCTCGCCATTCAGCGCCACCAGCAGCGTTTTATAGACCTGACGCGCGTCCAGATTCAGTTTACGCACTGCCTCATCACCAAAATGGGTTTCGCTGCTGTCGTGTTCATAGGGGTGCAGAGTGAAGCTGACTTTTTGTTTTTCCAGTAGTTTTACTGCAGGTGTCATACCGGTCCCTTCCTAAGAAAAATCTTATTGCGCCCGATCGTTGAATAAAGGTGGCGAAATTTTGTGCTTTGCGCGAGAATTGGCCGCGCGCCAGCAATCTGATTGCTGAGCGATAACCAAAATCATAAACAAATTCCTCTTTGACGGGCCGGTAGCATTATCGGCTCTCTTTTTTTTCAGCGCGTCTTCAGCATCCCGGGCAAATTATCCTCACCGTAGAGATGCAGCGCACCGACCGCCACCACGTAGTCTCCCGCCGCTAAGGCCTGCAGTTTATCCCGCCACTGCGCATTACGCTGACCGATCAACGTATCGTTGAGCGCCTGACTAAACGTGGCCGGCAGAGCAATCTGCGGCTGGCGCGGCGGCGTATCCAGCCACCAGCTGACCATCATTTGCAGCAGCCGCGCATTGGTATGCCAGTGGGTCAGCGTATCCTGCAGCAGCGCCATGCCGTCATCCGGCAGCGTATTCAGCAGCGCAATCTGCGCTTCAGCGCCCTCCAGCTCAATCACCGGCTTGTTCCAGCGCTTTGCCGCCTGCAACAGCTGATAATCAATGCCGTAGTCGGGCCGCAATCCCAGCCGTTGCGCCTGCTGCGCCTGCAACATCAGCGCAATCTGCCAGGCGGGCAGGGTATCAAATGAACCGATCGACAGGTTCATTTCGTGACACAGCGCGGTGAGCGTCTGCAAAGCCTCATCATCAAGCCGGGTCGCCAGCGGGGGACGATCCGCGCTGCCATCAAACGGCGAGCTGCCCTGGGTAATATCCGCTTCGACGATCAGCGCATCGGCCTTCTGCAGCTGACGCAGCAGCCGCGCCGGCAGCGGCTGCATATCCCGCGTTCCCATATGAATACTGCCCACCAGATGCAGATGACATTCGCCGAGCCGGACATCGATGGCAGGCCAGCGGTAGCTGGCGGGAAAAAGTTGGCTGATGAAGCCGCGCAGTGAGCGCCAAACGTTGCCTGTCATTCCCGGTCCTTCGCTATTTAAAACCCCATGCTAGCGGCTTCAGTCGCCGAAAAACAGCGCCGAAACGGCTATTGCTGGCGCGGCGGCTGATAGCGCAGCAGGCGATTGGCGTTGGCAACCACCGTAATCGAGGAGAGCGCCATCGCAGCGCCTGCCACAATCGGGCTGAGCAGGGTACCGGTCAACGGGTAGAGCACGCCAGCCGCTACCGGAATACCAATACTGTTATAAATAAAGGCCCCGAACAGGTTCTGGCGGATATTGCGCAGCGTGGCTGACGAGATGGCTAACGCATCGGCGACGCTGTTGAGATCGGCGCGCATTAACGTAATGCCGGCGGTTTCTACCGCCACGTCGCTGCCGCCGCCCATGGCAATCCCTACCTCAGCCTGGGCCAGTGCGGGCGCATCGTTAATGCCGTCACCGACCATGGCGACGCGCCGGCCCTGCTGCTGTAACTGCGCAATCGCCGCTGCCTTGCCTTCTGGCAGCACGCCGGCGATCACCTCATCAATTCCCACCTCAGCCGCAATCGCCTGCGCAGTATTCTGGTGGTCACCGGTGAGCATAATCAGGCGATAACCCGACTGATGCAGCCGTTTCAGGGCGGTGGCGCTTTCCGGCCGCAGCGCATCGCGCAGGGCGATCAGGCCAATCAGCTGGCCCTGTTCAGCCAGTAACACCGGCGTCGCACCCTGTTGCGTCAGACGTTCGATATCCGCCATCGCGGGCTGAGAATCGACCCCATTCTCCTGCAGCAGGGCGGCATTACCCAGCAGTAACGCTCTGCCATCCAGTATGCCGCTGACCCCTTTGCCGCGTATTGTACGAAATTGTGCCAGTGACGGCGCACGGGTGAGGTCAGCCGCGGCAACAATCGCTTTAGCCAGCGGATGGCCGGAGGAGTATTCCAGCGCGGCGGCGGTCTGCAGTACCGACTCGCGGCTGGCATCACCCCAGACCCGAACCTCGCTGACCTGCGGCGTACCGGCCGTCAGGGTGCCGGTTTTATCGAACACCAGCGTGTCGATTTGACTGGCACGCTGCAACGCATCGGCATCCCGTACCAGCACGCCGAGTTCGGCGGCCCGACCCACGCCAGCGATAATCGACATCGGCGTCGCCAGTCCTAATGCGCAGGGACAGGCAATAATCAGCACGGTGGTGGCGATCACCAGCATATAGGCGATTTGCGGTTGTGGCCCGAACAGGTACCAGATGCCGCCGCTGATCAGCGCAATCGCCACCACCACCGGGACGAACACCGCAGAGATGCGATCGGCTAAGCGGCCGACGTCAGGTTTGCTGCTCTGGGCCTGGCGTACCAGCCGGATAATGCGCGACAGCGTAGTGTGACTGCCGGTTGCGCGGGCTTCAAACTGCACTGAACCATCCTGCACCAGCGTACCGGCAAACACCGCCTCACCCGGGCCTTTACTTTGCGGCACCGCTTCACCGGTCAGCATCGCCTCATCAAACCAGGCCTCACCAGCGGTAATCTCCCCATCAACCGGCACCCGATCGCCGGTCACCAGACGCAGCATCATGCCGGGCTGCACCGCGCTAAGGGGAATTAAGCTATCGCCCTGTTCATCGGCCAGTCGCGCCTGCGCCGGAGTCAGATCGAGCAGGCGTTCCAGCGCTTTTGACGATCGCTGACGCGCCCGCTGCTCCAGCGCATGCCCGAGGTTGATCAACCCGAGGATCATCACGCTGGCTTCAAAATAGAGATGCCGCGCCTGCGACGGGAAAAAGTCGGGCCACAGCACCACGCCGAACGAGTAGATCCAGGCCGCGGCGGTACCCAGCGCCACCAGCGTATCCATGGTGGCGCTGCCGTTGCGGGCACTGCGCCAGGCGCTGCGATAAAAATGTCCGCCGGTGATCACCATCACCAGCAGTGTCATCACCCCCAGCGTCAGCCAGAGGCTGTGGTTGCTGGCGGTCAGCATCATGTTGTCGCCCAGCATGCCCCAGATCATCAGCGGCACGCCAAAGGCTAAGGCCACTGCGGCCTGCCAGCTAAAACGGCGCATTGCGCTGCGGGCGCTCTGCTGCTGTTTTTCACGCCGTTCCTGCTCATCATCGACTACCTGCGCGCCATAACCGGCGGCATCCACCGCCGCGATCAGCTGCTGCGGATCGGCTTCGCCCAGCACCAGCGCGCTGCGTTCGCCCAGGTTAACCCGGGCCTGGCTAACGCCAGCCACCTGCTGCAACGCTTTTTCTACCCGACTTACGCAGCTGGCACAGGTCATGCCTTCAATCAGCAACATGTGAGCAGGAACGGTTTTTTCTGCCGGACGGGAAAGCGATTCCGTTGTCAGCGCCTCCGGCGGCGGCTCCGATGCTGTCAACGGCTCAGGCTTTGGGGAGCTGTCAGGCGTTTTCAGCGTGGCGTGATAACCGGCCTGTTCGACGGTCGCGATCAGGTCTGCCGCATCGGCCGCACCGGAAACCCGTGCTTCCTGCTGCGTGACCTCAGCCTGCTCAACATCGTCCCGCTGTTCCAGCGCTTCTTTTACCCGTTTAACGCAATGGCCGCAGGACAGACCGTCCAGGGCCAGAGAAATGGTATGTGACATGATGAACTCCTTGTGTGATCAGATTTGACCGGGTGGTCAGTTTCGATTCATGATTAAGCATAAACCTTCCATCAAGGGGAAGGTCAAGGGGAGCAAAATGAACATCAGCGATGTGGCGAAAAAGACCGGACTCACCAGCAAGGCGATTCGTTTTTATGAAGAGAAGGGGGTGGTGACGGCTCCGCTGCGCAGTGAAAATGGCTATCGCAGCTACAGCGTGCGTCATCTGGATGAACTCAATCTGTTACGCCAGGCGCGTCAGGTCGGCTTTACGCTGGATGAGTGTCGTGAACTGGTGGCGCTGTTTAATAATCCGGTGCGCCACAGTGCCGACGTTAAGGCGCGGACCCTGCAGAAAGCCGATGAGATTGCGGCGCATATTGAGGAGCTGCACGCGATGCGCGCACGTTTGCTGGCGCTGGCCGAGGCCTGTCCGGGCGACGACAGCGCAGAATGCCCAATCATCAACAATCTGGCCGGATGCTGTTCTCAGCCGGGCGGTAAGCGCGGCTGAATGCGCAGGGTAATGCCTTCAACCGCCACCACTTCGACCGGCGTTCCCGCCGGCAGATCCTGTTCAGCCTGAACCCGCCAGCTGCTGTCGCCAATCCGCACGTGCCCGGTGCGGTTCTGCAGCGCGCTATCGAGGGTTAACTGCAGGCCAATCATCTGGCTGCCGCGCTGATTGAGCGAGTTCGGAACCTGGCGTGCTTCACGGTAGCGCATCCAGCGATACCAGAAAAAGACGCAGACCAGCGTCAGGACGGCAAACATTGTGCCCTGAGCGGTCCAGCTGAACGGGATAAACCATTCGATAATGCCTACCATCACCGCGGCCAGGCCGCTCCACAGCAGATAACCGCTGGTGCCCAGCATTTCCGCCGCCAGCAGCAGGCCGCCGAGCGTCAGCCAGAACCAGTGCGGATGGGCAATGATATCGACCAGCATCAGCGTTTCGACTCGGTGCGGGATTCTTTCAGCAGTTCACCGATGCCGGCAATCGAGCCGAGTAAGCTGCTTGCCTCCAGCGGCATCATCACCACTTTGCTGTTATTGGCTTCGCCAATTTTTTGCAGTGCGTCGGTATATTTCTGCGCCACGAAGTAGTTGATCGCCTGAATATCACCGGCGGCAATCGCTTCAGAAACCATTTTGGTGGCGTTGGCTTCCGCTTCCGCCTGACGTTCCCGCGCTTCGGCCTGCAAAAAGGCCGAGGTCCGTTCCCCTTCGGCTTTAAGGATCTGCGACTGTTTATCCCCTTCGGCGCGCAGGATCGCTGCCTGTCGTACTCCTTCCGCCGTCAGAATATCGGCGCGTTTGGTACGCTCCGCTTTCATCTGCGCATTCATCGCACCGATCAGCTCCTGCGGCGGACGCACATCGCGGATCTCAATACGGGTGATTTTAACGCCCCACGGATTGGTAGCTTCATCGACGATATGCAGCAGCCGGGTATTAATGCTGTCGCGCTGCGATAACATTTCGTCCAGCTCCATGCTGCCAAGCACGGTGCGCATATTGGTCAATAGCAATTTATTTCGTAATTTCATAAAATACCCTCATAGATGAGCGATTGAGGTGTAGGTGATTGAAAATTATAAAAGATGCTGTTGGTTATGTTCGTTTCAGCTCAGCAATACAGGAGCAGGGAACATCTATCAGGCGTCAGCGCAAATTGATTAAAGATTGGTGTGACCACCAGCCACAAATTATCTATCACAGCACGTATCAGGACATTGGTAAATCAGCATGGAAGAAGCACGAGCATGACGAACGTAAAGCATTCTTGCAGATGCTGGAAGATCGAAAGCTACAGCGATTCCCTGAACCCTGCTATCTGCTGGTAGAGGACGCCTCCAGGCTCTCAAGGCTTGATTATGATGATGCAATCGCCCAAATGAAGGATCTGTTCAGTCTGGGGTTTGTCGTTGTATTCCTCGCCACAGGACGTATCTATGACGCTGACAACTTTAAGGACATGGGTGGGCGTATCTCATTCATGGTTGATGCAGAGACCTACCACAAAGCGTCTGAGCAGAAATCCCATCATAGCAGGAAGAATTGGTCACAGCTTCGGGCAGATGCAATTACAACGGGTAAGCTGATCTCTAAATCCTGCGCCCGTTGGGTGAAACCTGTCCCAACAGGTGAAGGTTTACCCAATCATGAGGGACGAAACACAACATTCATCTATAACACTCATGCTCAAACCATAAAACGTATCTTTGAAATGCGTCTGGCTGGTGTCTCAATGAGCGTCATCGCTCAGACACTTAACAGTGAAGACGTACCCACACTCACCAATCAATCCAAAACTTGGAATCAGTCTTCTGTGAATGGGTTGCTCAACAATCGGGCTGTAATTGGTGACTATGTCCCCTCAAAGAAAACCGTTAACGTCGATGAAGCTCAGATCATACCGGGCTACTATCCCCGTTTAATCTCACTTGCTGACTTCCAGACGGTTCAGGCCATGCGAGAGGGGAAAGGAAGATCCAGCAATAGTGACAACCCAACGAACGTAAATCTGTTCAAAGGTATCCTCAAGTGTAAGTGTGGCAGTGCTGTTATCTCATCATCTGTCACACCTGAGCGATATGGTTACTACGTTTGCTCAATGTACCGCCTGAAACGCTGTAGCTGCCACCCTGAGCAACGTTATGAAGGGGGGAAGGGTAAGGGCAAGCGGGGGAAAGGAAACGCTATATCACGCTCTCTGGTGGATTCTGTGCTGGTTGAAGGACTCCTGTCAAACCTGCCCCTGTTACTGTCTGGTAACAACACTGACAGCCACCAGCTACAGACACTTGAGGCAGAGCATCAAGCGATTGAGCAGACCCTTACTAACTTTGAGAGCATGATAGTCCGTACTGGTGGATCTGACAGGTTAGCGAAGCTGTATCAGCAGGCTGAAGCAGATCTGACCAGCAAGCAATCAGAGATCGACAAACTTCGGCTAAGGATGCTGACCAGCGTTAACGTTGAAACAGTCCATCAGCTTGACCTGTCCAGACGTGCTGACAGAATCGAATTAAACCTGATTGCTAAGAAACACATCTCAGAAATCAGGCTCGATATGAAAAAGCAAACCTGTGACGTATGGCTTCACAGTGGGTTCACATTCTACGATCTGCCACTGAACAGGGAAGGATTTGACATAGGCGGGTGGATACACTTCTTCATTCAGCTTAACGAGAAGGAATACAGGTTTACTGGTAACGAACCTTTGAATAGTGGTCTGAAGGGAAGGGTCACTGATTACGTTGATGTTAAGCCTGATAGTGATGCCTGAAACGCCAGCTATGAAGTTCTGAGAGGCTCATTTTGCCCACATAACCACGAAAAGAGTAACGGCTTTAAATCAGAGTAGAAGTAAGCTGTGCTTATAGATAACATGAGTGTTTGACTACACAGTGAGCAAAAACCATGCAAGACTCGCCCGTTCTCAAGCTGCAAGATATGGCAAGTTCAAGTTCAACCAACATCGAAGATTTGCTATCAAGAGCAAAGATGATATCGGTCAAACTTGGACTTACTGACATTTCCGAATGGATTGAATTTGAGTTAAAAAGCTATCCATCTTTTGACTCTTTGCCTGATTACCGAATTCTTCATAATGTACCTATCAGAGCATTCAACCCTTTTCATGGCTGGATTCCTTTTAACCTTGATAACACTACTGATAAAAATCGGGAAGTTTACGATTCACTCACGACTGTTCATCTTACTAATCCTGACCTGCTCCCCGTTGATTAGTACACCCCGATGTTAGTAATGTCTTCATAAGCCACATGAGGACATCCCCATGAAGAAGCGTTTTTCCGACCAA